>JANQJH010000324.1 GCA_028281705.1 Verrucomicrobiales bacterium
CGGTTGATCGCTCCGCTGGTGGCGAGCAAGGCCTCACTTAGAGTGGTCTTCCCCGCCGAACCGTGACCAACGACGGCAAAGTTTCGGATATCACGTGCCCGGGGATCTTTCATAACGCGCAAATTTCCGGTCAGGCTCAGTTCGAGACCAACCACTGGGAACAAGCATGCCTGGAAACCGTCACCGGCGTCAAGGCAGAACCACAAGTCACTAGCGCCCATGCTATCAATCCGAATCCGATGCCGAGCAGCCTTGCAGGTGGAAGGATTAGCCCTTATACTCTACGCCAAATGCGAGGACGAGCAGCCCGTCGCCCTGGCCGGCACGCCGCATGCCTCGGCCAAGGCGCGGCAGGACCATAGGATGAGATAGGAAACGCCCTGAAGATGAGAGTGACGGCCTCCGAACTGAAGCAGCAGATTGCCGCCTGCACGATCTGTGCCAAGGCATTGCCGCACGATCCTCGCCCAGTAACATCGTGGCGGGCGTGTTCGCGCATTCTCATCATTGGCCAAGCGCCCGGCCGCGCCGTGCATGAATCGGGAGTTCCCTGGCAGGACGCCAGCGGCAGGCTTCTCCGGAGCTGGCTCTCCGTCTCCGAGGAATCCTTCTACAATAACCGACTGTTTGCCTTCGTTCCCATGGGCTTCTGTTTCCCTGGCAAAGGAAAATCCGGCGACCTGGTCCCCAGGCCTGAGTGCGCGCCCCAGTGGCATGAACTGATCCTTCGCCACTTGAGAAACGTCCAGCTCACGATCCTCATCGGCCGCCACGCCCAGGATCGCTACCTCGGCGATTCCGCCTGCGAAAACCTCACGGAAAATGTGAGAAATTTTGACAGGTTTCTCCCAGATTATTTCCCCTTGCCACACCCGTCTCCAAGGAATCGGCCCTGGCTCTCGAGGAATCCCTGGTTTGAAGAGCAACTCCTTCCCCAACTGCGACGCCGAGTGAGTTCAGCCTTGCGTTAGTGCTCCTTTCTCGCTTCCAGATAAGCCGAGCCAAGTCGTGCGGACACTCCTGTCCGCACGATGCGTGTCCCATTTTGGAAGGTCTGCCCGCCCCTATTGCGGGAGTCCATTCCAAGAATGTGGGCCTAACTAAGACTGCGGTAGCGCGTCGAGCACCGTTCTCAACCGTTCCATCTCCTTGGCACGTTCTCTCTTGAGTGTCATACGGATCAATGGCGAGAGACACCTCATGACAAATCCCTTCAACTGGTGTTCCACCTCAAGGAGGATCTTCGTCCTCCTATCGCCCAGGTCTTCCAGAGTATAGGTCTGTGTGCTCGCCATCTCCTTCATCTCAACGGACCAAGCGAATCGGCGTGGCGGATCCCATGCGGTGACGGTGGATTCGAACTCCATCTCGGTTGGCACGTTGATCACGATCTTGGCGCGGGCCCCGAGTCCCTCCTCGATGGCCCCGATAGGCGTGATGGAAACAATGCCGTTCACCCAGGACGAGAGTTTTTCCTCATCGTTGAGAAACTCAAAGACGGTTTCGCGCGGCTGCTGCACAGTGATTTCTCGGCGTTCTCGGATCATGAATTGGGGATGTTTCTCAGTTTGGTTTGCATGACATTTCTTTCACACGGTCGAAACAGGTAGATAGATATCCGTGTGATGGATGGCGGCCTCAGCGCCGACCAATGTATCCCGCTCAATCTCGACGGCGGGTCCATCGCGAAAAGTGTAGCGAGGGGAAATCCGGATGGCGTCCGCAAGACGGCGAAAAGCCTGATCAATCGTCGAAGCCGGACCCGTGTGCTCGATCACCCCGTAGCCGCCTCCCGCGAAATCCAGGCACCGCAAGCCTCGCCCACCGGGCACGGCGGTGGGCCCGATAGGGATACAGGCGTCGCATCGCTGAGCCGCCGGGGGCGTCACCGTAGGATCATCATGATAGAGGCCGATCGGTAGCCCCTGGGAGGCAATCCCCCGCTCATAGGTCCATGAAACCAGGCGGCTCCAAAGTCGATCCTCATTGGAGAAGGATCGCGGGATCTTCCAGTAGTCGCCCACGGTTCGGATACAAAGAAGCGTCATGGGACGCAGCGATTCGAAACGCACCTCAGAGAGAGTGCAGCTCCGGCCGCGAAAATCACGATTCCGCTCGATGCGTTGGCGCTGCTCCCGCCGCCCCTCTTTCCGATACTCACTGGGTGCGCAGCCAAAAGCCTTGCGGAAAGCGCGCGAGAAGGTCTCGTGATTGCGGAACCCCACAACGAGACTGATGTCGAGGATGCTATCACCGGTGATGAGCAAGAGGTAGGCCGCTTTCTCCAGACGAAGGCGGTGGACGTACTGCCACGGCGTCTCCCCGACCGCTTCCTTGAACACGCGCTGAAAGTGAAAGGGGGAATATCCAAATCGACGGGCCAGCGTCTCCAGATCGAGATCCTGAGCCAAGTTCGACTGAATCTCGATCAGAAGCGGAATCATGTCATCCAGGAGGGCCATGAGGGGTAGAATAGGTTGGCGTCTTGATGATTGCTTTTGTTTGTTCGAATTCCTCCTTCGTCGAGCTTGTCGATCCGGCAGCCTACCTTGCAGCGTATGCCTTTGCTTGACGATTCTTGCGATTTGACGTTTCGAGGCTGCTTGGTTCGAACCATTCGAACATCATCAGGAGCCGCGGTTCTCTTCCGGCATGAGCCGCTTGACCAGTGCACCAATGGTCGTTCCTTGTACCAGGATCGAAAACGCGACGACGACATAAGTCATGTGCAAAATGAGATTGCGCGAGTGCTCGTCGCTGATTGATAGCGCCAGTGCGATCGAAATGCCTCCGCGCAGGCCTCCCCAGGTAAGAATCGAGACGGTGGATATCGGATCGCCGCACCGCAATTTTGTCAGGAGCATGAGTGAACCCACCGAAATGACTCTCGCGAGCAGTACTGCCGGAATGGCGAGTACCCCTGCAGTGAGAAAATGAAGCTCGAAGTTTTCCGCAAGCCCCAACAAGACCATCCCCATGAGGGTGAAGAGCACGGCATTCAGAACGTGATCGATTCCATCCCAGAAAAAATCGAGGTGGAGCCTTTCCGAGGAATCCGTCTCTGACGCGCTGAGGACCTGGCCAAACATGAGACCAGTGACGACCAAGGCCAGAGGACCGGAAACGTGCCACCTCCAAGCCAGGGCATAACAACCCATGACCGTTGCCAGTGAAATCAGGATGTCCACCGCCGGAGCCCGCGTGATGAGAATGAGACGCGTTCCAATCCAGCCAAACACCGCTCCGAGCAGAGCACCACCGAGGACTTCACGGCCGAAGAGATGGAGGATGGACAGAATTCCCGGTTGGTGTTCAGCAGCGCCGACAGGATCGTTTCCCGGCGCCAACTGCAGGATGGTCAGAAACACCACGACCGCGACTCCGTCATTGAGCAGGCTTTCACCGGCGATGTCGGCTTGGAGCGACTGCGGAACCGCAGAGCCTTTCAAAATGGCGAGCACCGCGATGGGATCCGTCGGCGAGATCAAAGCGCCGAACAGAAGACAGTGGATCAAGAGAATGCCCTGCAGCCCCAACAATGATACGATCGCGTAGGTGAGAAAGCCGACGACGAAGGTCGATAATACAATGCCCAACGTGGCAAAAATGAGGATGGGCCAGCGATCTCGCTCCATGGCCTCAGCATCTGCGGCAAAGGCACCGGCAAAGATGAGAAATCCGAGCGCAAACTCGAGAACGAAACCGCTAAAGTCAAAGGCGGCGACCTGGTGGCAAAAACCGGCGACCACTCCGGGAAAGGCCAGGCCGAAGAGCAAGAGCCCCGTGCTCCCAATCAATCCGGTAGCCATCAACCCGATGGTCTCGGGCAGGCGAAGCACCTTGGCATTGAACACACTCGCCAGTGCGCTAATTCCCAGAATGACTGCTGCCAGGGCGTAGATTTCCATTGGTTAGGGCCTGTGCCTTTGAAATCGATTAATGTGATCGAGAATGCCGGCACCCGTCCTGCTTCTCAAGCAATTCCTATTCGGTCGAGACACGATAGAATCCCGACCGGTCATTGCCTTGAATCGAATGCGTGATCGCCCCCGAGATGCCCGAGAAAACCTCGATCTCTTGCCACGTGGCAGGATTCAGCGTCGGACTGAATTGCAGCCGATAGGTCCGGACCGGTCCCACCAACAAAGGCGAGTTCGTTGTTAGGTCCCAAGGCACAGCTGAAGGCTCTGTCATTTCCAAATCCGCCGATCAGGGTCGAGTAGATGAGCTCGGAGCCTGCTGCGTTCAGCTTTGAGACAAAGAGGTCCCTCAGATTCCTGCGCTCGGTCTGGAATGCCCCGTCCGTCATGGAAAGCACTTCGGAGTGGCCCACCACGCGATAGACCAATCGGATGACGACGCCCGTCTTGGTAAAGAAAAGCGCATGATCCGCACCTCGCCGGAGAAACTCGACCCGAGCATCCGTTTGCCCTCGATTGGCCTCAAACGAAATGGGCAGCTGACCAAAGTCGAGTTCGCTAGCCTCAACCGAAGACGCAAGAAGACAAAGGCAGCCCGCACAGAGGCTGACAAGACCCGAGACGCGGTGGCGCCTATACCGTGCGGAAGGCATGCATCATTTTGGCAACCGTCGCCCGAGGTGGCAATGCAAAACCATTAAGGATCGATTCCCGGGGAACGGGATTCGGCCGTTCGCGATCGATCTATCAATCAATCGATCTATCATTCACTCAAGACCGTAGGGAATGAGCACTTCCTCCTCGTCGTAGAGAAACTGAACCCCGCCCGTGGCGAAATTGCCCACGTCGGCTACCGTCGCACGTCCTTCCGGTGTCTCCAGAATCGTTTCAATGGCTTCCCGCGAGTCCGCATACAATCCAACAATCATGTAGTAAAGCGCAGGCTCGCCCGGCGTCGCCGATTCGCACTTGCCGATCGTCCACCCCTTCAAACCCTTCATCTTCTTGGCGATGGGGATGTGGACATCGCGGTAGTAGCGATCAAATGCCGCCGGATCCTCAGGATGGCCGTAGAGAACAGTGAGCCGTGTCATGAATGATGATCATCTTTGGGTTCGCTGCCATCTACTCCAACTCCCGGGTAAAGATCAATCCAATTGCCTGGATTTCTGCCAGGTTTCCCCTAATCGAAACGTCAATCCGACTATCGCCGGTTCGGGCTCCGAAACTTTTCCGGAATCAACTTGTGCTGATCCGGGCCCAGCCGCCCAAAGAACTCCTCGCAGGCGTCGAGTACGCCTTTCCAGTTGTCCTCGCTCGCCTCGACGAACCACTGAATCGTTTCCTCATTGATTGGAGCGTGTTCTGCAAACAAAGGCGCGGCCGTGCTGCGGACGCGTCCACTGGGATCCGCCATGGCTTTCTTGAGCGCCTCCAACACCACAGGGTCTTCCACCTTGATCTTGCCGAGAGCGGCGACGGAGGCCGCACGCACGTGTTCGTTCTCGTCCCCAAGCCGCTTGATGAGATGGGGAATGGAGTCGTCCGCGGAATCCCCGATGCTGCCCAGCGCCACCGCCGCATTCTCACGGACATAAGCCTGCTCTTCCGACAACATGCGAATCAGCCCGGCCTTCGCGGGAGCCACCGCCGCTCCCCCAATCTCCGAGAGCGCATAGGCAGTTCGTTGTCGCGTCATGGGATCCGGATCGTCAAGATAATGGACCAATCGGGGGATGGCTGGACTGGCATCTTTCCCAAACTGCGCTAACAATATCGCCAAATCCGTCCTCGGCGCCACCGGATTGTCCATCGAGGCGATGATTTGCGTGAGTACGATCTTGGACGGCGCTCCGATCATTGTCAGGGCTCTGGCCGCCACCAGCGCGGTCTTCTTATCCGGGCTCGAGAGCAATGCCGCCAGGGTTCGAAAATGGACTGACTCGGGCCCTTCCATTTTCGCGAGAGCGGCGGTGCACCAGAGCTGTCGACGCAAATCGTTGCTCGCAATTCCCTGGACTAGCGTGGGAATCGCGGCCTCACCCACGCTGGCCATGGCATCGGCAGCGATCCAGGAAGTGGCCGGCTGTTTGGGGTAGGCGGTGAGGGCGTCGTACAATGCGGGGATGGCCTCGGATGCAGCTGGGCCAATCGCCTTGAGAGCGTGAAGCGCCGATTCCCGCATGTGGTAATCCCGCAACGCATCGACAAGGGCGGGCACCGCTTCCCGGGCGGCTTCCTTGCGATACCCGATGAAATCCACAGCCCGCATGCGCGTGTTGAAGTCACTGCTCTTCAGGGCTGCGACCAGCTCCGGCAGTGCGGCATCACTTTGCAACTGCTTGTCTTGCGCCATGGATCCACCGGTGAAAATCGCCAGGAGAGCGATCGGCAAACTCATGGGCGCCCATTTCATCGAGGTTGTTCGGCGCTTCATCAACTCAACGAATAGACGCGCGGCAGGAGCATTCCTTAGAGAATTCCTGTGGCTGAATCCGCATCACGTCGCCATCAGCGCTTGCAGACGATCACTGACCACGGCCAGATGATCGGAATTTCCATGCAGGGCGGCAAACGCCATCGCTCCCTCGAGAGCGGAAAAGAGGATCATCGCCGACTCACGGCATCGTTGCTCGGACCAATCGTGGTGCTCGGCCCGGAAGGCGGCTTCCAACCACGCGAGGTTCCTCTCGCTGAATCTCTGCAAAGCCATTCGCAGGGATTCCGGCAAGCGTCCCGATTCGCCGGCCAGGATCCCACACAGACAGGCGCGCCCATCCGCCTCCAACGCCCGCCGGAAGACACCGACGTAATGCGCGATCGAATCACTCCGCGTCGGATCCCCCAGGGCCTCCATGAACTTGTCTGTGTAGCGCTCGGCCACCGCTCCACCGAGCGCCTCTTTCGTAGGAAAGTGATAATGGACGCTGGCGCTCTTGATCGCGAGCGCATCGGCGATCTGGCGGAAGCTGAAGGCATAGTAGCCGCCATCGCGGATCATCGATTCGGCGGCGTCAAGAATCTGAGCGGCCGTCTCATTCATGGGTTCGACGGGAGGCTGACACGACATTTCATATCTATCGATAGATAGGCAAGCTGCTCGGGATGTCAATCTCCGACACTTTTCTACCTATCGATAGATAGATTCTTCTTGACGAGGAATTCAAAATGTGGATTCGTCAACGAGTAACCTATCTATCGATAGGTAAACTAAAACTCAATTCAATCAACCCGCAAAACACACTATGAAATCTGCACTCATCGTCGGCGGCTCCACTGGAATGGGGCTCGATTCTGCCACACGCCTGGCCCGGAAGGGCGTTTCCCTCACCATCGTCGGCCGCTCACAAGAAAAGCTCGTCGCGGCCGCTAGCCAACTCCGCGAGGCAGGCGCTCCAGAAGTCGACGCCGTCTCGCTCGACCTCTACGACCGGAACGCCGTCGACCGCTTCATCGCCTCCCTCAACGCGGGCACCAGGGACTTCGACTACCTGATCAACGCCGCCGGGTACTTCTCCCCCACCCCCTTCCTGGAACACACCCGGGAGAACTATCACCGGCAGCTCGACCTCAATGAGTCGTTTTTCTTCATCACCCAAGCCGTCGCCAAGGGGATGGCCGCCAAAGGTGCCGGCAGCATCGTCAACATCGGCTCCATGTGGGCCAAACAGGCCATCAAGGCGACACCCTCCTCAGCCTACTCGATGGCCAAGGCCGGACTCCACTCCCTCACCCAGCACCTCGCCATGGAGCTGGCAGATAGCGGGATCCGGGTCAACGCCGTGTCTCCCGCCGTCGTTGAGACGCCCATCTATGGCGCCTTCATCGAACCCACCGAAATCCACACGGCGCTCCAGGCCTTCAATGGCTTCCACCCCATCGGCCGCATTGGCCAGCCCGGCGATGTCGGCGCCGTCATCGATTTTCTCCTGAGCGACGAGGCCTCGTGGGTCACCGGCGCCATCTGGGATGTCGACGGCGGTGTCATCGCCGGACGCAATTCGTGACCTTAGAACGAGATCGAACCGTCCGATGCAAACTTGAAAGCGTCCGAATGGTTCACCTCCCACAGAATCCCATCGGGATCCGAGAAATAACCGCTGTAGCCTCCCCAGAAAACGTCTTGGGCCGGTTTGACGATCTTTCCGCCGGCCGCCTCGGCCAACGCGAGAATTTCGTCGACCCTTTCCCTCTGGCGCACGGTGTGGGCTAGCGTGATCCCACGAAAGGCTTCCGGATTCCACTTGTTCCGATCCGGATCGAGCCCGATATCCTCGGCGAGCTTGTCGTACTGATAGAGCGACAATCGCGTTCCCCTGGTCATGAACACAACGAGGCCGCCCTCTTCCGGCGTCATTTTCGTCGGCAATCCAAGCGCCTCATAAAAACGATGCGATTCCTTCAAATCGGAGACACCCAGTGTGATGACGCTAATGCGCGGTTCAAAGAGCGTATTCTTGCTTTCAGTTGGGAGTTTCGGGTTGATCAGGATGGCGATGACGAATGCCATCATGATGAGGGCAAGGGCGATGATCGAGTGACGCATGCTGAGAGAGAAGAGGGAGGAAAATACGGCAGGCTACCAGGCAAGGCTCAATCTTCCAGTGATTCTTGGCACAGATTGATTGTTTGAGCACCGTCCCGGATCGATCGTCGTGCACAACGTCGACGAACCGGGCCGATGCTCGACATCGATACCTTCTTCTGCCATGACTTCCGCGACACAAAAACACCATGGAAGCATTCATCAACGCGGCTTGCATTCCTCTCGGGACGGCCCACCGCTCGGGCGATCTCGAAGAGGCCCGTGCCCTTCTGGCCGCCAACCCAAATCTGGCACAACAGTCAATCCACACCGCATCGATTCTCGGCCATGCTGACAATGTGCGCAGGCTTCTCGCGGAAGATCCCGCCAGGGCCACGGAGAAGGCCGGGCCCCGCAAATGGGACGCGTTGACCCACCTGTGCTTCTCGCGCTTCCTCCGCGAACCTCCTGCAGATTCGGACTTTGTGGAGGCAGCACGCGCCTTGCTCGACGCCGGAGCCGAGGCAAACACCGGATTCTATGAGACGAGCCATCAGCCGGCGCCATGCTTTGAAAGCGTGCTCTACGGCGCCGCCGGCATTGCCCATCATGAAGGTCTCACTCGGCTCCTCTTGAGCTACGGGGCGGATCCCAACGATGAGGAGACACCCTATCATGTACCCGAAAGCTACGACAACGGCGCCTTTGAGGCGGTTTTCGAAAGCGGCAGGCTCAACGAGGACGGCGTGGCCACGATGCTTCTTCGCAAGATCGACTTTCACGATGCCCGAGCGATCGCCTGGCTGCTGCAGCGAGGCGTCGATCCCAATGTGCAGGGCCGCTGGGGCAAGACGGCCCTTGAGAGCGCCATCATCCGGGGAAACGGCCTCTCCATCATCGACTGTCTCTTGGACCACGGTGCAAAACCCTCTGAGATGGGCGCAAAACACAGCGCCGCGGCACTGGCGGCACGCCATGGGCGCGGGGATGCCCTAGCAGCCTTCGAGGCGCGCGGTCATGCCATCGCCTTGACCGGCTTGGATGCCTTGCTCGCAGCCTGTGCTCGCGATGATGCCGCAAAGATCTCGGAATTGACCGGCCGGGATCCCGATCTGACAGAGACACTTCATCGGGACGGCGGCCGGTTTCTCGTCGAGTTCGCCGGCAGCGGAAATAGCGCCGGGGTGGCGCGTCTGCTAGATCTCGGCCTCGCCATCGATGCCGTTCATGAGAAAGGCGACCCCTATTTCGGCATCGCCGGGAAGAGCACGGCACTTCACGCCGCCGCATGGCGAGCGCGGCACGAGACGGTCAAAGCCCTCCTTGATCACGGCGGTGCGGACGTGAATCTGCCGGACGGCAAGGGGCGGACTCCGCTGATGCTCGCGGCCAAGGCCTGCGTCGAGTCCTATTGGACGGAGATGCGGGCGCCGGACTCGGTCGCCGCCCTGTTGGATGCCGGCGCCTCGCCAGAGGGTGTCGCGCTGCCCACCGGCTATGCCGCGATCGATCAACTGCTGGCCGAAGCCCTTGGATAACGAGCGTTCTGTGAGAGGGACTCTCAGATCTCCACTCAAACGAAACCATCTTGACCGGAAAACCGTTCAAAGAACACTTCCTCAAGAAATGTCCGCAGGCACACAGTCTGTTGGAACTCTTCGAGTATCTCCCGGCGGCTTACTTTTATGCCAAGGATGCCAAACACCGCTACATCGGTGTGAACCGGCTTGTCCTAACGGAAGTCTTTGGATTGGAGAGCGAAGAAGATCTTCTCGGAAGAACGGATCTCGATTTTCAACCACCGGTCCTGGCGGAAGCCTACCACGCGGAGGACCGGCGCGTGATGCAAGGCCGGGCCACCATACCGAGCGAGGTTTGGCTCGTGCCGCATGTCAACGGGACTCCAAAGTGGTACGTTTCCACCAAGACACCGCTCTTCGATCCCCGCGACAGGGTCATCGGCATCGCCGGAGTCATGTACCCCATCGAGACCCCCGAGGACCGCACTGCCTATTTCCGCGAACTCGCACCGGTCATCCGGCACATTGAACGGCACTACTCGGATCAGATCTCGATGGCTGAGATGGCAGCCATGGCAAATCTGTCATCGACTCAATTCAACCACCGATTCCGCAAGCTGCTCCGGATGTCACCCACGGATTATCTCCTCAAATTGCGCACCGAAGTGGCACAGCGGCTACTGACCACGACAGCGCTTTCGGTCTCCGAGATCGGACTGGAAGTCGGCTTCTACGACCAGAGCCACTTCGCCAAACGCTTTCGCCGCATCACCGGAATGACGCCGCTGGCCTACCGCCAACGTTTTCGGTAGCCGTCAAATCATACTCAAACACAGCCTGTTCCATACAAGACGGGCATCGGTAGAGGGACTATCGGGTTCGTGCCCATGGAACTCCTCAAAACTCATTGGATCGCCACCGTCCTTGGACTCGGTGCCCTGCTGCCCGCCGCTGGGGCGGACTCCGTGTCGTTTAATCGGGACGTGCGCCAAATCTTGTCCGACCGCTGCTTCAAGTGCCATGGACCGGACGCCAAGAATCAGAAATCGGCCTTCCGCCTCGACTCGGCAGAACATGCCTATGCCGACCTCGGGGGCTATGCCGGTATTGTGCCAGGCAAACTGAATGAGAGTGAGATGCATCATCGAATCCGGAGCCGCGATGCCGATGACCTCATGCCTCCTCCCGATTCCAATCTAGCGCTCACCGAAGAAGAGAAGGACCTTCTCGATGCTTGGATCACGCAGGGCGCTGCCTTCGAGAAGCACTGGGCCTTCGTCCCCGTGCCTGACACCGTGCCCATTCCAGATGCGGGAGATGAGTGGGCGCGCAACGAGATCGACCGCTTCATTCTCGCCAAAATCGAAGACCAGGGACTGGCTCCAACCGAGGCGGTAAGCAAGGAAAAGTGGCTGCGGCGCGTCACCTTCGATCTGACGGGCCTGCCCCCTTCCCTGGAGGAAATCGACGCTTTTCTCCAGGACGAGACCGGCGACGCCTTCGAGGTCGTCGTCGATCGATTGCTCGATTCGGATGCCTATGCCGAACGCATGACGAGCGAATGGCTGGACGTGGCCCGCTACTCCGATTCCTACGGCTACCAACGCGACCACGAACGCTTCGTCTGGCCGTGGCGGGATTGGGTGATTGACGCCTTTCGTCAAAACATCCCTTACGATGAGTTCGTCACTCTCCAACTGGCAGGCGACCTTCTCCCCCAAGCCACTCCGGAGCAGATTCTGCCCACCGCCTTCAATCGCCTGCACGCTCACAAGATGGAAGGCGGCATCGTGTTAGAGGAATACCGCGTCGAGTACGTCGCCGACCGCACACAGACGTTCGCTTCGGCCTTTCTCGGACTGACCATGGAGTGTGCCAAGTGTCATGATCACAAGTACGATCCCCTACCGGCGAAAGATTATTACGCGCTGAGCGCCTTCTTCGCCAGCATCGACGAGGCAGGCCTCATTTCCTATTTCACCGAAGAGACCCCGACTCCGGCAATGCCCGTGGCCAGTTCCGAACAACGTGCCGCCCTCACCGAAGCGAGCGCGCGTATTCGATGCGAGGAAGGCAAGGTCAATCGAATCGCCACGGATCGGCGTGCCAAGACGTCTTTTGCCGCCTGGCTTTCGAGCCGTCCGACAGAGGTCACCTGGCCGGGTCTCGTCGCCGATGTCGCCTTTGACGAGATGATTGCCACCGGCAAGATCGCCAACCTCGCCAAAAGGGATGCACCGGTCACCACCAACGCCGAAAACCGACTCGTGCCCGGCAAATTTGGGAAGGCGATCCGCACGACTGGCGATGACCCCGTCAACGTGCCGGACGTGGGACACTTTCCCCGCGAACACCCTTTCTCCGCCTCGCTCTGGATCCGCGTCCCGGAGATCGTTGAGCGAGCCAACATCTACAATCGTTCGGGTGGGGGCGATGATGCCGCCCATCTGGGCTACGAGTTCATTCTCCTCGACGGCAAACCCACGGCATCGATCATCCATTTCTGGCCGGGAAATGCCATTCGCATTCAGGCAAAGGAACCCCTCACCACCGGTGATTGGCATCACGTGGTGGTGACCTATGACGGATCGAGCAAGGCCGATGGGCTGGCGATTCATCTCAACGGCAAGCAACTCGATACCGTCGCGGTCCGCGATCATCTGACCCGCCAAATCACGAAGTGGATTGGAGGCCGGAAAGATCTCGTCATCGGCCAGCGCTATCGGGATCGGGGATTCATTCACGGCGAAGTCGACGCCTTTCGTCTCTTTGATCGCCGACTGACACCCTTAGAAATCGGGCAGCTCCACGATGGCCGCACCCTATCAGAAGCCCTAGAAACTCCCCAGAGCGAACTTTCTCCAACACAGCGCGAAGGTCTCTTTGCCTACTTTCTCGCCACGGTCCATGGGCCCGCCGATGAAGCGCGACGCGATCTTCAAGCAGCACGCCGCGGCTGGAATCAAACCATGGATTCCATCCCCGGTCTATCAATCATGCGCGAGCTACCCCGGCCGCGCCCAACTTACGTTCTCGAGCGTGGCGCCTACGACGCCCACGGCGAGCGCGTCCAACCGGACACGCCATCCGCCCTGCCTCCGTTCCCAGCCAACGAGCCGCGCAACCGCCTCGGGCTCGCGCGTTGGC
>JANQJH010000272.1 GCA_028281705.1 Verrucomicrobiales bacterium
CTCAAGGCAGTCTACATGGCTCCACACTGCACATGCACTATCAGAACATTGGATCCAGTCAGTAGTGATGTCCCCAGCTTCATCAAGATCATCTGCATATGCACCCGCACACACAGCACAAATATCATCAGAAACTTTTGCAGCCGCATTACTCCTTGCCATTTTTCGAGTGGGATACTTCTTTGAACCAGAAGATGTAGATCCTTGATTCTCTTTGTCCTTTAGCTTGGCCGCCTTTTCTCTTGCTTCTTTTTGTTTCATCTTCCGTGCCTCACGTTCCTGCTCTTTCTGTAACTTCACTCTCTCACGTTCTAGTTTCTTCTCTTCACGTTCCTTTTTCTTTTTCTCCTCTGTTTCTTGCCTTTTAATTTTCTTTTCTTCCCGTTCTTTTTTCTTTCGTTCCTTCTCCTCTTGTTCGGCCTTCTTTTGCTGCTCCTTCTGTTCAAGTGCTTCAAATGCTTCAGCACTAGTAAGAACGCGTGCATAGGACTTTCCGTCACTGTTCTTTCTGCTAGGAGTGGAGTTAGGCAGTACAAGAATATCTGACAATGGAGACCGGGATTTTGTGTGCATACGACCAGGGTTGGGTGGAGTAGTTGATACAACCTCAGGTGAAGGGACAAAAACAGGTGAGACAGAGATGACAGTTGATAGCGACCGTACTTTCAGAAGGAAGTGGGAATGGGTAGTAAATGGGTGGGGGCAAGCTCAACCCCTCCGCAATCCGGACACTGCGGCACCGGCTGCTGGGTGAATCGACCGGGAAAAACACCCGCCTCCAGGCCCTGTGGGCGCTGCACGTCACCAATGGCCTCGACGAAGAATTGCTTCTCACCGCAAGCCGGGATGACGACCCGGACCTGCGCGCCTGGGCCGTTCGCTTGATCGTCGACCACGGTCAGGCCAGCGAAAAGGCCATCGCACGATTCGTCGCCATGGCGAAAACCGAGCCCTCTCCAAGGGTCCGGCTCTACCTTGCCTCCGCCGCCCAGCGGCTCTCACCGCTCACCGCGCGAACTCCACTCCTGGCCGCCCTCGCCGGGCGCGTTGAAGACCACGCGGACGCCGTGTTGCAACGCATGCTCTGGTATGCCCTCGAACCCGCCCTCGCAGAATCGCCAAAACTGGCGACATCGTTGAGCCGCTCATCTTCGAATCGCCTAACAAAATTCATTGCCCGGCGCCTGATGGAGCCCGATCTAGCAGAGACCCCATCAGCGGATCTGGTCGCATCTCTGATAGAAGAATCGAGCCATCCCACGCGGCGCGCCGCTCTCTTCCAAGGCGCCATGGAAAGCGTGGTCAAGCACCCGAATCCGCGCCTGCCCCAATCTTGGAACAGCGTCCTCACCAATGCCCTGGAGAACACCGAACCCGTCATTCGTCAAGAGGGACTCCGCCTCGCCATGGTGGTCGAGCACGCGCCCACGCTCAAAGCGCTCATCGCCTCCGTGGACAACGGAGAGCAGGACATCGAACAACGCCTCAGGGATTTGGAGCCTCTGCTGACAGTGAATGAGAGCCCCGAAATCGACGCGCTCTGCCGAACGCTCCTACACCATGGCCCACCACGGTTGCGCGCCGCCGTGATCCCCACGCTTCCCCAAAGAAAGATCACCCGCTGGGAATCTTGGCTCTTGGACAACTGGACCTCCCTCGAGAGCGTCAGCCGTACGGTCGCCGTCGAGGCCCTATCGGCTCGTCGTGAAAGTGCCAGTCTACTGGTCGCTGCCTTGGCGGACGGAGAACTCCACCGCACAGAGATCACGGCGAGCCAGGCGCAAAAAATGGCCGCCATGAAGGACCCCGATCTCAGCGATCTGCTCGAGACCCACTGGGGCAGCGTGCAGCAGTCCAGCCAGGCCAAGCGCGAGACCATCAACCGCTACCGCGCTCTCCTCACCACTTCGGCTCGCAAACCCAACCTCAACCGGGGTCGCGCCCTCTATTCCCAATCCTGTGCCGCCTGTCATCGGCTCTTCGACGAAGGCGGCCAACTGGGCCCCGATCTCACGGGATCCGATCGGGGCAATCTCGACTATCTCTTGAACAACATCATCGATCCCAGCGCCAGCGTGGCCGCGGACTACCGGCTCACCGTCGCTACCACCAAAGGCGGGCGAGTCCTCGCCGGAGCCCTCGTGGAAAGCGATCGATCGGGCATCGTCATCCGCACCCTCACCGGCGAGGAACGTTTGGCCAACGAGGACGTTCGCAATCGGCGCCTCCTCAAATCCTCACTCATGCCCGAGGGACTCTTTCAGACACTCACCGATGACGACGTCATCGATCTCATCGGCTACCTCCGAACCCGCGTCTCCGCGCCCTGATCAAGCGGCGCTTGAGAAAAGGCCGATTTAGACGTCACTGACCCGTGCGCATCGACATCGTTACCATTTTCCCTGACATTTGCCGTGTCCCGCTCACCGAGAGCATCATGCGGCGGGCTCAGGAGAAAGGCGTGCTCGATCTCCGCATCCACGACCTCCGGGACTACACCACGGACAAGCACCGCCGAGTCGATGACGAACCCTACGGCGGGGGCCAGGGAATGGTCATGAAACCCGAGCCATTTTTCCGGGCCGTGGAGGCCATCCGCCATCCTCAGCAGCCCTCGGAAGTCATCCTCATGACGCCGCAGGGTCGGCCTTTCCACCAACGCATGGCGGAGACCCTCGCCGCCGGCGACGACCATCAGCTGATCATCCTCTGTGGGCACTACGAGGGCGTCGATCACCGGGTGGTCGAAGGCTTGGTCGATCGCGAGATCTCCATCGGCGACTACGTCCTGACCAATGGCGCCCTCGCCGCCGCCGTCCTCACCGACGCCGTCATCCGCCTCCTTCCCGGCGTCCTGGGCGACGATCGCTCGGCCTGGCAGGAATCCTTCAGCGAAGACTTGCTCGAGGCGCCCCACTACACGCGCCCTCCCGAGTTTCGCGGCATGCCCGTTCCCCAGGTTCTTCTGTCAGGGCACCACGAAAAGATCGCTCAATGGCGCGACTCCGAGGGGCGCAAACGCACCGCGGCAAACCGACCCGATTTGTTAGGCGACTCGCCCTAAATCTCACCGTCTCGCTCTGAGGCCGTCCTCTTTCCGCTTGATCTCTCGCCTCTCCTGTCAGAACCAGGAGCGTGGCATTTGACGCAGCGCAGACTTTTTCACCGGCAGACTCCCATCAACGGCCGCGAAGCCGCGTCGTCGTCACCGGTGCCGGAATGGTCACGGCTCTGGGGAGCGGATGGGAAACCAACGCCGCCGGATTCCGCGAGGGACGCGCCGCCCTGGGAAAGATCACCCTCTTCGACACCTCGAGACAGCGCACGCAGATCGGCGGCGAGGTTTCCCTCCGTGGCGAACCGGATCTCGACCCGCGCCGGCTCAACGCCCGTCAAATGAAACGCCTCGACCGCGCCTCGGAACTGTTTCTCCGGGCGGGCTACGAAGCCTGGGATCAAGCGGGCTGGGGCGACGTCGAACGCGCCCACTCGCCGCCCATGGTGATCGGCACCTCCGCGGGCGGCATGAGTCTGGGTGAAGCCTACTACCGTCAGGCCGTGAACGACGGCGGACGGCGCCACGGACAGGCCACCCGCGCCGCGCTCTACCAACCCCAATGCCAGGTGCTGAACCTCGCACATGCGCTCGGTCTCGACGGTCCCGTCACCGTCGTGAGCAACGCCTGTGCCTCCGGGGCCAACGCCATCGGCTCAGCCTACCGCCTCGTCCAGAGCGGCCGCGTTCCGTGCGCCATCGCCGGCGGTTATGACGCTCTCTGCCAATTGGTCTACGCCGGCTTCGATTCCCTCCAGGCTCTCTCGCCCACCCTGCCCCGGCCCTTCGACGCCCAGCGCGACGGCTTGGCTCTGGGCGAGGGCGCCGCCGTACTGATGTTAGAAGACGCCGATCGCGCCGCGGCCCGGGGCGCCCGCATCCTGGGAGAAATCTGCGGCTACGGCTGCGCCACCGATACCCATCATCTGACCCAGCCGCACCCCGAGGGATTGGCCGCCTGGACCTGCATGAAAGCCGCCTGTGAAGAAGCCGGAGTCGGTCCGAGCGCAATCGACTACCTCAATGCCCACGGCACCGGCACTCCGCTCAACGACGTGGCGGAAGGCGCCGCCATCCAACGCTGGGCCGGCGAAGAGGAGGAAAACGTGGTGGTATCACAGATCAAAGTCAGTTCGACCAAGGGAGCCATCGGCCATCTGTTAGGGGGCGCGGGCGCCGTGGAGACCGTCATTGGACTCATGAGTTTGCAAGGGCAATGGATCCCTCCCTCTCTCAATGTCCGAACCCCCGATCCCATCTGCACCTTTGACCTGGTGCGCGAGCCTCGCGACGCCAGGATCGACCACGTCCTCACCAACTCCTTCGGATTCGGCGGTTCCAACGCCAGCCTCCTGCTTCGTCGCCCCGCCGCCTCCCACTCATGAGCGCCCAAACGCCACGTAACCGCATCAACATCTCGGGAGCGGGCTCTGTCTCCGCCGCCGGCTGGGGCGTGCCGGCCCTCAAGGAAGCGATTCTAACAAGCGCCACGATTCCCTCACATTCTTCCCAAAAAGAGGGCTCAGCCAGCAGTCGGGATTGTGCTACTGTATATACCACTTCCTAATCACCCCCCCCCCCCCCTCCCTCTAACCCACCTAGCCGCT
>JANQJH010000285.1 GCA_028281705.1 Verrucomicrobiales bacterium
GTGCGGCTGGTTGCTGCGGGAGTAGGCATCGACCTTGACCGCGCCCTTGACGGCTCCCGACGCTCACCAGGAGTGGGCTCGCGGGAGAATGCTCAAGGGCGACGATGACATGATCACAATGCGGTTCTTCAACTACGTCGGCGAAGAAGCCGTCGTCCATCTCAAACGCGACGAGACGCAGACCGTGCGCATCGGCAAGCGGGATTTTCGAGTCCGCTATCCCTCCGTCTATATTGCCATCGAGTCCCCGAACATCGTCAATGGCGCGCACTTGTTCATCACTCACGAGCCTGAGGAGTCCGTCGGCGATCGATTCATCACCGAGATGGGCGTCTACAAGTTCGCCGAGGGAACACGCGAAGTGTCACTCTCGATCAACGGCGAAACACTCCGCGCACAAGTCAAATTCATTCGCGAGAGCGGACACACAGCAACCTCCCTCGAGTTCCCCCTCACACAGGGAAAATCAAACTGGTTCGCCTACACCGAAAGGGACCGCATCTGGATTCACAATGGCAGCGATCGATTCACCCTGGTCTCCGCCACCCCGACAGGAACTGGCACTTTCGCGGTCGACAAGGAGCTTGGGCGAGAAGTCCCGCTCGTTGTCCGGACACGCATCAAGAAAAACGCCCGCTGAGACGATTTCCTGGTGAAGAACAAACGACGTGAACGTTGCCGCGTCACGCTTCTGGGTGGCTCACGCAAAGTCGCCAAGACGCCAAGGTACTGTCGTTCGTTGGCCCGCTTTCGTTTGCGCTCACGCTCGGTGAATTGGCGAGAAGAGGTTGAACATGAGAGAACCATGGCGATATCAGGATGATTTGGGAGACCTACCATCGTTCGATCCGAGATCTCTGCGCCTCCGCGTCTCCGCGCGAGCTTTCCCACACGAGACTTCCGAAAGGAGATCGCTTCCACTTCGCCGGTGATTCCCCATCGAAATATAGGCACAATGTCAGCGCTTTGGGGCCTCACGCAATGGCCCCAATACACCAAGGAATGGTTCGTTGCCCGCTTTCTTTCTTTTTCGAATCAGCCCTTCCGTCACGAGCTGCGTGACTCCCAGCGCCCCCAGCAGAATCCCAAAAATTGCCGTTTTCATCGCGTCTGGTTACCATGGAATCACCTTCCCGACCATGGTAGCTTGGCCATTTCCCTTGAAAATTGAAGGTCTCCATGACAGATCTCAAGCGAAACGAGCTGGGAAACGGAGTGAATCGCACTCTCCCTTCCTTTTAAAAATGCCGTGACAGCCTCAACGTGGCGAAGCTGTCGTCGGCAAAGGCTCGCAGAGCCGGATCACGTTCGGCGTTGGCGAAGACGCGGGCTTCGAACTCGAGGAACCAGTCGTTCCCCAAGCGGCGCTCGAACTCCGCAAAGATGGCCGCTCCCGATCCATCCAGATCGGCGATGGCCCCGGCGAGCAGGGCCGTGTCTTGGGTGTCGTTCAATGCCAGTCGAGCACCGAGAAAGAGATCGTTCTGAAACGCCGTCGGCGGCGCGGTGTCATCGCGACCATCGTAATGCCATTCTGCGAGGATCCCGAGATCAGCCGAGGAATCGAAGAGCTGAAAGAAGGTGTATTCAAAGCCCCCGGCCACGGCCCCAAAGGCATCGCCCTGGCCCTCGCGTACCATGGCTTCCAGTTTCCAGAGCCAGGCATCGTGGGTCCACTGCAGATCGAGACCACCCTGGGTAATAATGTCATAGTGAGGCACCAACTCCGTGCCCGTGTCGTTTAATACGAGACGAGGCTCCCTCCCCGTGCCGTGGAATCCGTAAAGCCCAAAGTCGAACTCACCGATGGTGTGGGAATAGCGAAGCGCGAAATCGACATGATGTTCCTCCGCCCCAGACTCGTAAACCGCACGGCTGGAAACCGGCAAACCCGGCCACAGCCGGCCATCGGAATCCGGGAAAGTCCGCTCACGGAATCCGGGCAGGACGAACATCGAAATCGTCCCCCAATCCTTGATCCATTTGAAGTTGATCATCGGTTGGCCAAGCTTGTCCTCACGATCGATGTCTTCGACGAAATCATCCTGGTTGATGATATCGATCAGATGCTGGGACTCCGTCACTCCCCAGAAAACCTTATTGAAACCGAGACCAAATTCCCATTCACCGCCCGTGACCCTCCAATAGGCCTCGCGGAGATCGAAATGCGTTCGATCGCTGTCTTCGAAGTCGAGCCGAAAGAAAGGTTTGAAGGAGAACTGATGACGACGGGAAGGACTCTCCCAGTCGATCTCGGGCTCGAGAATGAGCGAAGGCTGCCAGTGCTTCAGTTGATCCCCGTACTTGGGGCTTTCGAAAAATCCTCGGAGCTCTCCCGCCACCGATCCGCCGATCTCCCATCCCTCAAGCAGTGACATCCTATCAAGATCCGAACCCGGTGACCCCGCTCCCGAATCTTGAAAGACCAGATCGGTATCGACGTCAGCTTCCCCTTCAATCTCGACCTCCGATTCCACCTCGACCTCGGACTCCACTTCTACCTCCGATTCCACCTCGACCTCCGATTCCACCTCGACCTCCGATTCCACCTCGACCTCCGATTCCTGAGCGACCATGGTCGAAACCACAGTCCCCCACCCCAGGGCCGCCGCCACCGCCAAGGTGGCGGTTCTGGCAGTAGCGGCGGCGGCAGCGCGATTGATCATGATCGTGTCCCGGCTAATGGTCCTTCCTGCTGGTTACTGTGTTCTTGCTAGAACCGATTTCACAAAGTTCCCATTCCCGAGGCCTGCGCCGAATCGGAAGTTGCCGTAAACGAGATCGGTGCTCTTGCCCGTCTGGTGATTCGTCATCGCCAGCAGATGCGGTCTCCAGTACTTCTTCTGATAACGCTTGTAATTCTTCAGCTCCAGCGTCTTCAGAAGGGCATTTTTTCGATCGTAGAACTCGATCTTGCGAAACTGGAAGTGCTTCTGGTCGATCCAGGCGATCTGCCGCGTGTATCCCGAGTGTTGGTACTTCGGACGCAGTTCAATCACATCGGTCCCGCGGCCATCGTAGACCTCCTCACGGAGATAGCGGTAGTCGTACTTGTTCAGCTCGAGCGCCGTGAAATCCTCGAAGGCGAATTCGCTTCCGACAAACGGTCCCGATTTGTTCACCGAACTGATCCGTTTGGTCCGCTTCAGGGCAGGGAGGAACAACCATTGATCGTCCGGATCGAGGATGTGGGCGTGAGACAAGAGCGCCGTGCCATCGATGTCCCGTGGACTGGAGAAGACCACGAGGCTCTTGTCACCCAGACTTTCATCGGGCACTTCCAAGGTCGTGATCCTGAGATCGCGTTCGGTGGATTTGCCAGAGCGGGTTTTGAGGATCATCTTCAAGGCCACTTCGCTATCGGCGAAGCCGCGATCACTGCGGTCGCTGCGAGCCGCAACGTCATAACCCTTGTTCCCGGTAAGACCGACATCCGCCACGAGTGTCTTGGCCGAGAGGCTGAAAAACAGGGCGAATCCGGCGATGAGGTAGAGCGCGGCACGCGATGGTGTCGTCGCTGTGGTGAGGTAGTTTCTCTTTTTCATTTTCTTATTCGTTTTTGGTTTGGATTGGGTTTGAGGTTGGAATCTCCCCAGCAGCAAGGCGGGAAGAATGGTAAAATCGAAGACAAAGCCCGTCAGGATGGCGATGGCCGTGAGAAGCCCCATCTGTGAGTTGATGAGAAAGGTCGAGTAAGTGAGGACGGCAAAGCCGAGTGTGAGGATGATCGTCGTGGCCACGAGCGCCGGCCCCACAGTGTTGAAGGCGTAACGCACCGCGTCCGCTTGCGAGGCCTCCTTCTCCCGTCTGGCGTAAAGATACTTGGCGAGAAAATGGACCGAATCGTCGACAATGATCCCTAACGACGTCGCCGTGACCGTGGCCGCCGCCAAGCCAATCTGACCGACGAAGATACCCCAGATGCCGAAGGTGATGAGAATCGGCATGGTGTTCGGTATGAGGCTGAGCATGCCCAAGCCGAAACTGCGCAGTGCGATGACCATGACCACAGAGATCAGAAGAACGGCGATGGCGTTTCCAGTGAGCATGTTCTCGATGTTGCGCTTGGCGATGTGGGCGAACATCACGGTGGCACCAGTCGCCTTGGCCGATATCTCTGGGGGCGCATTCCCCGAAAGCCATTCCTGTGACCGGTCGATGAACTCGCGAACCCGGGCAGTCGATATCTCAGGCATGGTCACCGTAACTCGCGTGCTCGCCTTGTCGACGCTCACCCGATCATTCAAATCCAGCCCGTAGGGCAGCGAGAGTTCGTAGAGCAAGGTGTACTGGGCGGCGAGTTCACGATCCTCGGGGATTCGGTAGTAGCTCTCGTCATCCCCATGCATGTTCTTGTTCAGCCGCTTCATCACATCCGCATAGCTGTAGACATGATCGACTTCGGGCTGAGACCGCAGCCAGGAGGTGAACTTCTCCAGGGTGTTCAAATAGACGGGATCATTCATCCCCTGGCTCTCTCCACTTTCCAATGAATACTCGACGAGATAGACGCCCGTGAGATTGTCCATGCCGAACTCCGCATCGTTGCGAAAGGGCACACGGTGGTCGAAATACTTCACCCACTCATCATTCAACTCGATGCGCGGGACAAAGGAAATGAGGAGGAGGGAAAAGGCCCCCGCGCCGAGCAGGACGGATCTCCGGTGCGCGATGACGTAGTCTGCCCAGCGATCCATCAATCCCCGGCGGCTCTCCGAAGCACCCGCGCCGGCCAATGCCTTCACTTTGAAGGGCAAGAGGCGCACCAGGGATGGCAGTAGGGTCAATGATAGGATCCACGCTGTGGCAATTCCAAACGAGGTGATGTTTCCGAGATACCAGAAGGGAGGGCTATCCGAGAAATTCAGCGCCAAGAATCCGACCATGGTGGTGACACTGGTAATCGAGACCGGGACGAAGTTGATCCGCAGGCTCTCCCGGATGGCCTCGATCTTGGAGAGGCCCGACTGCATGGCCTTGCGAACGGAGATGAGAACGTGAATGGAATCGGCGATGGCCAATGTCAGGATGATCGTGGGAGCCGCGGCCGAGATGGGATCGAGATCGATGCCGCGATACCCGGCGAATCCGACCGCCGCGATGGTGGAAAACACGATGACGATCAAAGTAGCCACGGTACCACTGACACTTCGAAGCGATAGGGCCATGATCAGGAGGAGGACGGCGTACATCACCGGGATGAGCGTGCCCATGTCCTGCTGCGCGGATTCGGCAAAGGCCGCGTTCATCATGGCCAAACCTGTTAGAGCAATCCGCATGTCGGGATGCTCTTCCTGGATCTCCGCGGCGATCGCGCGGGCCGCATTGGCCGACTCTGGCACTTCCGTGATTGATTTCTCAGGGTATTGCAGCGTGACATTCACCCCCACGGTTCGCGCATCGGGTGAAATCAAGTTCCCCCGGAGAAGCGGTTCTGCCAGGGCAATGGATCTCTTCTCGGCGAGTTCGTCCGTGCTCAGTGATTCCGCGTCCGCGATCAGATCCTCAACCGTGAGATCGTCCCCATTGGCCCAAGTATGTTGGAAGTTGGTGATGGAATCGACACGGATGGCATAGGGAATCTGCCATGCCTTCTTCGTCAGCGCCTCCACAGTGACGGCGTTGACCGGCGACAGCGCCTCCCCATCGGCCGGCTGCACGACAAACATGATGTTGTCGTTCTTCGTGTAGGTGTCTTGAAACTCATCAAAGGCCAAAAGCTCCGGATTCTCGCCGCTGAAGAAGACGCGATAGTTGTTGGCAAACTGAAGATGGCGAGCACCGGATCCGAGTAGGGCCACCATGACCGCTGCCAGTGTGATGACGAGCCAGGGATGATTGAGGACAAAGCTGGCATGGCGCTCGACATAGCGCCGGAGCCAGCTTGGCCGTTGCGGGTTCTTGATCGTTTTCGCGGTCTGATTCATTTTTCTATTGGTGTGTGCGTCCAATTCGGAACTGATCGGTTCCGAATTGGACGCATTCGTTGTGTTTAGGCAATCAATGGGATCATCAGGTTTGAATACGGAACCGAACGGTTCCTTTTTCATCCCGAAGAAGGAACTTCTTCCAAGGGATGGGGTAGCTACGCATATAGGAACCGATCGGTCTACAATTTTCTTGAAAAAAATGCACTCTCTCCGCAGCGCCCCTCTTACTTGAGGATCTCGAGGGCAAACTCCCCGAGTCTCTTGAAGCGCGCCTTGCTCAGATCGACCTTGGAAAACGACATCATGCCAGCCACGAAGGCAAAGAGGGCCTCCGCCAGGTGGGCGGCTGGTTTGTCCCGGCGGAACTCGCCGTTCTTCTGTCCACGCTCGATGCATTGGGCCAGCATCTTTTCCATGAGAGCGGAGTGCTGCTTGAGCACTGAGGCCACGGACATGTCATGGGGCCCCAGTTCCACGAGAGTATTGACGGCAAAACATCCCTTGCGAACGCCCTGGTTGTTGCACATTTCGAGCACCGCATCGATCCACGAGCGAACGCCCTTCTCCGCCGTGGCCGCCGTCTCCATCCCGTTCTTGACCCGGGCGTAATTCCCCTCCAGATAGGCCGTCAAGGCCTTCATAAACAGGTCGTGCTTGTCTTTGAAGGCCTTGTAGACACTCCCCTTGGCAAGACCGGTGGCCGCCATCAGATCGGCCATTGAGGTATCGGCATAGCCCTTCTGCCAGAAGACGTCCATCGCCGCCTCCAGCACCTGTTCCATGTCGAATTCCCGTGGTCTACCTGCTGTCATCAAGGATGACTATCGGGATTAGGAACCGAAAAGTCAACAATCACTTGGAAATCGGAACCGACGACCGGCGGCGTAGCCCAGAGCCCCCAGGAGCCCGAATTCTCATTGCGCTGCCGTGCGGCGACAGGCTAGAATGAAAAGTTACAAATCGTGTTGCTTTGTCATGCGGCAACTCAAGGTCCAGGAATCAACCGCTCCATCGCGTCCCCTATCGCCTTGAACCTGACGCTCACTCCCCACCCAACCTCCCTTGCCATGAAACGCCCACTGCTACTACTCATTGCCCTCTCGAGCCTTGGCTTGTCCTCTTACCTGCGGACCACCGGTTGGAGTCAGAGCATTGCCGAGATCGATCCGCCGTCAGGCCTACCAGGAACGCCCTTCTTGATTCACGGCGAGGAGCTTGCGCGGGCTGCGGAGACAACGACCGTCACCATTGGGTCGCACGAAGCCCTGTTACTCAGCGCGACCGAATCCGCCATCACTGCCGTCATTCCTCATGGTATTGCTAGTGGAGAACACCAGGTGACCGTCAAACGCGGAGAGAGTCAGAGCAATGCCGTGCCCTTGGTTGTGCCGGAAGATGCCAGTGCCTCTGCGGGGATGGGGATCGAACGTCTAACTGACGGACAGGTGCGCCTCTCGTGGAGTGGTGAAGTGTTCGGCGCCACCTTGGAAATGGCTTCCACCTTGAATGCCGGGAGCGTCTGGACGCCTCTCGCGCAAGCGCCCCTGGAAGACGGCGGCAGGTATTTCGTCGATCTCCCGCGAGACACCGCCGAGAGATATTTTCGCTTGCGAGTCGAGTCTGACACCCAAGATTCCGCGATCTCACTACCGCAGGTGACGAAGACCACCCTCCTGATCGAGGCCGACTCGGGCGGCAGCGTTCGGACGCCGGATCAAACCGTGGAACTACAGATTCCACCGGGAGCGTTGGCGGAAGACACCGAGATCTCCATGACCCATTACGTGCACCATCCGAACCCGGAATCGCCCATGCTCGGCGAATTGATACTGGAACCGGCGGGGCTTCAGTTTTCTCAGCCGGCCTCGTTTACCTTCCATCTCAAGCGGCCCCAAGGTCCGCTCGAGGACCTCTCGGTTTGGAACATCAGCGGGGCCAACCCTGTTGTGGACCAGGTCAGCGAGCAGAGCCATTTCCGCAAGTTGGAGATCGAGGCGTTTTCCGAACCAGAGGGTTGGGCTCGGGTCAGCATCTCACATTTCTCCTATTTGTCCTACATGTGGGAAGAACCCGTCTATCTCGTGTTCGAGATCCGTGGGAAGAACCTCAAAAAAGGCGACCTCATCTACACTCTAACAGGTCGCGAGCCCGGGGATGGAGCTTTCTGGTGGCCCGGTCATGCCGGTCTCTACCTGGGCGCCACGACCGCCAACGCCTTGGAAAATGACGGAGTCACCATCATTGAATCGACGCCCCTCGCTCCGGATTTCGGACAGAATGCAGACGGCGTCCAATTCAGTCCCCTGACCCAGTTTCAACTTCTATCGGGAACTCACATTTATATGGGCGCGAGACGGCCGCTGTTTGAGATCGATGATGACGATCGTCCCGCCATCGCCGAGGCGGCGATCAGTAGGATTGGGACGCCCTATGCCACGCTTGGAGGGCCCTTTGTCACGGATGGTGGTGTCTTCGGCGGCATCAGTTGCGTCGGCCTGACCGAGGCGGCTTATGAGGAAACGATAGGTTCGCTCGTTCCCGGTGTGCTGGAACCTGTCCTCTGGCCGATTCGTCAATTCGTTTACACTTTTCCGGTGAACGAGATCGAGGCCAAGGCCGGTGAGGTCACGCCCGTCTTTGTCAACGGTGTGGTCAAACCTCCCAAGGGCTTCAGCGTCCTCAACCCCTTCGCGGGAGATTATTTTGACAACCAGGAGTTCACCAAAGTCTCGATGACCACGGAGCCCGATACCAGTGCGGCGAGGGTGGTGGACACGGGATTGGCCAAATTCAATGAGGGGCTGAGACTGTTCAGTTTCAAGCCCAGTGAAGACGATGTGGGTCAGACCTTTGTCTTCGATTTTGCGGTGGATGCCAGCCCGGTCGGTCTCGGGGAGGTGCACAAACCACTCTTCGTCAAGGTGGTCCCTGGCGCCTCCATCTATGAACTGACAGAGACTCAAATCGAAGGCTTCAACGGAGAGTTCAGGGACCGGTATGCCGATGGAATAGAATACCACTGGGGCACCACGACTCTCGCGGACGGCAGCGCCACCGTCGACTACAGTCCGGATCCGGAATGGGAAGGAAACAAGCTCTTCGATGCTTGGAACCTGAGCTTCGCCTGGAGCGTCCCCAAGACTGTGACCCTTGGCGAGCCTTTCTCCATCACGATGAAGGGATCCGGCGGCATCACCGCCGACTCCGAATTCGGCACCCACGGCATCTGGGGTTTCTTTGGCGAGTTAGGCGAACGCCAGCCTCTCAGACTGGAGAGCACCGAAACCGCGGAGCACAATCTCGCCACCGTCCAACCTCGCGTCGCTGAAGATGTCGCCTGGGTAGCGCCCGTCGAGTCCAACGCGGGAGGTATGGACAGGACATGGACCCTGGGCTGGTGGGAGAATTTGAAGCCCCAATCCTTCGAACTGAAGTTTCATTTTTCCATCAATGAATCCGTCTCCGATGCCTGGGAGCGCGGGACCATCACCTACGTCTACGCCCTCAAAAACGAATGACCCCCATTCCAAAAATAAACTTAAACTTTCACTTAAACTTCAACTTAAACCTTAGCCAAAAGGCTTTAGAATTCTGGTCCGCTTCACGGAATACCTTTTAAATCCCGTCCGCTCTCCCACCATCGCTGATCAATCTGCGAAAATCTATCCCATCTGCGGTTCACCCAAGAAGGCAGAGAGCGTTCGGATTTATCGGAAGGAGGGAAACCGCAGATGAGCTCAGATTTTCGCAGATGATGAGTTAGGGCATCGGCTCTTCGGGTCTCATCCCGGAAATTGAGATGAGATGAATCATTTTGCCCTA
>JANQJH010000286.1 GCA_028281705.1 Verrucomicrobiales bacterium
GTATTGGCCGCCATCACTGCGGTGACCGTGACTGACGCCAGTGCCCGGCGTGGCTTCGGCCCCGGCGGTCCTCCGGCCAGCATCGACACGGACGGAGACGGCGTCGTCTCCGAGGCCGAACGCGAAGCGGCGGCCGCCGCCCGGGAAGCCGCCCGCGCTGAGCGGGAAGCCGCCCGTCAAGCCATCATCGACGAATTCGATGTCGATGGTGACGGCGTGCTCAATGAAGAAGAGCGTGAGGCCGCCCGGGCCGCCCGGGAAGCCGAGCGTGAAGCCGAGAAAACGGCTCGCTACAACGAGATCGACGCTGACGGCAGCGGCGGCGTCACCGAAGCCGAACTCGCCGCCTCGCTACCCGATGTGGATCCGGAACGCGTGGCTGCGGTGTTTGCCCGGTTGGACGCTGACGAAAGCGGCGAAGTGTCTCTCGATGAGTTCCTCGCCACATCTCCTCGCCGAAATGCCCACGGTCGCCGCGGACCTGGCGGGAAGCACAAGGGAAGGCGCGGTCCCTCCCGGCGCGGCGGCGCCATCGGCATCCCGGGCGGTGTCGGCGACAACGGCGACGATAACCCGGCCGGTGACGGCGGCGGAGGCGATCCACTTCAGTAGTCTCAGTCTTTCCCAGACCCAATAGTAGCTCATCGATGGGTTACACAAACCACTCCGGGGGACGGCATTGAGTCATCCGCGCATCCACAAGGTGGGTGATGCGCAGATGCCCCCCAAAACTCATCCGTCCCCCGGAGTCCCCTCCCCTCCCGTTCAATGATGAAGCTCTCCAATCCGGCATTTCCCCTGCTCTGCGGCTACGGTCTCTTCCTCGCCGGCCTTGCACAACCTCTGGGCGCTGAGGACATCATCTACCAAACGGATTTCTCAGATTTCAATGCCGGCCAGGATCAGTTAGCCGGCCGGGAGGGCTGGGAAGGATCCCACGTCGGACAAGGCCTCCACGGCATCGACGAGGACATCTATGTCGGCCAGGACCACAGCGCCTACCTGGGGGGCACTCCAACAGACAATCAAACTGATCTCGTTCGCGTCTATCACTCTTTCCACGAAGCGGTTCCACAACAAGCCGAGATCAAGCGCCTTCAGTTCCAAGTGCTCTTCGGAATCGTCGAGTCGCTCATCGGCGGCTACGACACCTTTAGCTTCGTTTTCTACAGCGAGACCAACGAATTCCTCGCCGCTCTGCACTTTGACACCACGGAGTTCGACTATGGCATCTGGACCGATGACGGCGAAGAGGCGACCTACACGGGCGAGGTTTTCCTAACTGATTATCTTCACCTGCTCACGGTCGAGATCGATCCCCAAAACAATCAATGGCAGGCCGATCTCGACGGCATCCCCATTTTCGAAACCATCGCGTTCACCAGTCAGAGCGCCAACAGCCCAGCACCCGTGGGCAAGATTGCCGCCGAATGGCGCATCAGCGACCCCAGTGACCCCGGAGACAACTGGCTTCTCTTTGATGATTGGCGGGTGACGGGCACCCTGGAAACACCAGGCCCGCCCGTTCCGGATCTCACCACCATCCAGAAGCTCGCCGATGGATCCATCGAACTCCGCTGGAACGCCGTTCCTCAAGGTCAATACCGCGTCTACACGAGTGAGGACGGGCTCGACTGGACCCCAATCGACCCTCTCATCCTAACCACGGACGATTCGCCACAAGCTTTCTACACCGCCTCGCCACCATCGGCAATTTCCCGACGGCTCTACCGCGTGCAGCCCACCGGATTCCAGCCATGAAGACTCCGACTTCCGTCATCCTTCTATCCCTCACCGTCTCCCATTTAGCGGCCGTGGCCGTGAGCTATCAGTTAGGCCTGCGAAACCAAACCGAGCTCTCTCTCGCCGATGCTGCCCCCAGTAGTAGCATCCTCTCCGATCGGCGAAAAAGAATCTCGAGCCCTGCTGAAGGAGGGGGCTCGAGATTCCATCCCTCACCGATACCCCAAAAGGGCGAGGCCTTCAGCCATCGTCTTGAGGACTTTTGGAACGAGACCATCTCGATGGAGCCGGACGATCTTCTGACTTCCCTCAAGCAACTGCGCCACCAGCCGCATAGCGCTGACAAATTGCTCAAGGAGCAGGCGCTCCTCGCCCGCTACGCGGAGGTCGATCCCGAGACCGCCCTGACCTACGTCGCGCGACTGGGCGGCTTCAATCATGACCTGGGTAACCTCACCGTCATGAGTTCCTGGGCAGCGCACGATCCCGAGAGTGCCAGTGCCCATTTCGAAGACGAGGCCGACGCCTTCGGTATCCTCGATGAAAATCAACGCGAGACTGCCGGCGCCATCGCGGCGGAATGGGCCGCGCGTGACCTCGAGGCCGCCATGGACTGGGTGGCGGGACTCTCGCCCGATGTCCAGGGAGAAGCCTACAGCCGCATCATGGCCCAGGCGGTCGCGGAAAATCCCGAGGCCGCCCTCGCCCTCCTCGACGCCATGCCTCAGGGGCTCGACCGGCGCGAGATGGTCGAAACCCTGGCCGGCCAATGGGCCCACCAGGATCCTCACGCCACCACGGCGTGGCTCGCTGCGCTCGATCCCAGCGATCAGATCACCGCCATGCCCCATCTCATGACCTCCTGGATGCAGTCCGATCCCATGACGGCCTCGGCGTGGCTGGCGAACGTGCCTGCCGGAGCCGTGAAAGATAGCGGCATCGTCGCCCTGACCCTGTCACCAAGCCTTCTGCGCGACCCTGAAGCCGCCATGGCCTGGTCCACCGCGATCCAGGACCCGAGCACGCGCGCCCTGGCACTGGAAGAAACAGCCACCCGGTGGTACCAGCGCGACCCCATGGGAGCGGCCATTTGGTTTGGACGGAGTGGGGTTGAATAAATAAGCTGGGAACTGAAGACCTAAGTGAACTCTGTCCCCACGACGAGCTACAACTCAAGCCTTCAGTTCCCACGACCGAGGGTCGTTTTCTCCAATGAACGAATGAACCCTGGAGACCACACTATAGGCCTAAAATGCAACTTTGTGAATAGGAGCAAACAGCTAGATTATCTAGCTATTAGTTACTAGATGGATCCACATAGATCGCTGATCTCGAGGTCTGACAGGCGAGACGCCTGGATCAGGTTGTTCCCTTCGGAGTCTAACTAGAGCTCCTGCTTCTCGTAGAGCTTCTGATAGAGAGAACTGCTTTGCATCAGAGCGGCATGATCGCCCCGGTCGGTGATGCGCCCTTGCTCGAAGACAAGAATCTCATCGGCTAATTTCAAGGTGGCGAAACGATGCGCAATCATGAGGACCGTCTTCCCTTCCATCAGGGATTGGAGCTCCGCCTGGACACGACTCTCGCTCTCGGAATCCAAGGCCGATGAGGCTTCATCGAGGATGAGAATCGGAGGATTCCTCAAGAAGGCGCGGGCGATGGCGATGCGCTGCTTTTGCCCGCCGGAAAGACGCGTGCCCCGATCGCCGACAATCGTTTCAAAGCCGTCCGGTTCGTTTTCGATGAACCCGCGGGCGTGGGCCTTGTCGGCCGCCTGGCAAATCTCCTCCGCACTGGCATCCGGCCGGCTCAGGCGGATGTTTTCCATGATGGTGTCATTAAACAGAACGGGGTCCTGCGGGACGAGGCCGATCTGATGCCGGAGATCGCGCAAGCGCAGATCACGCAGATCGATACCGTCCAGCAAGATGCGCCCCTCGACCGGATCATAGAAGCGCATGACCAAGTTGATGAAGGTCGATTTCCCGGCCCCGCTGGGCCCGACCAACGCATAGGCCTTGCCGGGTTCGAGGACGCAGTCGATGGCCTTCAAAACCGGCTGATCGGTGTCGACACCGTAACGAAAACTCACATTCTCAAAATGCAACCGCCCTTCCGCCGGTTCGTTCAAGGGGATGGCGTCAGGCTTTTCCTCCACCACGATCGGGGCATGCAAGATCTCCTCGATGCGATCCAAAGAGGCGATGCCCTTCTTCAACTGGTTGTTGATCGAGCCCAACTTCTTGATCGGCTCATAGCACATGTGGAGGGCAAGGAAGAGCGCCACCACCTCTTCCACCCTGAGGTTGAGTTGCGCCCGAGCGGCAAAGTAGATCGCCGCCGTGATGACCATCCCGGTGATGAGTTCAATGAGAGGAGAGAGACTCTTGTCATACTTCACCACCTTGAGCTGAGAGACGAGAAACTTGGACACGGCCCCGCCAAATTTCTTCTTCTCAACCTCCTCCAGGGAAAAGGCGCGCACTTCACGAGCGGCCCCCAAGTTTTCCGAAGCCACCTCGGTGACGTTACCGGTCTGTTTCTGCAGTTGCTTGGCCCTCCGAGCCAATTGTTTGCCGATATAGCGTATGGGCAGGACACAGATCGGTACCGCCGCAAGGCAGAAGAGAAGAAAGAGATTCTCCCGATGCACTAAAGAGAGGTAGACCAGATAGGAAAAGGCGAAGAGAAAGGTGAAAGGCTCCTTGATCAAGCTGTTCGACACCTCGACGATACACTGTCTGACCAAATTGCAGTCGACCATGAGCCGGCTGAGAAGGTCCCCTCGATTGGTGTCTTGAAAATAGCCGATATGGAGTTCCTGCAGTTTACCGAAAACCCGGTTGCGCACCTGCTCCAACACTTTCACCCCGCAGTAGGCGATGAGATAGGTGTTGAGGAATCCGGCGACGGCCCGCAACAAGATGGCCAGGGGAAGCAAGAGTACGGTCCGGAGAAGGACTGAATCGGCATCGTCCTTGGGCGGCTTGAGATCGCCCACGGTGTGGTCATAGAGGAGGCCGGCATCCTTGAGTGAAAGGCCCATCTCACTGGCCAAACGTTCTAACAAATCTTGGAGCGACTCCTCGGGACTGCTCTGAGAGACAATGGCGCCCGCCTGGTTGTGCTGCTCCAGCGAGAAGATGTTCTCAGTGGCAAAGATGATGGGAATATTTTCCTTCACCACCATGGGAAACCCCAGGCCGCTGGCCACCCCGTAAATCACGGCGCAGAGGAGCGCCCCGATGAAGGGCCACTTGTAGGGAGCGAGCAGCCCGTAATAGGGAAAGAAGCGTTTGAGGCTGTTCACAGTGAGAGGATCGCGAAAGGCAAAGGCAGGCGATCTAGGCGACCAGCTTCGGCGCCTCAGTCGGCATGCTCATCGGCCAGCAGTTCGCGAAATTTGATGGCCTCCACCCCGACCGCGACAGCCACCCCCAAGATCGTTTCCGCCGAGGCCACACGCGACACCTGAGCCGCCGGCCGCGAAAGACCGAGTAGGAGCTGCCCGTACTCCTCGGGCTGGGCCCCGAGGACAAACAGCTTGGAAGCCAAATTCCCGCTGTTCAGATCGGGAAAGACGAGAACATCCGCCTTGCCGGCGACCAAACTGTGCACCCCTTTGCGCTCCGCCGACTCCGGCCGCAGGGCGACATCGACTTGGAACTCGCCATCGATCTCGATATCCACGACCTCCTGGCGGGCGCGCTGACGGGCCAATTCCATGGCGGCGAGAACGTGCTCCGTCCCCAGCGTCTTGGCACTTCCGCGCGTGGAATAACTCAGCATGGCCACTCGGGCCCGGCGGCCTAACAAGGTCGTCGCCACCCGGCCCGACTCCACCGCGATCATGGCCAGCTCCTCCACCGTGGGACTCGGAATGATGGCGCAGTCGGCGAAAAAGAGGATGCCGTTCTCCCCCAAGAGCGCGTTCTTCTCATCCACCACCGCCATGCAACTCGCCGCCGCCGGACAGTGATGTTGCGGCTTGATCATGTGAAACAGCGGCCGGAAAAACGCCTCTGGATAAACGGAGTTCCCCCCGACAATGCCATCCGCATTGCCATACTGCACCATCATGGCGGCGAAATAATCGGGCTTCTTCATCACCTCCTCGGGATGGGTCACGCTCATCTTTCGATAGCGCTCCATCTTCTCGAACATCGTGGCAAAGCGGGGAAGCTCCACGCTCGTCTCCGGATTGATGATCCCCACCATGTCCAGGGAAATGCCTTCCTCACCTGCCCGGCGATGCAGGGCGTCGCGGTCGCCCAGCAGAATCGGCACACTGATTTCCCGGCTCGCCAGTTGTTCCGCGACACGCAAGACCCGCAGGTCGTCAGGCTCGGGAAACACAATCCGCTTGGGATGCCGCTTGAGCCTCTCGATCAGAGGCCCGGTGAAGGCGTTCTCAGCTTGAAAAAGGGAATCTGTCATGAAGCATCAATCAAGAGAAGACCAGCCCGGCACCCTCGGCGCCTGCAGCCGTCCCGGATACTTCGTCGAAACCGCCCGCAAAACAAGGAAATGATCCCCTGGGAACCAGGTTTTTTCCCTGGCAGGGAGGAAAACTTCAACGATCATCCCAGTCACCATGGTTGGACTCGCCGACTACCACATGCACACTCCCCTGTGCCACCACGCCGAGGGGCATCCTCGAGAATACGTCGAGTCCGCCGCCCGCCGCGGACTCCACGAGATCGGTTTCGCCTGCCACAGCCCCATGCGCACCTCCTTCGACGACTGGAGGATGGCCATCGAGGATCTTCCCAATTACCTCGCCATGGTCGACCAAGCCCGCGATCACGGTCGCCAGCTGGGAGTCGCCGTTCGCCTCGGCTTGGAGATCGACTACCTCCCGGGGCACGAACCCTGGATCGAAGAGCTCACCTCCATGGCCCCCTGGGACTACCTCATCGGCAGCGTTCACTATCTAACTACGTCGCTCGTTGTCGATCATCCCGATCACCTGAGCCAAGTACAAGAGACCTACAATCCCGAAGAAATGTGGGAACTCTACTGGCAGCTCTACACCCAGGCTATCCGCACCCGGGCTTTCGATTTCATGGCCCATCCCGATCTGCCGAAAAAGTTTGGGCGCGTGCCCCAAGGCGATCTCACCCCATACTACCAACCGTCCATCGCCGCCCTTCAGGAAACGAACACCGCCTTCGAAATCAACACCGCCGGACTGCGAAAGCCCATCGGAGCCCTCTATCCATCCGGGGAATTCCTCCGCCTCGCGCATGAGGCCGGGATCTCCCTCGTCATCAGCTCCGATGCCCACGCCCCAGCCGAGGTCGGCGCTGACTTCGACGAGGCCTCCGCAGCTGCACGGGAAGCGGGCTATGGGCAACTCGCCCGTTTCGAGGCGCGAAACCGGACTTTGTTAGATTTCTAGCAACCATGCTCTTCCACGCCCGTCACCGCACGATCGCCTTTCCCCGGCGCCCTCTCCTTATAGGGATCGTGAATCTCAATGACGACTCGTTCTGCCATGACGGCACCCTCGACCCCCAACGGGCCATCGCCCACGCCGTGAACCTGGCCCGCGACGGCGCCGACATCATTGACGTCGGCGCCGAAAGCGCCCGCACCAATCGCCCCGCGATCGATCCCCAGACCGAAATCTCCCGACTCGAGCCTTTCTTCGAAACCATCGCGTCTGCCCTGGATCTGGCGACCCCTCGCGACGCCGATCAAGTTTGGCCTCCCCTGATTTCGCTCAACACCTGGCGACCTCAGGTCGTGGCAGAACTGCTCCCCCGTGGCGTCGATATCCTCAACGACATCGGCGGCTTGGTCGAACCCACCAACGCCCAACTTTGCGCCAAGAACGGAACCGCCCTCCTGATCATGCACACCGTCGGTCAGCCCAAGATTCCCCACATCGAAGAACAGTACAAGGATATTTGGAAAACACTCTTCGAATTCTTCGACGCCCGCATCGCCGTCTCCACTGCGGCAGGACTGACGCCCGACCGCCTCATCCTCGATCCCGGCATCGATTTCGCCAAGCAAGAGGCAGACAACCTCCGCATTCTTCGTCACCTCGATCGACTAACGGCTCATTATGCTTCACCGGTCCTTCTTCCCATCTCTCGCAAAACCGTCATCGGTGATGTCCTCGATCTACCGGAACCCAACGATCGCGACGCGGGATCCATCGCCTGTCTCGTGGCCGGCCTCCGCCGAGGCGCGCACATTTTCCGCGTCCACAACGTCCGCGGCATGTTCGAAGCCCTCAAAGTGATCTTCCGCGTGGAGCAACCGCACGAATAGCTAACGAAGAGCGACGGCAAACCTGATCGCGGACGGCCAAGGAATGAGAGAAGATCCTCAAGCACCTTGACGCGACTGACCGTTCGGCATCATTGTCATCCTTACCCACCACCGAATCACAGTTAGCTAGAACCTCTGTATCACACACGTCATCACTCGCCATGGTCATCCCCCTCAATGAAACCGATTTCCTCAAGCGTGCCCTCGCGGTCTACGCAGACAGTGAAGCCGTGGTCTGCGGCGACCAACGCCTAACTTACGGAGAGCTGGGCCAGCGCGTCAATCGCTGGGCACACATGATGTCTCACTTGGGTTTGCAGAAAGGCGACCGGGTCGCACTCCTGTTGCAGAACGATCATCGGATCCTCGACGCGTTTTTTGGAGCACCTCAGTTGGGAGCCATCTCCATGCCCCTGAATTTCCGCTTGGTGACCTCTGACTATGAATACATTCTCAACCACGGAGAGCCCAAGGTTCTCATCGTCGAGTCCGGTCTGGAATCGCTCATCGAGCCCATTCGCCAGAAACTGACAAGCATCGAGCATTTTATCTTGGTCAGGGAAGGCTCGGTGGCTCAAGACAATGAAGGCGATTGGCTGGATTACGATTCCCTCTTGAGTGAGGCCTCCCCGGATCCAGTGCCTTCCATAGAGGTCGACGAGAATGACGTCTCGGCCCTCCTCTACACCTCCGGCACCACGGGGAATCCAAAAGGCGTGATGCTGACCCACCGCAATCTCTACCTCAATGCGATGAACTCGATCATCGAGTTCGGGCTGCAGAATACCGATACCTTCATGCAGAACACCGCCATGTTTCACTGCAACGGCTGGGGCCTGCCCTACGCCGTCGTCGGCATGGGAGCCAAGTACGTCGTCCTGAAGAAGTTCGACCCGGCCACGGTATTCGAACTCATGGCCCGGGAACAAATCTCCCTCACCTGTCTGGCGCCGACGATGATCGGCATGCTCTTGAATCATCCGCAATCGCTCCCCGATGATCTCCCTCGGGCCATGCGCGTCGGAACCGCGGGGTCTGCACCTCCCCAAGCCCTGATCTCCGCGCTCGAAGAACGCTTTGGCTGGCAAGTGATCCAGGTCTACGGACTAACCGAAACCTCGCCTTTCCTCACCGTTTCCAAACTCAAGCCCGCCATGCGCGATGAGAAGGCCGAGGAGAGATACCGCGTCCTCACCAAGTCGGGCTATCCCATGCTCGGCGTGGAACTCAAGGTAGTCGATGATCGTGGCGAGGAAGTCACGCCGGACGGCCAACAAACGGGCGAAGTTCTGGCGCGGAGCAATGTGGTCATGGCAGGATACTGGCAGGACCCCGAAGCCACCGATCAGGCCCTCGATCAGGGTTGGTTTCACACCGGGGACATCGCCACCATCGATGGTGACGGCTACATCGAACTGGTCGACCGGAAGAAGGATCTCATCATCTCAGGAGGGGAAAACGTCTCTTCCATTGAAGTCGAAGGCACCCTCTACAAACATCCGGCCGTGCTCGAAGCCGCCGTCATTGCGGTACCGGATGATCAATGGGGTGAAGCCCCAAAAGCGCTGGTCGTCCTCAAGACCGATGCCGAGGCCACGGAAAACGACCTCGTGGAGTTTTGCCGCAACAACTTGGCCCATTACAAGTGTCCCAAATCCGTCGATTTTGTCGACGCCCTCCCTCGAACATCCACTGGCAAAGTGCAGAAAGTGCGGCTACGCGAGAAATACTGGTCCGAGAAATCGAAGAGAGTCCAGTAGATCGAGATTGTGATGCGGACACTCCTTTCCGGCTGATCTGCGTCGTCAATCACCGCATGGCGCCGTCCACAATGTCTGCGCGCCATCCTCTCTTCCATCGAGCCCGCCACGGGCGAACCTCACAACCGGCTTGAGCGACTGGCCAAGTTCGCGCTTGCCCTGACCACGGCAGTCGGGTGTGGTATTCTCCATGGGCAGCCTGTTGTTCAAGCGGACAAACCTCCTGCGCGGTTACCGGGCGAGCATCCTCCTGGCGCTGATTGTGCTCATCCATCAGCAGGCCGCCTGGGTCGCCGAGCAGCAACCGCCGGAGATCACGCTCCGCCAAGCGGGCCGGTTTTTTCCCGAGGCACGCCGATTGCACGTTCCCGATCCCTCGCGGGGATTGCACGTGGTTTCCGATTCCCTGGAGAAGACGCTGGGAGGCCTCATGACCACCTCTCCCTGGACGGACCACATCATTGGCTACTCCGGCCCCAACAATCTTCTCACGGTCTTCGATCCCGATGGCACCATCATTCGCGTGGAACTTCTCCAGTCCGGTGACACGCCGGAGTTCGTCGATCAAGTGCGGAACGCCGCCGATTTCCTCCCTGCCCTGGCCGGGTGGAAACCCAACGAGCAGACCACGCCGGATGTCATGGCCGTCAGCGGCGCTACCCTAACTAGCCTCGCCGTCATCGAAGGCGTGCAACATCGTTTGCTCGGCGCCGCGCCGTCGCTGCGCTTTCCCGATCCCATCACCCTCGACGAGCTACGTCCCACCTTCCCCACTGCCGACCGCCTGGAGGAGGGGCCCAAGGGAACCCAAGTTTTTGATGCCTCCAATGCCTTGCTCGGTCATGCCGTGCGGACTTCTCCCCAGGCAGACAACATCTCCGGTTATCAAGGACCCACCGAAAGTCTCGTCGTCCTCGATGCCGACCGCCGTCTCGTCGTCGGCTTCGGACTCCGCAAGTCTTACGACACGGCCTCCTATGTCAAACAAGTCCGGGAAACCAACAGCCTGGAGAGATTTTTTCTCAACCGCTCCGTCGACGAACTAACATCCATCAAATACCCGCGCCGGAATCTCGATGGCATCAGCGGCGCCACCCGCACGGCCCAAGCCGTCGTCAAGAGCGTGCAGAGCCGCTTCGCCGCCGAATTCGAGCCGGCGGAAGAGCGCACCGGCTGGCGCCCCCAAGCACGGGACCTGGCCATGGTCGGCGTCATCCTCGCCGGCATGATCATGGCCCTGACATCACTGCGAGGTCACCGCTGGGCTCCCATCATCTGGCAAGTCTTCCTCGTGGGCTACGTAGGGCTGGTGAACCACGATCTCCTATCACTATCACTATTCGCCGGATGGGCTTCGCATGGCCTCGCACTCAAGGCCGCTCCCGGTCTCGTTCTCCTCGCCGGCGCCGCTCTCCTCGTCCCCTGGGCCACCCGACGCCAACTCTACTGTCACCAGATCTGCCCCCACGGTGCCGCGCAGCAGCTCTTGGGAAAAGTGGCGCGGCGCCATCGCCGATCCCTCCCGCCTAAACTCGAGCGCTGGCTGAAATCCATTCCCGTTCTCCTTCTCGCCGCGGCGATCCTGACATTAATCGCCGGGTGGGGTCTGGACCTCGCCGCCATCGAACCCTTTGAAGCCTGGAACTGGAAAGCCGCCGGCGCTGCCACCATCACCATCGCCATTGTCGGCTTGGTCGCCTCGCTCTTCATTCCCCAAGCCTATTGCCGCTTCGGCTGCCCTACGGGAGCCATCTTTTCCTTTCTTCGAACCTCCGGCTCCGCAGATCGATGGGGCCGCCGCGACAGCCTGGCGCTCGGTCTTCTCCTCGCCGGCCTCGCCACCGTCATCACCGTGCGCGCCCTGCCGCAAACCGAAGCGCCCGAGGAACCCGTGCTCATGACGGGTCACACCATGGGAACGACCTGGTCGGTCAAGATGCACGATGAACTCGCCTCCGTGCCCGGCATGGAGAAAACCATCGCCAAAGAATTCTCCCGAGCCGAGTCGTTCACCTCACATTGGCGCGAAGACACCCGCGTCGCCATTTTCAATCGCACCTCCAGCACTGACCCGATCGAGATACCGTGGCCGGTGCGGATACTGACGAACTGGGCCGCTGAAGTCAGCCGCGAATCCGGTGGCGCCTTCGACATCACCGTGGGACCGCTCGTCCGCCTCTGGGGCTTCGGACCCGGCTCCGAGCGCGAAACGGCCCCGACCGAGACCGAGGTCGAAGCGGTCCGCGCCCGCGTCGGCTGGGAAAAACTCGAGATTCTCGACAGCCAATTGCAGAAACAACACCCCGATCTCGAGATCGACCTCTCCTCCATTGCCAAGGGCTGGGCCATCAACAAGGTCGTGGACGAACTCGAGTTTCAAGACTACACCCACTTCCTCGTCGAAGCCGGTGGAGAAATGCGCGCCGTCGGACGCTGGAAAATCGCCATCGAACATCCCACGCGCACCACCACCCTGCTCGATGAGTCCATCGCCACCTCTGGTACCTACCGCCAGACCTATGAGACGGAGACCGAGGCCGAGGCCGATCTCCCGCGCCGCACCCACTTGATCGATCCCCGCACCGGACGCCCCGTCACCCACCAAACCGTCAGTGTCAGCGTGCGGCACCCCGACTGCGCTCGCGCCGACGCCTGGGCCACCGCCCTCAATGTCCTGGGCCTCGAAGACGGCATGCCCCTCGCTGAGCGCCTCGATCTCGCCGCCCAATTCGTCATCGAGGAGTCCCCCAGCAATCTCAAAGTCATCTCATCCCCCGCCTGGAAAGCACGGGAAACCAAAATCCTCCCAAAAACTTAAACTTACACTTAAACTTAGCCAAAAGGCTTTAGAATTCTGGTCCGCTTCACGGAATACCTTTAAACCCCGTCCGCTCTCCCATCATCGCTGATCAATCTGCGAAAATCTATCCCATCTGCGGTTCACCCAAGAGGCAGAGAGCGTTCGGATTTATCGGGAGGAGGGGAACCGCAGATGAGCTCAGATTTTCGCAGATGATGAGTTAGGGCATCGGCTCTTCGGGTCTCATCCCGGAAATTGAGATGAGATGAATCATTTTGCCCTA
>JANQJH010000337.1 GCA_028281705.1 Verrucomicrobiales bacterium
GCATTGGGGGGGGGAATCACGCAAACGCCTCTGGCCGAGCCGGTTGCCAGGATAGGGTTACCGCAGAGAAAGAAAGATCAACTGCCCGGTAACCGGGAATCCCCGAGAAAATCCCCCCAAACGACCAAGGATCGGAAAATATCTACTAAATCTAAAAATTCTAGACCCCTTACTAGACAGACAAGGAGCCCCGTGGTTCGGTTCCAGGTGTAGCCTATGAGAATCCTCCTTTTCATGCTCATCCCGCTGCTGTTCTTCGGAGCCGGTGTGCTCTTTGCCAGCTTGATTTGGGGGAAATACAAGCAACGCTCCATCGCACTCCGCGAGCGAATCGATCGCCATGTCGAGAACGAAGACGCCCTGCAAGAATCTCTGGAGAGCGAGCGCGCTGCCCATGCTGATTTGAAAACCACCTGCCGAACGCTGGAGGAAGAGTTCGCCAACATCGCCACCGAGCGGGAAGCATTACTCGCCGAGTCCGAAAAGGCAGCGGTGGAGCGTGCCCACTTTGAAAAGGTCGAAGCCGATTTCGCGTCGCTCTCAAGGAGTCTCGTCGCGCAACGCGAGCGATTCGAGGCCCTTCTCGTCGAGATCGATCAACTACGGCAACATGCCGAAAGGAGTAGTGAGAAGGTCACGGTGGCCGAGAATCGCGCTCGGCAACTGGCCGACGAGAAGGAGGATGTCCTTTCGCTAGTGGACAAACTTCAAGAAAAGCTGGAACAATTCGACACGGTACGAGACCAGCTCTGCCAGGAGAACGAAACCATCTCCGCCCTCCATCGGCGATCCCGGTACGAACGGCTCCGCCGACGCCGCCTCCTTCGTCAAGCCGAGGCTGAACCGAACATTCGCCCCCGGAAACGCGGCATCTCCAAACGGCCGAGTGCCACCCTCACCCATCTCCCGATCCCTCGCCAAGCACCAGAGCCCGAACCCGTGCCGACGCCGGAGACGCCCAAACCGGCAGCATCGTCCGCCACCGCACCACCGTTGGAGCCGGCGCCGCAGAAAAATGGTCAACAGCCTGCCGGCCTGGCAAGACGCGTTCTTTCCGCCGCCGCTGGACATTTCTTCTCCGGCTCTTCCGGAGAACGCCGCACCAAGAAAGAATCGGAGAAGCCCGCCCCAGAGCAGGAAACTCGAAAACGTCGCCTCCGCTGGTAGCAGCAAGGCCGCTCCGCAGGTGAGCTCGTCACCTCGTCAATCGAGGATCACCGATCACGCCGGTGCCAAGCGCCATGTGCCATCACTAGCGCATAGATCAAGCAGAGCGTCAGAGTCACCCAGCCGATCACGGTGAAGGCGCCCTTCTCCGGCGCCCCGGCGCCGATGTGCATCAAGACCGCCGAACTCAGGAGCATCGATGAAAGGATCAGCGCCATGGCCAAGAACTGTCCCGTCTTCACCACGGCTTGCTTGAGTTCCTCTCCCCCATCGTGTTTCACTCGCAGGGTATAGCCCCGGCGACGCATCTGAATCAATAGATCCCGAACCTCGTGCGGCAGGGATTCCACCAGTTCGACGTAGGCCCCTCCATTGTGCAACAGGCGCTCCTTGAGCCCCGACCACCCGTAGTGCTGGGCAAACATCTTGCGCAACAGCGGGCGCGCCGTCTCCACCAGATCGAAACTGGGTTCGATCTCCTCCACCACGCCTTCAATCGTCATCAAGGCCTTGATCAAGTAAACCAGGTCACCCGGACAGTGAATGCGATACTTGCGCAACACTTCAAAAAAATGATGCAGCAGCGCCGTAAAATCCAGTCCATCCAGGGTGCCTGACTCGCACCGGCCGATCATCTCCCAGAGATCACGACGGAAGTGGCGATCCTTCTCCAGAGCCGGATCAGCATCCGAGATCTCGATCGCGACGCGAGCCGTGCGATCCAGATCACGATCAATGACCGCCCGCACAAATTCACCTAACAAATAACGCGTGCGGTTTTCGACAAAACCGGTCATCCCGCAATCGATGAGAACCAGCCGGTCGTCATGATCAAAGAAGATGTTTCCCGGATGCGGATCCGCATGGAAATAACCGAACTCCAAGCACATGCGAAAGACGGCCCGGGTGCTCAGCTGACAAAGCGTGATCCGTTCTTCCGCGGAGAGTGTGGCCGGGTCGAGACGGGAAAGTTGCCGGCCCTGAATTTCTTCCAGGGCCAGCACCTTGGGACGACTCACGGTCCAGAAGACAGCCGGAAAGCGTATGCTAGGATCCTCTTTGAAGTAGCGCGCCAGACGCTCGGTCGCTCGGCCTTCGTGAACGAGATCCAATTCAATCTCAATGTGCCGGGCAAATTCTTCGACCACTTCATTGGGATCAAAACCGAGATTCTCAAAATACTTCGCCGCCAGATCCGCCAGATCACGCAGAATCGCAAGGTCCCCTTGAATCGCCTTGCCAATCCCCGGCTTGATCACCTTGAGCACCACCGATTGACCATCGGCCATGACGGCTCGATGAACCTGGGCCATGGAGGCCGAGGCCATGGGCTCCGGATCGATCGATTGGAAATGGGCCTCGATGCCCTCGGGGTAGGCTTCCCGCAAGCGCCCCTCGAGTTCTTCGAAGGGCACCCGCGACACGTCATGCTGCAGCTTCTTGAACTCACCGGCAACCTCGGCCGGTATCAGATCGGGACGCGTGCTCAGCACCTGGCCTAACTTGACAAAAGTGGCCCCCAGTTCCTCGCATACTTGCCGAAGCCGCACCGCCAAAGGAATCGGTGTGTGCTCGAGGACCGGCTTGTGATTGAGCTTGGACCACCCACCCTCCACCATCGCGATCAAACGGCTGTGTTCGACAAAGGTCTCGAACCCATTGCTGGCCAAGACCCGGAGCACCTGCACGAAGCGCTTCGTCTTGCGTGTCGTCGCTGCGATCCCCAGTGGTTGTCCCATGCCCCACCTTGCCCCCTGACCGAGGCCCTGTCCATGCCCTATCGGAACGTCGCCGGCGCAATCGAGGCAAAATCGTTTTCCAATCTCCAGACTCGCGTTAGCATCGGCGCATCATGTGGACATCGATCAAATCCTTCACAGACCTGCGATGCGAGAAGACCGAGGACGGCATTGGCAAGATCACGATCAATCGCCCCGAGGTTCGTAATGCCTTCCGGCCCCTGACGGTCAAAGAGATGTTAGAAGCCTTTGAGATCCTGCATGAAGACGAAAGCGTCGGCGTCATCATCCTCACGGGAGAGGGCGAAAAAGCCTTCTGTTCGGGAGGAGACCAAAAAGTGCGAGGGGAGGGCGGCTACGTCGGTGGGGACGGCGTGCCTCGCCTCAATATCCTCGACGTCCAAAAAAAGATTCGCGGCCTCCCCAAACCGGTGGTGGCCATGGTCGCCGGCTACGCCATCGGCGGCGGACACGTCCTCCACGTCGTCTGTGACCTCACCATCGCGGCCGAGAATGCTCGCTTTGGCCAGACGGGACCCAAGGTCGGCTCTTTCGACGGCGGACTCGGTTCCAGCTACCTGGCGAGGATCGTCGGCCAAAAAAAGGCTCGCGAGATCTGGTACCTCTGCCGGCAGTACGACGCCGCCCAAGCTCTGGAAATGGGCCTGGTCAACACCGTGGTCCCGCTGGAATCGCTCGAAGAAGAGACTCTGAAGTGGTGCCGTGAGATCCTGCAGCATTCTCCCCTCGCCCTGCGATGCCTCAAAGCCGCACTCAATGCGGATTGCGATGGTCAAATGGGACTGCTTGACCTCGCCGGCAATGCCACCCTTCTCTACTATCTTTCCGAAGAAGCCAAAGAGGGGAAAAATGCCTTCATTGAGAAACGCCCGCCGGATTTCAGCAAGTTTCCCCGTTTCCCCTAGGTCGTCCGCCGCAAAAAGGTTTGCCACCGCCAATCCCTCTCCGCTATACCCACATTCCCACACACATTTCGCACTCCTCACCCAGACGCATGCGCCGAGAAACACGTTTCAAGCTCTTACGCCTCAAAGATCAGCTCCTCGAAATGGTACCGTTGATCGCCATTGCCGCGGGCATCGCCGGGCTCGTCTGGGCCGTTTTCAATTGGTCGGAGACGTACAACCAGTATTCACGTCCGGCCGCGGAGGATGACGCCCCTACGCCAGAAGAAGAAATCTCCCCTCAACCCGAAGAAGAGACATCCGAGCCCTCTTGACCCCCCGGAAAACTCACACTTATACCCAGGTTTACTCTATCCCTACAGCGAACCACCCCTTTTATCCGCTAACGAATCTCCTCTTCCGAGCCGCTGTAGATCCACTTGATCACGCGGCCGTTGCGGATCAGCGCCTTCCCCTCGGCATTGATCTCGCCAAAAATCGTGTTGGCCGTGTATCCCACAACGCCCGTCCAATACCCCGTCCCACCGATCTCCTCGTAGCCATTCCAGCGCCAGTAGGCGATCTTGCCTAACTCGATCTCCTTCACCTGGCCCGCCTTGATACTCGCCACCATCACGGGCACCGTGCCATCGGCGGCAACCGAAGGCTCTTTGCCCAGGGAAGATGCCTCGTCAGCCGGAACTTCTCCATCCTCACTCCCCTCGCCTCCACCGGCGAGCAGACGCTGCTTTTCCTCCTTGCGCAATTTGTGTACCCGGCCCTCCTGCCGCGTCTTCCAAGCCTCATATTTCTGCCGGATCTGCTCCTTGAAGTCCGTGTCATCCACCGCGATGGCGCCCTTCATCGAGGCATCACCCGGCGAGCCGGAAACCATCAGGGTCGCGCCCTCCAGGGCAATGGGATAAGCCTGCTGACCCACACGCAAAGTCGATTTTCCGCCCACCTTCCCATTGATGATGAGTTCCAGATCGACCGGCTTTCGCAGCGTAACCATTTTCGGATAGGCACTCTCCGGGACCTTCTTCCACTGTCCCACGATGTCCTCCAAATTCTTGAAGGAAGGCAGCGGGTATTTCGCCGCCACTTGGCGATCGATGTCCCCCTGGGTCGGAAAAACGTCTTCCTGCCCTTCCGGTGGCACCGAAACCTGGCCGACGGCACCTGGATCCGGTTCCGCTCCCGCGGGGGGAGCCTCCGGACTCGATGAAGCCACTTTCCCCTGCACCGGTCCCTCCGCCGCGGAACTCGAACCGAGAATCCCTTTGTCCTGGAGATAGTTCTGAATGTCTTGCCGAAAGACGAGCACGAGCACAGTCGGCGTGATGAAGACGATGATATAAAAGAGCGTTCGCATAGGGCAGCCGGGGCGGACTGGATCGAGGGAATCTACATGGTGCGCCGCGATTGCAAAGCAAAGGGAGCCGGAACTGACTCAACAACCGTTCCTCCTCTTCTGGGCGCCCCGCCCCGGGAGCGGTTTTCGAATTTCTATTTCTATTAATATTGGGAAAAAAAGCGATTTCTCCTTGCCCTGACCGCATTCCCGCCTAAACCAAGCGACCCCAAAAATCGGGATCGCCCGAATCTGCGGGCCCTATTATGAAATCAAGCATTCGCCTCGTCTGGCTGATCACCGCAAGTAGCGCTCTCTTCGGAGCCGCCAACGCCCAAACGGAAACCTCCGGCTGTGCCAGCGTGCCCGAGATCGAGACCGAGATGCGGACCGTCCGCACCACCGCCTACAGTCACGGCGAAGCTGACCACCTGAAATACGGCAGGAAGAACGCCATCGGCACCCCCCTGAAATACGGACGCATCCGCAGCGCCGCCGCCGATTGGTCACGCTTTCCCCTCGGTACCAAATTTCGCCTCTTGGACGATCCTCAGACGCTCTACGTGATCGACGACTACGGGCGCGCTCTGGTCGGCAAGGAGACCATCGACCTCTACAAGCCCACCTTGAGTGCCATGAGAAAGTGGGGCGCCCGCCACGTGGAAATCGAGATCGTCGAGTGGGGTTGCCTCCAAGAGAGTCTACGCATCCTCAAACCGCGGGCGAGAAAGGCGGCCCACGTTCGCCGCATGGTTTCTGCCATCGAGAAACAGATCTGACCAAGGGGTTCACTCCCGAGGCGTCGAGGCGAAGACGATTCTCCCGTTCGAGCTTGCACGGTAGCGAGACCGATCTAAAGGAACGGTGCTCCCTTTCGCGGAGCACGACAGCATGAGAATCGCAGTGGACGCCATGGGGGGTGATTTTGCCCCAGGGAACATCATTGAGGGTGCGGGGCTCGCCATGGGGCGCTACCCCATGGTGGAATGCTTTTACCTCGCCGGCGAGGAGGACCAGGTGAAAGAGCTGGTCGATAAACACCGCCTGCCCGCAAATCGCGTCGAGATCGTCCACGCCTCTCAAGTCGTTGACATGGCGGATTCCGCCGCCCTTTCGGTCCGTCGCAAACGGGATTCCTCCGTCTCTGTCGCCATCGATCTCATGAAAAAAGGCGAGGCTCAAGCCATCGTCAGCGCAGGCCACACCGGCGCCTCCGTCGCCGCCACGACGGTGAAACTTCGCTTGCTCAAGGGTATCGCTCGTCCCGGCATCTGTTCTCCCTTGCCCAACGACCATGGGATCTGCAACATCCTCGATGCGGGAGCCAACACGGACGCCAAAGCCAAGCACCTCTTGCACTACGGAATCATGGGGAGCGTCTACGCCAAACACGTGCTCGGTGTCAAGGAGCCCAAGGTCGGCCTCATGTCCGTTGGTGAGGAAGACGAGAAGGGCACCGAGTTCACCAAGCAAGTGTTTAGCATGCTCCGATCGAGTAACATCCATTTCATCGGCAACGTCGAAGGACACGATCTCTTTGAGGAACCCATCGACATCGTCGTCTGCGACGGATTCACGGGAAACGTCGTTCTCAAGAGCTGCGAAGCCACCGCTCGAGCGATGTTCAAATGGCTCAAGCACGAACTCACTAGCACTCCCATACGCTACGCCGGAGCCATGCTGGCCAAGGGCGCCTTTCGGGCGGTCAAAGACCGAAGCAATTACGAAACCTACGGAGGATCACCTTTGTTAGGCGTGAAAGGCGTCTGCATCATCTGCCACGGCAGCAGTTCACCTTTGGCCATCTGCAATGCCATCCGCGTGGCTTCCGAGGCCGTTTCTCACGAACTCAATCCGCATATCGAAGAGGAAATCGCACGCAATCAACCGGACCATGCCTAAGATCACAAACAATCCCAACCTCAAGAGCATCCGTATAGCCGGTACGGGTAGTTATCTACCGGAGAAGATCCTGACCAACGACGATCTCGCCAAGATCGTTGACACCTCCGACGAGTGGATCACCACGCGGACCGGCATCAAGGAAAGACGCATCGCTTCGGATGCCGAAGCCACGAGCCATCTGGCCACCAAGGCGGCACGCAAGGCCTTGGAACAGGCCGGTGTCGAGGCCGACGAATTGGACCTCATCATCGTCGCCACCATCTCGCCGGACACGTTTTTTCCCGCCACCGCCTGCTACGTCCAACGCAATCTCGGAGCCCAGAACGCGATCTGTTTCGATCTCTCCGCCGCCTGCTCCGGATTTCTCTACGCCATGTCCGTGGCCCGCCAATTCATCAGCACCCACTCTTGCGACACCGCCCTCATCATCGGTGCAGAAAAACTCAGCAGCATGGTCAACTGGGAGGATCGCAATACCTGCGTCCTCTTTGGCGACGGCGCCGGCGCCGCCGTCCTCCAGCGCGCCACCGAGGAAGGCGACCACGGCGTGCTCTCCACTTACATGGGCAGCGATGGCAATCAGACCGACATCCTCGTCGTTCCCGGCGGCGGCTCGGCCTGCCCCATCACCCCGGCCAATGCCGAGCAGCGCCTGAATACCGTCAGCATGCAAGGCCGGGAGGTCTATCGCTATGCCGTCACCGCCATGCGCAACGCCTGTGATCGCGTCCTTCTCGATGCCGAACTCAAGTCCGAGGACATCTCCATGGTCATCCCCCATCAGGCCAACCTGCGAATCATCGAAGCCATTCGTGAACGTCTCAATGTGCCCCAGGAAAAGGTCTTCGTGAATCTCGCAAAATACGGCAACACCTCGGCCGCCGCCATCGCCATCGCGCTCGACGAAGCCAATCGCACCGGCGCCATCAATCGGGGAGACAAGATCGTCCTCGTGGCCTTTGGCGCCGGACTCACCTGGGCCGCCGCCGCCATCCATTGGTAAGGTAACTAACCAACTGCTAGCGAGGACGCAGGAGACCCATGCTCGTAGATTCCCATTGTCACCTCGCTAGTCGCCAGCTGGCGGGCGAGATCGACGCCGTCGTCGAACGCGCCCGGGCCCAGGGCGTGACCCGGCTCGTCACCATCGGCACCGACCTGGACGACGGCCCTACCTGTCTGCAACTCGCTGAATCACACCCCGAAATCCATGCCGCCGTCGGCATCCATCCGACCTCGGTCACCGAGATCGAGGCCGCCGATTGGTTAGACCAGATCGAGGCCTGGGCCCGGCACCCCAAAGTGGTCGCCATCGGAGAGATCGGGCTCGACTACTTCCACAAGCCCCCCGAAGGCTGGACCTTCGAAGCCTATCAGGCTCGCCAAATGGACTTCCTCGAAAAGCAGCTTGATCTCGCGGGGCGACTGGGGATGAATGTCGTGGTCCACAACCGCGACTCCTGGGATGACACCGTGGGTGCCGTGCTGCCCCACAGCGACCGGCTGCGGGCCGTTTTTCACTGCCATACGGGAAGTTGGGCGTCCGCGGCGCCGCTCATCGAGGCCGGGCACCTCATCTCCTTCACTGGCATCGCCACCTTCAAGAGCGCCACCGTCGTGCGGGAAGCCGCCACCGAGGCCGCTGAGGGCCAGTTCATGGTGGAAACGGACGCCCCCTATCTCGCCCCCGTGCCCTACCGCGGCAAACGCTGCGAGCCCGCCTACGTGCGCCACACTGCCGAAGCCATCGCCGGTTTCCGCGGAGAATCCCTGGAAGCTCTCGCGGCCCACACCACGGCCACCGCGGAGGCTTTTTTTGGATTTCGTTAGTATTCCAGTTAGGCCAACATCCCCTTCATCACCTCGCCGTGCACATCCGTCAGTCGAAATTGACGTCCCTGGTAGCGAAACGTCAGTTTCTCGTGATCGATGCCACAGAGATGCAGAATCGTCGCCTGCATGTCGTGCACGTGCACCGGGTCCCGCGTGATATTCCAGCCAAAGTCATCCGTGGCGCCGAACACCGTGCCCGGTTTCACCCCGCCTCCAGCGAGCCACCAACTGTAGGCCCGGCCAAAATGATCCCGGCCATTGGGATTGTTGGGATCTCCTTGACCAAAGGGCGTCCGTCCAAATTCACATCCCCACACCACGAGCGTTTCGTCTAACATCCCCCGCTCTTTCAGATCCTGGATCAAGGCCGCCGCCGGAGCATCGGTATCGCGGCACTGCTCCTCCAGCTGCGTGTAGAGATTGCCATGCTGATCCCAGCCGGAATGCATGAGTTGCACAAAGCGCACGCCTCGCTCCAACAAACGCCTGGCCACAAGGCAATTGTTGGCGAAGGTCCCCTTTTGCAAACCATCGGGCCCATAACGCTCCAAGGTCGCCGGCGACTCGCCCGAAAAATCGACCAAGTCCGGCACACTGGTCTGCATGCGAAAAGCCATTTCATACTGCGCGATCCGCGTGTCGATCTCCGGATCCCCGTAGTCTGCCAAATGCGCGGCGTTCATCGCCCGGATGTCATCGAGCAAGGCTCGCCGCGACTCCCCACTCATGCCTGGCGGGTTCGTCAGGTAGGGTACGGGATCGCCCGTGTTGCGAAAGCGAACGCCCTGATAACGGCTGGGGAGAAAGCCGCTGCCCCAGTAGTAATCAAAGAAGAGCTGCCCACAGGTCTTGCCCTTGTCGCTTGAGGTCATGACGACAAAACTGGGCAGATCGTCCGTCTCACTCCCCAAGCCGTAGGACAACCACGCCCCCATGCTGGGCCGTCCCGGAACCTGCGAACCGGTCATGAAGAGGGTGACTCCCGGCGCGTGATTGACCGCCTCCGTGTGCATGCTGCGCACCAGACAAAGCTCATCCGCCAAGGCTCCCAGACGGGGCAGCATCGTGCTCAGGCGCATCGACGATTGCCCGTAGTCGCGAAAAGGCTTGATCGCCGGGATGCAGGGCCATTTGGCATAACCGGCGGACATGGTGGACAAACGCGTATCGCCCCGGACCGAGGCCGGAATGTCCTCACCGCGCCGCTTCGCCAGAAGCGGTTTTTCATCGAACAAATCCACGTGCGAGGGCGCCCCGCCCTGCCAGAGCATGACCACGCGCTTCGCCTTGGGCGCCAGGTGAGGCAAGAGGCCTCCGGCATCGACATCCGCATCAGGCGCCGGCGCTGCCAGGGCTCCATCCCGTTGCAAGAGAGACGCCAAGGCCGCCACACCCACACCGCTCGCCGCCGAGCCGAAAAACTGGCGCCGATTGACGCGCGCGATGTTTTCCTGTGAGAGATGATCAGACATGGCGACTGTGAGCGTATTCACTCACGCGTGAGAGATTCATCGAAATTGTAAATCGCGAGACAGACCGCGGTCAACGCCGCATGGTCCACCGGACTCATTGCCGCATCACGGCGGCGCGGCGAGGCCCCGACGCCTAACAAGTCTTCGGCATCGGCCGGGTGCGCCGCAAATATCGCGCGCTGCTTGGCATGGGACCGCCGCAGCACCTTGCGCTCAGGATCACTGGGCAATCGCCCGAGCACCCGGCGAAAGGCAAAAGCCAGTTGGCCGTCAAGATGGCTCGCCCCCCGGAAACTCCGCCAGGCAAGCAATCGCGCCGCCTCCACCCATGTCGGGCCGTTGAGCGTCGTCAGGGCATGCAGCGGCGTGTTGTTCGTCGACTGGCGGACGCGACAGGCCTGCCGGCTCGAGGCGTCGAACATGTTGGCCGGTCTCACCGTCCGGCGCCAGAAGGTGTAGAGGCTACGCCGATAGAGATCCGCCCCGATAGACTTGGGATAGGTGAAATCCCGCTCCTTGGTGATGGCCAAGGGCTCCCAAACATTGTCAGGCTGATAGGGATAGACCGGCGCTCCGCCAACGCGGGCGTCCAAGACTCCGGCGGAACTCAACGCCCAATCACGCAATAACATCGCCGGCATCCGAAAACGGCTCGCCCGCGCGTAAAGCCGGTTCTCCGCATCCAATTCCAGATGCCTGGCCGAGAAACGGCTCGACTGCCGGTAGGTCGCGCTCGAGACGATCAAACGATGCATCGCCTTTGAGCTCCATCCATTCTCACGAAATTCAACCGCCAGCCAGTCTAACAAGTCACCGTGGACGGGAAACTCGCTCTGCACGCCAAAATCCTCCGAGGTCTTCACAATCCCGAGACCAAAGAAATGCTGCCAGATTCGATTGACCTGGACGCGGGCCATGAGCGGATGTTCGGCTGAGACCAGCCACTGCGCCAATCCCAACCGGTTCCGGGGCGCCCCTTCCCGCATCGGCGGAAGAAATGCCGGCGTGGCGAAACTCACCTTTTCACCGGGGCTCAAATAGGCGCCGCGATCGAGAATATGGGTGTCCCGCGGTTGGGCGTCACTCATCACCATGGGCCGCGGGATCTGGTCCCCGCGGTAGTTCGCCAGCTCCCGTTTCAAACGATCCAACTGTTTCTTCGAGGGCGCCTCCTTCACGACATTGGCCCTCACCTTGGACTCAAAGTGTTGCCGCAGCGCCTCATCCAACGCCCGCTTCTCCGTCTCCGTCCGCTCGAGATCCGGCTTCTTCAGGATGGGCACGGCCGCCGCCTCCAACCCGGCCAGCTGTCCCCGGTCCAACACCTCCGTCCGCCATTTCGCGTAACGCTCCTCCGCGTGACGATCGACCCGCCGCGAGGCCGCCGCGATCTCCGCCTCAAACGACGCCAAACGCTTTCGATTCTCCTCCGTGGGAACCTCAATGAAAGGTCGCCCCACGCGAATTCTAACTGATTGACGTTGCGGCGTTCCCGTCTCCGGAACGCGATTGAAGGCATCCATCAGGCAGTAGTAATCCCGCTGCGTGATGGGATCATACTTGTGATCATGGCACTGCGCACACGCCATCGTCAGGCCTAACCACGTTGTCGCCGTGGTATCAATCCGGTCAAAGAGAATGACAAATCGCTGTTCCTCCGGGATGGCGCCTCCCTCACCGTTGAGCAGGTGATTCCGATTGAAACCGCTGGCGATCTTTTGCTCCAAAGTGGCCTCGGGCAAGAGATCTCCCGCTAACTGCCAGATGGTGAAGTCATCAAACGGCAGGTCTTCATTCAAGGCCCGCACCACCCAATCGCGCCACATCCACTGCCAGGTATCCCCGTCCTGCTGGAAACCATTGCTATCCGCATAACGCGCCGCATCCAGCCACGGAAGCGCCAGGCGCTCACCATAGTGCGGGCTGGCCAAAAGACGCTCGACAAGACGCTCGTAGGCATTGGGATGAGCGTCCGCCACAAAGGCATCCACCTCTTCCGGGGTCGGCGGCAGACCGATCAAATCGATGCACAAGCGACGGATCAAGACGGCCCGCTCCGCCTCCGGAGAGGGCGAGAGCCCATGAGCCGTCATCTTTGGGAGGACAAAGGCATCAATCGGATTTCGCCCCCATCCCCGCTCGTCTTCGAGGACCACATCTGGACGTCGCGGAGCGATGAAGGCCCAGTGCGATTCATACCGGCCCCCCTCTTCGATCCAACGCCTCAAGAGCGCTTTCTCCGACCCGGAGAGCTGCCGGTTCGACTCCACCGGCGGCATCCTCTCATCGGCATCCTCGGCATTGATCCGCTTCAGAAGCTCACTGGAATCCGGATCGCCCGCGCGGATCACCTCCCGATGCGCCTCCTCGGCGACGTCCAGTCGCAGGCCTGCCTTCCGCTTGTTTCCGTCCTGACCGTGGCAGTAAAAACAGTTTTCCGCCAGGATCGGGCGAATATCCCGATTGAACTGAACAGAACCTTCTTCACCACGAACCCACGTGGCCCCAAGCGAGCCCAACCAGGCCGCGGAGACGAACAAGATGTTGCTGAGGGGATACTTGGCCACAGGTCTCCCCGCCATAAACCGTCCCCGATTCACGCGGTTGCGCCCTTCCCCGGCACGCCGGCGAGGCTTCGCCACCGCCACCCTAGAGCTTCTTCGCATAGTGGATCTGCCGGCCCACTTCCTCGAATCCGACGCCCGGATAAAAGACCTGACCCACCGGGTTCTGCTCCAGGGTCTCGATCTTCGCCACCTCCATGCCCGACTCACGGAAGTGGGCAAAGGCCTTTTCCATCAGGCTCTTGCCGATGCCGCGCCCCTGAGCCTCGGGCAACACCGCCATGTTGGGAATCCACCCCACCTTGCTCCCCTGATCCACCCGGCAGGTGATGTATCCCATGACCTCATGCGAAGTCTCGTCTTCATAGACCCAAACCCCGTCGGCATGAGCACCAGCCACGTCCTGATCAATGTGCCGAAGCTTGCGCCAGCGCCAATCGTGGTCGCCGATCTCTCCGAAGAGCCGTTCCATGTTGCGATCGATGGCGACGCCCTCAAAACAAATCACCGTGATCTCCTTGAGGCGCGGCAGATCGCCCGGCTGGTAACTCCGAATCATGACTCCCTCAATGGCTGGCCCCACGGCCTCCTGTTTCCGGTCCGCATGAACCGAGGCTAGCAACACTCCGTCTGCCGATCCAGCCAATTCCACGCCAGCCAGGATCAGGCACGAAAAAGCCGGTCCCCGCGAACGAGGACCGGCTTCTTTGATCGAAATCGTCGTTTCCAACGGCTTAGCCGTCCTCGCCATCCTCGCCAATGGCCTCGACGGGACAACCTTCCATGGCCTCTTGGCAAAGGCCCTCTTCTTCCTCGTTCTCAGGCTGTTTGAAAACATAACTGTATCCACCGTCCTCCTGACGGGTGAAGTTGGCAGGAGCGGTTTCCCGGCACAGATCGCAGTCGATGCACTGATCATCCACGTAGTACTTTCCGCCCACGCTCTCCGGCTGCTTGTTTTCGAGGTCTGCCATGGCTTTACAAAGTAAGAATCAAATTCTGGTAATTGGGGCCGCACCTTTTCATAGGAAACCCCCTTGTAAAGCCCTTTCTTGCAACACTGAAACCCACGTTCGCGGGACGCCTCCGAAGCCCTTTTCCACCCGCGAATCTCCCGCCTCCACGAGGCCCTGGCGCACCTCCCGCCCCGGAACCGGTGCTGGCGACCGTCGTTTGCACTGGCCAAATGCCCCGCCGTGGCTAGCGTCCTCGCTCTGTGAGCCGCGCCGATTTCCCCGAGCCCATCAAGGAGCTGATCCTCTGCCTCAAGCAGCTGCCCGGCGTGGGCCCGCGAAGCGCGGAACGAGTCGCTCTCTGGATCTACCGCGAAGGCACCGGCTTCTCCGAACTCCTCGCGGACACCCTCCACCAGGTGCAAACCAAGGTCTCCACCTGCCCCATCTGCGGCTTCTTTTCCCAAGAGAACGGCTGCGCCCTGTGCAACGACACCCTCCGGGAAGCCTCCGAAACTCTCTGTGTCGTCGAGCAAGCCGTCGACGTCCTCGCCCTGGAGAAAACCGGTGCCTTTCAGGGACGCTACCATGTCCTGGGAGGAAAACTCTCGCCCCTCCGCCACATCGGTCCCGAAGACCTCGCGCTGCCCCAACTGGAACATCGACTCGTGGACCAGGGCATCACCGAGGTCATCCTCGCACTGTCCAACGACGTCGAGGGCGAAGCCACATCCAACTACATCACCGACATGCTGCGAGACACCGACGTCATGATCACCCGGCTCGCCCAAGGCCTCCCTGCCGGCGGCGGTCTCGATCACGCCGATGAACTCACGCTCCTCAGAGCCCTCAGCGGCCGCACGCAGCTGAAAGAGCGTTAGGCTCGCTTGCGCCACCAAGTCTCGCCTTCTCCCTGAGATCTTGAGTTCTGTCACCATGAGAACTTCGTTCACCATAACTCTCTTTCGTGCTTTTCGTGACTTTGGTGGACAACAACTGGTTGACCCTGCGTTGTCCACGAACGACACGAAAAGCACGAAATGGCTAGTTGGAACTTGGAAGGACGAGCGGTATTGAATTGAGCACTCTTCTTGAGTCGGTCCTCCCCTCTCGGATCTGGAATTTTGTCAGAATGGATTCTCCTGCCTGCCAGTTAGGGTCACTCCAATCCCGCAATTGGTCCTCGGTGAGTTCTCGAAGTTATTAAAGCGTCAGATCGACGACACGTCTGATACCTACTGCACGACACCGCCATTTCTTCGCTAACAGAAATCTATATAGTTAGCCTCGCTTGCTTCCGCCGTACCGTTCGGCTTTCTCAATCGGAAGTCTTGAAGGGGTTGATCGTCTTCACTCCCGTATGGGCAAAGTCATCGGCATTCCGGGTTGCAACCACCAGCGAATGCCGCTTGGCGGTCGCAGCGATCTGCGAGTCAATCGTGGGCAGTCTGATTCCCTTGCTCGCACATCGAGCGATCAATTGTCCCCAGACGATGGCGACCGAGGTATTGAAGCTCAGAATCCTTCCCTCCATGCGATCACACATTCCAGTGAGCCAACTCTGGTAGCGGGCCCGCCGTTTGCCTCTCGGCAGGCGCTCGATGCCGAATTTGATCTCACCGATACTCAACGTGGAAACGAAGAGCTCCCGTTCATGGGCACGCAACCAGTTGACGACCTCCTTCGAGAGATCCCTACGGATCGTCTCACTCCAAATATTCGTGTCTACGAGAAAGTGAGTCACGCGACCTCAGTCGAATTGAATGTTCCGCGGCAAGTCTCGCCGCCGTTCAGGCAGTTCAAGGGGCCCAGGACAATCCAGAAGATGATCCACCAAACCGAAGTTCGGCGGTTGTGAAATGCGCCGCAACGAGATGACCCCGTCGTCCTCAACCAGGATCTCAAAGTCGTCACCGGGCCGCAAATCCAACCGCTCCCGTATCGCGGCCGGAAGCACAATTTGGCCTTTCCGGGAGAGAATGGTTGTCATCGTAAGATTATCTTACCCCAACCCCAGATCGAGTCAATCCCACTCCCGATCACAGGCCCTCAGAGGCATTCAATCTCCCATCCCTTGCGATAGCTCGGGGTGACCAGGGCATTGGCTGCCTCCGAATTCGCAAAGGCCAGCTTCTCCGCATCCCACTGCAACAAGGTGTGCGGCACCCGCGTGGCTACCAGCCCAAGACAGGTGGTTTCCGCCAGCGGCCCGGCATAACTAAAATTCGAACCGGTCGTTCCCTCACCGTGGCAGGCATCGATGTAGGCATGATAGTGGCTGAAGCCCTTGACGTCGGGACGCTTGATGCCGCGGTTCTTGGAATAGGGCACCAACTGGGGACCTGAGATGTGCGGGATGAGGAGTTTCCCGCCCTCGCCGATGAAGAGCGAACCGCCCCCGGGTATCTTGCGGGACTCGTTCTCAAACTCGAAGAGTTCCCGCGGAGGCTGACGCGTCCCATCGATCCACGTCAGTTTCATGGAACCTCCGGCGGTCCACTTGGTCCCGGGAAAGACGTACTCCACTTCCTGCCAGTCAGGCCAATTGTCACGCCGTGAGGGCTCGTGCTCACTCCACTCCTTCGGCACCGTCGCTCTCACCGAAGTCGGCGCCGTCAGTTCCAGCGCGGTGAAAGGCACGTCCATGATGTGGCACCCGAAATCACCCAGACCGCCCCCACCGAAATCCTGCCAGCCGCGCCAGTTGAAATCATGATAGATGGACTTCTTGTAGGGACGCTCCGGAGCCACGCCTAACCACTTGTCCCAATCCAGTGTTTCCGGGATGGGATCTTCACCCGCAGGACGGCCCCGATAGGGAAACCCCGCCCCGCTCCAGGAATAGACCTCCTTGATCTTCCCGATGACGCCGTCCTGCAGCATGCGAACCGCCATGCGATACTCAATGGCCGACTGGATCTGGTTACCCATCTGGGTCACCACACCGGCCTTCTCCGCCGTCAACCGGAGCACGCGGGCTTCCGACACCTCGTGGGTCAGTGGTTTCTGACAATAGACATGTTTGCCCTGCTGCAGGGCCCTATAGGCGATCGAGGCATGCATGTGATCCGGAACGGTGACGTTCACCGAGTCGATCTTGTCCCCTTCCTTCTCCAGGAGTTCACGCCAGTCCTGATAACGGCGCGCCTGCGGGAATTTGGCGGCCGCCTTTTCCATGCGCGCGGTGTCCACATCGCAAATGGCGGCAATCTCGATCTTGGGATGCGATGCCAGATTGTTCAGATCACCCCAGCCCATGCCGTCGACACCGATACAGGCGTGATTCAGCTTCCCATTGGCCGAGTTCGCCATGCTTAGGCGGGGCGCGAACGTGGGGAAGAGGGCTAGAGATGAGGTTTTGAGGAGGCGGCGGCGCGTGATCATGATGGCAAAACCTGCCACGCAAATCCGGGGGGTGGCAAGCGGCCATTGCGACTTGATGCACCCCGTCTCGGATCCGATACTCCTAGACCTATGAGACACGCGCGCCTCATCCCCGGGCTCTTCGGACTCTGCCTCAGCCTGTGCGGCGCCAGCGCCGAGAGCGCTGAAGGTCCCTCGTTGGGAGAACGGCTCTTTGCTCTGCACATCAAGGGTCTCCTGGCGGAGAAATGCCTCGCCTGCCATGGGGACGATCCCGCGAAACTCAAGGGCGGTCTCGATCTCCGCGATCGCGACAAGATGCTTGCGGGAGGCGAGAACCGTCGGCAGGTCCTCGTTCCCGGCGACGCCCAAGCGAGCGCCCTCTACCGCGCGGCCACCTGGGAGGATCCCGATCTGGAAATGCCCCCCAAGGAGAACGATCGCTTGAGCGAGGCCCAGTTAGGCTATCTGCGCGACTGGATCGACTCTGGTGCCCCCTGGCCCGCGGATGCCGAGGTCAGATCCATCCGCGACCGCTTTGCCGAGGGCGTCCAATGGAAAACCTCCGGAGGCCTAACTACGGAGTGGAGCGAACGCCGCTACCGGGAAGAGGATCTCTGGGCCTACCGGGCGCGAGTGACTCCCCCGGTGCCGGTGAGTTCGGAGGAACCCGGGCAGCACCCGGTCGACGCCTTCATCGCTCGCCATCAGCACGCCACGGGCGTTTCTCCGGCGCCGCTCACTAACCGAACGACACTCCTGCGCCGGGCCACCTACGGGCTCACCGGCCTGCCCCCCACGCCGGAAGAGACCCGTGCTTTTCTCCAGGATCCCCGGAACGACGACGATGCCTTTGCTGCCGTCATCGACCGCTTGCTAGACAGTCCTCACTACGGCGAGCAGATGGCACGTCGATGGCTCGATGTCGTGCGCTATGCAGATTCTTCGGGCTTCGCCAACGACTTCGAGCGGCCCAACACCTGGCGTTACCGCGACTACGTCGTCCGCGCTTTTAACACGGACAAGTCTTACGCGGAGTTCGTCCGAGAACAGTTAGCCGGAGATGAGATCGATCCTGGCGACTCCGAGAAATTGATCGCCGCCGGCTTCCTTCGCATGGGACCTTGGGAGCAGACCGGCATGAGCGTGGCCAAGATCACCCGCCAACAGTTTCTCGACGACGTGACGGACAACGTGGGCCAAGTTTTTCTTGCACACTCCCTGCAATGCGCCCGCTGTCACGATCACAAATTCGATCCCGTACCCACACGCGACTACTATTCCATCCAGGCCGTCTTCGCCACCACCCAGTTCGTCGAGCGCGAGGCCTCCTGGCTGCCTGAGGAAAACACGGAGGGCTTCGCTGAACAACGCTATCTCAAAGATCGGATCAAGCGCTACCAGGGCATCCTGACAACGATCCGTAAGAAGACCGAGAAGGCCGCGCGGGCCTGGTATGCCGAACGCGACCTGCCCTACCTCGCCCGATCGGAAGCCTTGAAACGCGGCCTTCCCGAGACCCAGATCGTTCCCGCCCGCCTCGGGCTCGCCCCCCAGGATCTGGGCATGGAACGCATCGGCCGGAAAACCGTGATGAGGCACCGATGGGAACTCGACCGCTACCAACCCATCGCCTTCAGCGTCTACAGCGGGAAAACCGTAGCCCGCCATTCGGTGTCTTCCCGGATCTCCATGCCCGCAGATCCGGCCAAGGCCGGCGTCATGGAGCGCACTGCGATCCTCACGGGTGGCGATCCCTTCTCCCAGGGTGAACCCGTCAAGGCGGGCGTCCTCAGCGCCGTGGAGCTGGAGTCGACCCAGCTGCCCCAAGATCTCGAGGGCCGCAGGCTGGCCTTCGCCCAGTGGGTCACCCACCCCGAGCACCCGCTGACGGCCCGCGTCATGGTCAATCGGCTCTGGAGCTGGCATTTCGGAAAAGCCATCGCGGGAAACCCGAACAACTTCGGTGCCACGGGAAAGAAGCCGACCCATCCCGAACTCCTCGATTGGCTGGCGGACGCCTTCGTCCGGAGCGGCTGGTCGATCAAGGACCTTCACCGATTGATTCTCACGTCAAAGGCTTATCAGCGTCACAGTGAACACTCGGATCCGGACGAGCTGAAAGCGCGTGATCCTCACGGAAACTCCTACGCCACCTTCACCCCAAGACGCCTCGAGGCCGAAGAATATCGCGACAGCATGCTCGCCGTCTCCGGAGAACTCAATCCGAAGTTAGGCGGCATTCCCGTCCGGCCCAACATCAATCGTGAAGCCGCTCTGCAGCCGCGCATGATCATGGGAACCTATGCGCCCGCCTACCAGCCGAGCCCCGAACCGGCCCAGCGCAATCGACGCTCCCTTTACGCTCTCAAGCTTCGCGGCCTCCGCGATCCCTTCATGGAAGTCTTCAACCAGCCCGGGCCCGACAAGTCCTGCGAACTGCGCGAGACCTCAACCGTCACCCCACAGGTCTTCAGTCTGATCAATGGCGAGAACATCCACGATCGCGCTCTCGCCCTGGCGCATCGCGTCTCCCTCGAAGAGACGGGTGACCGGGAGATCCTTCACCGTCTTTTTCAGCTCGTCTATCAACGCCCGCCCTCACCAGAAGATGTGGCGGATTGTCTTGAGCATTGGCACGCCATGACCTCCCGGCATGAACAAACGGCACCGCAACCGCGGCCCTTTCCCCGAGTGGTTGTGCGCCAAGCCAAAGAAGAAGTCACCGGCGAATCCTTCGAGTTCGTCGAAGAACTGGAAATCGCAGATGACTACGTCCCCGATCTCCAGGCGCACCAAGTCGACGCCCGCACCCGCGCCCTGGCAGACATCTGCCTCATTCTCCTCAACAGCAACGAATTCGCCTATGTCTACTGAACCCATGATGGCGGCGCTCTCACGCCGCCAATATCTCTACGGCCTCGGCGCCGGCCTGGGAAGTGTCGCCCTCTCCTCCCTGCTCCAGGCGGAGGAGAATAAGGAGGCCACGCTGCAGACGCGGCCGGGTCACGGCGGAACCGCAGCCAAGTCTTGCATTTTCCTCATGATGGAAGGCGGCCCCAGCCACATCGACACCTTCGATCCCAAGCCCAAGCTGTCTCAGATCCATCTGCAACGATTCGTCCGCAAGGATGAAAAACTGTCAGGGATGGCCACCGGCACGCGTTACTACGTCGAAAGCCCCTTCCAGTTTCGCAAGGCGGGTCAGTCGGGAGCCGACATGTCCACGGAATGGCGCCACCTCGCTCGCGTCGCCGATGGGCTCTGCTTCTATCGAGGCTGCCAGGTGGAATCGGTCAATCACCCGACCGCCATGTACCACGTCAACACGGGGAATCGTTTCGGAGGCGATCCCGCCATCGGTTCCTGGGTGACCTACGGCTTGGGAACGGAGAATTCCAACCTGCCCGGATTCGTCGTTCTGCCAGAGCTCGCCTTCCCTCAAGGCGGCGCCGCCAACTGGTCCAACGGTTATCTTCCGGCGCACTTCCAGGGCACGGCCCTCCGTCCCGAGGGTTCGCCCATTCTCGATCTCCAACCACCGCGGGGAATCACCCGCCAGCACCAACGCCAGAACCTCGATCTGCTCGCCCGGCTCAACCGGCGACACCGCGACCGGCACCCCTTGCACGAGGCACTCTCCGCCCGCATGGCGAGCTACGAACTCGCCTACCGCATGCAGATGCAAGTCCCCGGCGTCCTGGATCTCGACGGCGAAAATGAGAAGACGCGAGCGCTCTACGGCATCGGCCGGCCCGAGACGGATGCCTTTGGCCGCAAGTGCCTCCTCGCCCGGCGGCTCGTCGAGAAAGGCGTCCGCTTCGTCCAGGCCTATCATGGCACCTGGGACAGTCATGACTCCATCGCCAAGGCCCACGGCACCTTGGTGCGCAATGTGGACCAGCCCATCGCCGGCCTCATCCAGGATCTCAAACAGCGTGGCCTCCTCGATCAAACCCTCATCGTCTGGTGCGGCGAATTCGGCCGCAGTCCCGACAATGGCGTCCGTAGCGGCACCGCCTACGGACGTGATCACAATCCCAACGCCATGCCCCTCTGGTTCGCCGGAGGCGGCGTCAATGCCGGGCACACCCTGGGAGCGACCGACGAAATCGGCGAGGAAGCCGTCGACCTCGTCCATCCCATCCGCGACGTCCACGTCACTCTCTTGAAGTTGTTAGGCCTGGACGACAACCGCCTGACCTACTACCACGCTGGCCGCTTCAAACAACTCTCCCAGTTTGGCGGCCAAGTCATTCCGGAGTTGATCGCCTAACGTTCATCCTCGCAACCGCACACGCCGGCGGGGCCTCCGCCAATGGGGAATCCATCCTCAGTCGGCGGGCAGCCGGGCAAACGTGAGGCTAGGCTTGCGCGCCTTGCTCCGCTTGTGCGGCGCCTCGAACCGGTGGTCCACGCGAAACCGCTCCGTCTGCAACGCCTTGAGCAAGACGGGATCCTTGGTCATGCTGTGAATCACAAGCTGGCCCCGCGGACGCAGCGCCCTCTTCAGCAAGCCCAGCGGCGCACGGTAATGCCCAGGCCGAGTACCCGATTCGAGGAAGGGATCCAAAGGGTAATCGAGCTCGAGCAGGATGGCATCAAAGTGGGCCGGTTGCTCCTCGAGACATTCCCGCAGCGATCGGCGCCGGATCCGGAAATGGTCCGGCTGAGGCGCGACGAGGGGTTCGAAGAACTTTCGCTGCCACTCAATCATCGCAGGCAGCACCTCCGCCACGGTCACCCACCCCCGAGGCGGCAACACCTGGAGGGCCTTCCTCGCCGCCACTCCGAGTCCCAAGCCTTCAACGAGAACCCGAGGCTGACGTTTCGCCGCCAGAGGCTCACAGGCCTCGATAGCCGCAATCTCGTGGAGCCGCGCCGTCTCCGTCGAACGAAAGAGGACTCGATCCACACTGAGATACCAAGCCTCCCCACGCTGGGCCAACTCCACCGTGCGGCCTTCTGGAGTCTCTGTCGTCGCGTGCGTTTGAAGAGGAATCACTGATGGTCAAATTTATTATGAAAAATATGGAAATACCTAAAAAATAAGCAAAGTTAAACAACCGATGTCCCTCAATTCTAAGGCCTGCCAGTGAACACGAGATCTGGATTCAATCAAGATCCAGCATCGGATCGCCCACCTCCTCCAGACTTCGATCGCTCCTCGATTCGCCGAATCGCGCTCGACGAAGTGGTCCTCTCGAGGCTTGAGGACGACGATTCCCCGGATGAATCACCTCCCTTGGACGATCTCCTGACGGAGGGCTCGCCCGTGGGCCTCTTTCGCACCGATGCCGTGGGGCACTGCCTCTACACCAACCCGAAGTGGCGCGAATTGACCCAGATGGCCATCGAGGAAACCGAAGGCCTGGGATGGACCCGAAATGTGCATCCGGACGACAGCGCCGATTTCATGCAGGAGTGGAGCCGTTTTGCCCGCACCGGCATGGCCTTCCATCTGCAATACCGCATCGCCCGCGCGGACGGCACCACGATCTGTGTTCTCGGACAGGCCAAAGCCCTCCGCGATGCCGAGGGAGAGGTCATCGGCTGCATCGGGACGATCACGGACCTCACGGAGCGTCAAGGTCTCGAGCGCGAGCAACTCAAGCTGAGCAAGCTGGAATCCCTTGGCGTGCTCGCCGGCGGCATTGCCCACGATTTCAACAACCAACTCACACCCATCATCCTCAATCTCGCCCACGTCCTCGAGGGCCGGCTCGACGAGGAGACGCGTGAACGCCTGGCCGAGGCCAAATCCGCCGCCGAGGAGGCCTCCTCCCTCACCCGGCAACTCCTGACATTCGCCCGAGGAGGCGATCCTGTCGTCCAAACCATCGCCCTGCCGAATCTCCTTCGACGTTCGCTCAGTTTTGCCCTGCGGGGAACGTCGGTACGCGGCGAACTCGCCATCGACGAAGGACTCTGGCCCGTCCGGGTGGATAGCGGGCAGCTGAACCAGGCATTGCAGAACCTTGTCATCAACGCGCGCCAGGCCATGCCCGACGGCGGCGGCAAAGTCACCATCGCCGCCGAAAACGCCTTCGCCATTAGGCATCCCTCCCTTCCCAAGATCGACGGCCGTTTCGTCCATCTCTCCGTCGCCGATACCGGCACCGGAATCTCACCCGATGATCTGGAAAATATCTTCGACCCCTACTTCACCACCAAAGCCGATGGTCATGGGCTGGGCCTCGCCAGCACCCTATCAATCGTCCGCAAACATGAGGGGCAGATCGCCGTGGTTTCGCAACTTGGCGAGGGAACGACCTTTAGCATTTACCTCCCCGCTAGTGCTGAGAAGCCCGCACCCGTCGACCACGAATCGGACGCAGCTCCGGTCAAGGCGCCGGAACGCAAGGGCGGAGATCCCACGGCCAAGTTCCGCATTCTCGTCATGGACGACGAGAAACTCATTCGCACGTCCACCAAGATGCTCCTAACCAAACTTGGCTACGATGTGCTCACCGCCGCCCACGGGGAGGAGGCCCTCGAACTCTACGAGTCCCTCATGGACACTCCGAAATCCATCGACCTCGTGCTCATGGATCTGACGATCCCCGGCGGGATGGGAGGCAAGGAAGCCATCGTCGCCCTCAAAGAATTGGATCCCGGGGCCAAGGCCATGGTTTTCTCCGGCTATTCCAACGACAGCGTCATGGCCAATTTCACGGAATATGGATTCTGCGAAGCCCTCAACAAGCCCTTCCAGCCACAGCGCCTGGCCGCCCTCATCGAAAAGCACGTCCAGCCGTCCTGAGCGGAGGCGTGACGTTTCCCAAGGGAAAGCTCACATTTTCTATCAGGGACTGAAGTCCCTCCCACTTTCTTTTTGCAACCGATCCTCCAACGCGCTTTTCAGGAACGTGGAAGGGACTTTAGTCCCTTTATCAATCTAGCGAACTCAGGGACTGAAGTCCCTGCCACTTTCTTTTTGCAACCGATCCTCCAACGCGTTCGCCAAACGCACTACCCGCGTCGAAATCCCTGCCGCAGTTCGGCCCCCGTGGTTGCGCCCAGGGTGAAGGCGCTCGCGGCGTAGGACACCAAGCCGATGCCGACAAGCAACACGAGGCTTAGGAGACACTGCCATCGTCCCGCCATGAGAAAGGACTCCAGCGACTGGTAGAGAAACATGAGGAGCAGCCCCATCATGCTGCTGCAGATCCCAATGCGCCACAGCCGGTCTAACAAGCGCTTGTCCACCTTGAGATGACCCCGCCGGAAGAGACCGAGGGCGAGCAGAGCCACGTTGACCCAGGCGGCGATGCTCGTCGCCAAGGCGATCCCCACATGACCGATGCCCTTGGAGCGCAGGATCCAAAAGAGGAGCAAGCTGAAGAAGATATTGGTGAGAACAGTGATTCCCGCGATGTACATGGGCGTCTTCGTGTCCTCCCTGGCAAAATAGCCAGGCTGCAGAACTTTGACCAAGACATAGGCCGGGAGGCCCACGGCGAAAGCACTGAGAGCCGGCGCCGTGAACCGGCTCTCCACTGCGGTGAATTTCCCTCCCCACTCAAAGAGCCCCGAGATGATGGGGTAGGCGATGACGAGCAAGGCAATGGTCGCCGGCAAGGTGATGAGCAGGGAGTACTCCATCCCGCGATTCAAACTCTCAAGCGCCTCCCCATGCTTGTGCGTTCGCACCTTGCGTGTGATGTCTGGCAAAAGAACCACGCCAAAGGCGATCCCCACCATTCCCAGAGGCAACTGATAGACGCGCTCCGAGTAATAGAGATAGGAAACCGCGGTCTCCTGTTTGGAGGCGATGATGCCGCCGACGAAGAGATTGAACTGCTGGATCCCGGCACTGAGAATCCCCGGCCCCATGAGCCAGAAGAGCCTCCGGGTCTCCGGGTTGATCTTTGGCAGGCGCAAGCGAATCCGATAGCCCTTCTTCCAGCAAGTCCACCACAGCGCCCCGAGCTGCAGGAAGCCGGCGAAGAAGACGCACCAGGCCAGGACGTGCCCGCCCGGCAAACCGAAGAGGCCGACAAAGAAGACCAACCCGATGAGGGACACCACATTGAGAATGATGGGTGCCGCCGCCGGCATGCCAAAGATTCTCACCGTATTGAGCACACCACTCAGGTGCGCCGTGAGCGACATGCATAACAAGTAGATGAACGTGATCCGCCCCAGCGTCACTGTCAGAGGAAAGGTATCCGGGTGATTCCGATAGACCTCGAGACGACCGGAAGTCTGG
>JANQJH010000469.1 GCA_028281705.1 Verrucomicrobiales bacterium
TCCCAGATCCTCAACTCCCGCATTGGCCACTTCCTCAAAACGCATGCCCCCGACATTGCGAAACAATTTGTCGGGCAAGCCATTGCGATTGCGCCGTTCCAGTGTGGGCAACACCCCTTTCAAGTAGTCCCCGAAGTAGGCGACGAAGAGATCCAGTTTTCCGTCCCGGTCGAAGTCGAGCGCCGTGGCCGGGCCGGCCACCAGCCCCGCCCCTCCAAGGCCGCTCTGCGCGGTCACGTCGACAAATCGGCCATCGCCGCGTCCCCGGTAAAGCCGATGGTCATCATTGACATAGGTGATCAGCAGATCCTGGTGCCCGTCGTTATCGAAGTCGGCAAAGATCGGCTGGCGCGGCTCTCCCGGGGTGCCGTCATTGGGCCGGTTCCAGACGATTCCCGATTCCTCCGTGACGTCCCTAAACGTCTTGCCGGCCTCATTCAAGTAGAGGCGATTGCCCAGACCGCTGAGGATCAGCAGATCCGGCCGCCCATCATGGTTGATGTCTTCCGCGGCAATTCCAGCGCCGCCGAAAGCCGGCGGAATCGTGATCGTTCCCGTCTCACGCCCCGTCTGAAGGTAGCTACGCATCTGGCGGTTTAGCCAATCGGAGGAGCGGTGCGAGAACCGAATGCCCATCTTGGCCGACACCTCGGCAAACCACTCCTCGCCCGTGGGAGGTGAGAGTCCCGCTGCCGCGGAGCTGGCGATCGTCTCCGTACCGGCGGGCCGGGGCTGGGCCTTCCCATGCGCGATGATGCGTTTCTGGAGATCTCGCAATCCGGCATCGAGATGCGTGGTGGCCAAACGCTCGTCCCCACGATCGATGGCGTGCTGGCCGGCGATCCTCAACATGAGAACGCCAAACTGGGCCACGTTCTCCGCCAGCAACTCCGAGGCAAAAGGATCGGCACCGAGTTGGGCTTTAAAGGAAGGGTCTTCCAGGGCGAACTGAAGATAGCGCCAGTGCAGACCGCTATCGCGAAAGGAATCCATGTCGTAAGATTCGATCACCACCTGCTGGTCTCGCTCGAGATTGGGAAAGAAGATCGCGTCTTCGTACTCGTTGATGCGGTGAGCCACGAACTGCTGGGCGAACTCACTGACATCTTGTTCACGAACCAGACGATCGCCTCGGGAGCGCGCCTGCACTTCAGCCCCACCGTAGAGTTCGACGGCGAAGTTGACGATGGCCTGCGAGATTTGACTCTTGAGCTCAGCGCCTTCTTTGGGGTCCGCGGGCCAACGGCGTCTGGCAAAATAGACTTGCAGATTGCGAAGAAAGATCTGGTTCGAAACCTCGTTGTAGGCCGCATAGGCGATGACCTTCTCTTCAATAATCCTCTGGAGGACATCGAAGGATCCTCGCTTCCCCCCGCCGGCGTCGCCCGTTTTCTCGGGTTCAGCGAGACCAAACGGAAGGCCTACGGTCTTCCAGGCTTCGGAGATTCCCTGAGGCGAAATCTCCCACAGATTCCGTTCCCGTGCCGAACGGTCCGCCAGGTCCAGAACCGCGAGTTGGTAAAGGTCGATGGCTTCCTTGAGCGCGATGACGGCATCGTGATTCAGTGGGGGCAGTCCGGCGTCCTCGCGCAAAAGGAGTTCCTGCTGCGCCCCCAGGATGGCTCTCAACGAATAAGCGATGGAGGAAAACTGACGTTTGTCCCGCGCCGCGATGGTGATCTCCTTATCCGCCCCAGGGAGGCGGACGCTCCAACCATCTGTCGTCTTCATCACCTTGGGATACTTCTCCAAGGCCTTGGAGATGGCCGCCGCAGTGATGGACGAAGCCTTGCCATCGGAGAGCGCCACCGCCTCCGTACAAAGGCGCTCCGCCAAGGATCGTGTGAGCACGTTCTTGTGAAAACTCGCCCTCTCGGAGAGCGGCGTTCCGCAGAGCATATTCTGCAAACGGGAGGCCGTGGCATGGCACTTGGGATCATGAGCGCTCTCGAGCGTGCGGATGGCCTCAAAAATACTCCGACCTCCCTTCCCCGGCAAACCTGAGGCCGATTGGTCTGTTCTGTCCTGCGCACTTGTACTGCAGGCAAAGACCATGCCACAGGCGACCGCCCCAACCCGAAATCTCCGGCAGCCATCAACGAGAATCTTTAGGATCGACATTCCAGGTGAAATTAAGTCGTTCTCCCAGCTTTTCCAACTCCAGCGACATTCAAAAAGCGAGCCAGCACTAAAGCTGGCTCGCTCTCATGCCGTGCAAAACGGCGAATTGTTTGATTCTCCGGTCTAGTCCTCCGCCCCCATCCGGAGATAGAGGCTCCCTTCGGATGCACGACCGCTGATCTCGAGGAAGTTGTTCCCTTCCAACAGGCTCGGGACCAGCCCCAATTCCTCGGGACGCTCCCAATGGATCAAATCCCGGGAGACTTCGACGGCAGACACCGCCTTGCCCAGGGCCTCCAGGTCCAAGCCGGGCCGGAGTGTGAAGGTCCAGGTGACGATGTCGCTGGCACTGTCCATCACGGGCTCGGGTACCAGATTGGTTTGGAGCGGATCGGAGTTCAGGAGATACTCCAGTCCGTTGGCGAATCCGTCCTGGTCTTCATCCCCAGAAAGGTTCCCGATACCGTAGTCACTAGCCCACTCCTCGATGGACATCACTGCGGGCCCGCGCAACAGCGGTGCGAGCAGCGGCATCCAGTCGACGGCAGCTGCCGCCATGATCTGATCCAGGGCGATGACTCCGGTGACCGAAGCCTCCTCTTCCACGGTAACCTTCTTTCCAAACAGAGCCCCGGTAAGGCTGGCGTGTTTTTCCAATTTGATGTCCGCATCCGGGGCCAAGAAGGTGCCGAGATAGGTGGAAACGTCTCCTCCACTATCGCTTTCCAACTTGACGTCGTTGTCGTCACACTGAATGAGAATGTCCGCCGCGTCGGCGCCTGACATCTGCGTGCCTTTCTTGAACTCAATCTTGCCCGTCACATTGACGATGGTGGCACCGACAAACACGATGGACGCGCCTTCCTCGGTCTTGAGTTCCTCGAGGTAATAGGATCCAGCAGAGGACAACGTCAGGGTACCATTCTTTTTCACCTCGACCTTACCATAGCTACCCGCTGGGAGGGATTCAGATCCGTCCTCGTCAACCTCGACGTCATCCCCACCAGCCGAGAAGTCCAAGTCCGGGAGAGGAATTTCGGGCAGAGGAGGCACAGGTGGTACCGCCGCGTTCTCCGTGATGGTTCCTCCAACCGTGGCCCCGTCATCGAGTTTCACCTCGTCTGCCGCCGTGGCATCACCCCCGACCGAGGCGTTCTTCTTCAACTCGATCTTGTCGCCAGACGTCACACTGCCGCCGACATCGGCATCCTCTTCAACCTTGACCTCGTCATCGGCATCAATGTTTCCGTCAACAGTCGACTTCTTCTTCAATTCCACCTTGTCTCCGGAGACAACGTCGCCGCCGACAACGGCATCCTCTTCAATCTTGACCTCATCGCCAGCCTCGACGTTTCCATCGACATTGACGTTCTTCTTCAATTCCACCTTCTTGGTGACACTAACAACGCTGCCACTAACCGAGGAGTTTTCTTCGACTTTCACGTCCTTGTGACTGGCAACCGAGTGCCGCGTTTTCTCTCCCTCCCCACCGGAGATGTCGACATCCTTCTTGATCTCCGCTTTATCGGTACCAAAGACCCCCTCTACCGTGGTGAAGCGCGGGATCACGCGAATCGTCCGAGTGACCTCGGCCGTCAGACCGACGTGGTCCGTCGCGGTGTAAGTGATCTCGATTTCGCCAATGGAAGAGGTGTCAATCGGATTGGCATCCGCTGGAGTGATGTCAGGATCGGGATCGCAGACATCCGTGGCCGTCGCACCCGGCACGGGCTCGAGATAGGGCTCGCCCTGGACCACACAGACCACGGCATCGCCCACCAGAGCGATTTCCGGAGGTGTCGTATCTTCCACCGTCACCGTACGGGTTACCTGAACGGCCTCGTTGCCGTGCGCGTCGACGGCATCGTAGGTCACGACGTAGGTCCCGAGACTCGCCGTGTCGACCGTGTCTCCGCCAATGGTCACCGTGATCGGGCCTTCACAAGCATCTAGCGCCGTGGCGCCCAGCTCGGTGTAACTGTCGACGCCGCATTCCAGAGTGACGCTCGCCGCCCCATTGAGCGTGAGCACAGGCGGGGTCGTGTCCACCACATTAACCGTGCGGGTCACCTGCACCGCCGCGTTGCCACTGGAATCGACGGCGTCGTAGGTGATGACATAGGTACCGGGAGTCGAAGTGTCCACGGTGTCTCCACCGACGATCACCGGAACTGAACCATCGATATCATCGGTCGCCGTCGCCCCGGCATCGACATAGATATCCGGGCACTCTACAGTCACTGGGCTCGATCCAATCAGGGTGATGACCGGAGGCGTGACATCGCCACGCTCCGTCGTCAGCTCCACGAAATTGTCAACGCTGGTACTGGCGTTGTTGGGGAAGAAGGCGCCATCGGCAACCCCTGCCGGAATGCTGGCGATAACTTTGCCCTCACCCACAATCCCGCTCACAGCGATCTCGTAGGTCGTCCCGTCGTTTGGCGCCACCTCCGTGAGGACCACCAACGGCGGGGCAATGCCGGGAACCGTAACGTCCACCTCGCTGGCGAGCAGGCCGCTCACCGGCTCGGAGAATAACGCCGTAAAGAAAATCGGCTGCTGGCTCGTCGGGTCGAGTTGCGTCGCCGCCTGCTCGACCGTCACCGCTGGAACCGTCTCGGTCACCTCTTCTTCCGGTTCGACGAGGAAGAGGGTGTCCGTCGCGGGAGGAACGGAAAACAACACGCCATCGATTCTCGCACTCACACCCGAGGTCGTGTTGGTGTAAGTGTTGGGAACAGCGTTGGCCGGAGTCTGAAGCTCGACGCTGAAGGAGCACGATTCCCCGGCAGCCAGCGTGCCGCCAGAAAAGGTCAGGTTCGAGGTGCCTGAAATCAATGATCCAGAGCCACAGACATCCGCCACACTACCACTCGTCGACGCCAAACCAGAGACAACACCGGTCAGGAAATCGGAGAACTGAATATCGGTGGCCGTCGCCGTCGGATGGGAATTTGTCAGAGTAAACTCGAGATCTACCGTGGCTCCCGGCAGGACAGAATCGCTGAATGCCTTGGTCAAGGTAAGCCCAGTGACGAGAAGTTCGGCGTCCGCACCTCCGGACGTGGAGGTCACCCCGGCCACGGTGGAGGTGAGCGAGGACGTGACATTCTCGTAGGTCCCGGGCAGAGTCCCTGCCGGAACAGCTACTTCGACACTGAAGGAGCAGGTTTCCCCCGGGGCCAAAGACCCACCAGTGAAGCTGAGATTGCTCACGCTGCCACCAAGCGAGGAGCCGGTGCCGCAGACATCGGCAATGGGCAGGGAGTCCGTCACCGCGAGACCGGCCAGGACCGCATTGAGGTCATCGGTGAAAGCGATGTCCGTTGCCGAGGCGCCGGCCAAGGCATCGAGCATGATGGTAAACGTCAGAGTACCCGTGCCTCCCGGGGCGATGGGTTCCTCAAACTCTTTCTGGATACGTGGCGCCGGTGCGACCGTGAGCGATCCGCTGGCGAGAGGCCCAAAAGCCGTCTCTCCCTCGACCGTTGAGCGCACGTCGTCAATCGTGTTGACGAACGTCCCCGGCACACCGCCCTCAGGAATAAGCAGATCGATGGAAAAGGTGCAGGATGCACCAGGGTCCAAACTGCCACCTGTAAAGAAGAGATCAACGTCACCCGTGGTATCGACGGTATAGAAAAGCGAGGAACCATCGCCGCAAGGATCCGTGAGAAACGGTGAGAGAACCTGCACCCCACTGATGAAATCGGTGAGATCGTCCGAGAAGGAGATGTCCGTCGCGGCAGAGGTGCCCAGATTGGTCAGCGTGAATTCCAGAGTGGTCGTTCCACCCGGGCCGACAACGCTGGGCGTGAAGGCCTTGGTTAGCACCGTCGTCTGCACCGATAGAATATCCGACGCCGGATCTCCCGCGATGGGCGAGCCGTCCGCCTCACCGGTGATTGCGCTGGTCGTATTGGTGTACTGCCCCCCGGCTGCGCCGGTTGGGACATCGAGGACGACACTGAAGGTGCAGGTACTACTGCCATCGTCCAGTCCTTGACTGCCCGCCAGGTTCCCGCCAGTTAGGCTGAGGTCGCCGTTCCCATCCAAGTCGAGAAGGGAACCATCGCCACAGGCGTCGGCGAGGGGGAGTTGCAGAGCAGCGGGAGCCAGCCCGGAGAGAGCCGCGTCCAAATCGTCGGTGAAACTGATGTTGGTCGTGTCTTCCCGGGTCAATGCCAGAACGGTAAACTCAACGGTGACAGTGCCACCCGGAGCCACGGGATCATCGGTGAACGTCTTGGTCAACACAAGCGGCTGATTAGTCACGGTGAGAATCGCCGCAGCCGTGCCGCTCGATCTCTCCGAACCTCCGGTGGGAGGAGTCGATGTCAGTTCACCACTCGTGTTAACCAGGCTACCAACCGCGTTTCCGACGACATCAACCGTGACCGTGCACGAGGTTTCGGCGGCCACCGAGCCATCGCCGCTAAAACCCGGAACGTAGCTGATCACGCTCGTACCGGGCACCGCCGTGAGGACTCCGCCCGTGCAGGTGGTCGAAGCATTGGCCGGGCTGGCGACCTCGATCCCCGGCGGCAGGTTATCGATAAAACGAAGGTTGGTCGCGCTAGCAGTATTCGCCGTGTTGTCGATGGTAAAGGTCAGCGTGCTACGACGCCCAAACCCAACCGTTGACGGCGAGAAGCTCTTGTAAAAACCCGGTCGATCCGAGCTCACCGTGAGATCATCGCTCGCCGTGCCACCACTGCCAACGCTGGACGTCAGTACGCCCGAGGTGTTCGTGTGCGTCCCGATGGTGGAACTCGTCACGTTCACACAAATTTCGCAGCTCTGTTCAACGCCCACGGCGCCACCACTAAAGCTGATCGTCGTCCCACCGTCCGGTGCGTCGACCGTTCCGCCACACCCGGAGACACCATTGGCACCGTCAGCCAACGTGACCCCGGCAGGGAGCACGTCCGTGAAGGCGAGATCTTCAGCTGGAACTTCGCTGAAGTTGGTGATGACAAAGGTGAGCTTGCTCGTACTGCCAGGCCCGATCGTATCGGGTGAGAACGCCTTGGAAATGTCCACCGGCACTTCCTGCGCCTGGGACACGGCCGCGAACACTACGAAGGAAAGAGCCGGAACGACTGTTTTCAGCGCATCTAATCTGGAGTTCATTTTCCTAATCCTTGTTGAGGTTGGAATGGTGAGTTGCAGGGCGCGAAGCGAACTCGGTTCGCTCGCCTCGCACCGCACTCATCAGGCTCACGTGGATATCGCTGGTGTACATCAATCTGTGGACACACCAACCACGTGCTGGGTTCGTTCTGAGCCAGTCAACAGAGCCCGCGGTGACACCTCGGTGTCCTCCTCCGCATCCATTGACATCAGTGGCCGTTAGTTATCGGTGCTCATTCAGCGGATGCTCCGATCTTCTCCATAAGCATCTTGAGTTGAGCCTCCATGGCTTCGGTCCTCTCGCGGAGCGATTGGATTTCAGCGTCCTTCTCTTTGACAACCTCGTGCAATCCCTTAATCGCAGCCAGGGCGACCCCGGAGACGTCAGAAAGAGCAATCGTCTTATCGTCATCGCCCAACCCGAATTGGGCCCGGAAGTCCTGAGCCATGGGGCCGATGTGACGCTTATTCTCCTTATCTTTCTTGTAGCTCCATTCGCTGATGGGCAGATCAACCACTTTCTCCAAAATGGTTTCCGGCTCCACCCGCTCAATGTTTTGCTTTGCGTTGCGGTCGGAAACCCCATTGACCGTTCCAGTCGTGGTCAGATCCCCATTGACGTCTAACTCCATATTCTCGACGCCGTTCGTAAACCATTTCCAGGTCGAATTGCCCCCCGCCCGGTAGCGGGCAACACTCTGACTTGAGCCACGGTCAAACAAAATGAACTCATCTTGAGTCCCCGCCACACCAACGGAGTAGGCCCCACTGTCGTTGGACATCCTCAAGAAAGCAGTCGTCGTCGTTCCAGTGTTATCAATTCTCACCTCCGACCCTTTCACATGTAATTCAGTGCCGGGAACATCGACCCCAATTCCCACATCTCCATCCTCAGTTACGACAAGCTGCGTACTATCAGCCACTCCATCATCGCTGACCAAGAAACTGGGTTCGCCACTGTTCGTGTCCACATGAAGCCTGGCATCGGGAGTTGCCGTTCCAATACCGACATCACCATCGGTATCGACATAGAGCGAATTGGTCGGTGCGCTCGGCCGGATTTTGAACGGAAGTCTAGATCCATTGGTTGCATCGCGGACGAAGAAGTTCGTCTCGTTCCCCGCCAAATCCCAAGTCTGAGGAGTGAATCCGGACGATCCGTCCTGCTCCAGACGAAGAGTGGGGCTGTCGCCGTTCCTGACATGCAGTTCGACAACCGGCGTCGAGGTGCCCACGCCAATGCGCCCGCCGTCATCAACGTAGAGGGAGTGCGACGGTGCACCGGCCTCAATCGTGAACGGCATCCGTGACCCATCGACATCCTCGATGGAGAATTTGTTGGCCCCGCCATTCGTAGTTTCATTGGCGACGATCTGCCAATCTCTGCTTGGGAAGGAAGCCGAAGTACTGGTGTCCTCGAATCGGATTCGCAGATTGTTTTCCTTTAGTTTAATAGTATCGAAACCGAAGCTCTCCCCATTCACACAGTCAAAACCCACGCAGAGGCTGCCACCGTTGATGATGACATCGTCGGAATGGACGATATCGCGAAGCTGAACGCCTTCGTCCAAATCGGAGGGAAAGCTCCCAGCGTCCGCCACGAGCGCGGCTTCTTCAGCGAATGGTTCCTCCACGACCTCTTCGACAGACGCTAGCAGAGGCTCGCCATCAAGAATGCGGAACGACCCTGACTGGGTCTTCCCCTCTCCGACGTGCACACCATTGAAATGCAAGACCTCCCGGGCATTGTCGGCTGACACCACTTCTCGCACTTCCCTCATGAATTCACGAGTCTCCTCCGACACTTGTGGGGCAGAGGTGATTTCCCAGTTGTAGAGCCCGTCCGCCCAGATGTTGCCGTCGTCGCCAAAAAATCCGAACTGGATGTCCTCGCCTTGAGCAAAAGTGGTTTCATAGGGAGCGATCCCAGGCCCGGTGACTCGCAAATGCACCGATCCATAATTCTCTGCTAGCGGCTCCCAGGAAATCCTTTCCGGCTCCACAATCGCTTTGGCCACACTGTGAGGACCGGCTGCAGCTGTGGCCGCGCTTCCCTGATCGACCACGGAATCATTCGCCGCCAATTCGGCACCCGATGTCGAATCCGCTTCTACGCTAACAGAACGGACTTCAAGCGCGTCGGGACGAACCCGGCGTTGCGGTTGCCGCTCGACGATGGAACTGTTCGAACGCTGATCTGCCTGGGCCTGAGTCATCTGCAATTTCCGCTGCTGGGGCTGCGCCTCCGGCTTCGAGCTGACTGATAGTGAGCTGACGATGATTCCGACAACAATGGAAGTGGCGATGATTCCGACAGCACCTTTAAGGAGTTTTCTGCTCATAGGTTTACAATCCGGTTGGAGTTAGAGAACCGTTAGAACTATTCGGACGGTTCCGAATGGCACGTTTCCCTGAAAGCGTGTATCTTTAGGGAAATAATCCACAACTTTCAATAAGAAATGGGCAAAATTTGCTCGCAATTCTAAGTAGTCGTCATGGATCAAAGTCGTCACCATTGATTATTCGGATTCTTTGACAGCACACGCGGATTTGAAGTAACGCTAACACAATGAACATGGGCACCTCTTTGCTCGCGCTCACTCGCGACTTGACCACACCAATTCGCCAGAACCTCGTGAAGGCATTCTACATGAGCCTTGGTATTGGCGTGATGATGGGGGAGAGCTTCGCCGGCGAAGTCCAGTTGAGGCTGGCCATGCGGGATGACGTGGACGATTCCCGCTACGTCGCTCTCGGAGCCCCCTATGAGGCCGTGGGGAGTGTGCATGTCGGGAATCGCTCGTGCACCGCTACCCTGGTGAAATCAACCGACGGCTCGTTGAAACTGCTAGCAGCGGCCCACTGTTTCGATCGGGATTTCGACAACGCTCCCGACATCCCCCCCTCCTCCGTGACCTTTCTTACCGGAAACGGCCTGGAGGGTCCCACCGCCACCGCCATCGCCATCGACGTCCCCACCTGGAACGAGACCAGTGCGCTGGACATCGCGGTCGTCACCCTAGGGTCCTTCCAACTTGGGGAGCCGCCCATTGCCCTGGCGGTTTCCAATGCGAATCCCCAAGGAGAACTCGTGACGATGGTGGGCTATGGATCGCACGGCAACGGCCTGCCTCCATTCGAGAACTCTCTCGACAGCCAACGGCGAGCGGCGACCAACATCGCGGACCAAGTGTTTACCGACGGGGAGAAAGCCGGCCAGATCCGGACGGATTTCGACCATCCCAGAGAGGCGGCTTTCAGCACCATGGGCGACTCTGAACCCACCGCCCTGGAGGGCACCTCCGGGAGCGGCGACAGTGGCGGCCCGCTCCTTCACCACGGCGCGATGATCGGCGTGCTCCACGGAGGGGAAAACCCGACCGAATTTGGCTTTTCGGAATACGGAGACGTCTCGATTTATGCCGGGCTTTTCCACGAGCCGAACCAGGCATTTCTTCGGGCTCACGACATTCTCGTGACCGGGCCGGGCAACCCGGAAAACCGCATCATGGTCGAGTCCGCCGCCCCTGCCGGCCACCCCTTCATCGCAACGGCCGACGGCACGCCAGCAAGGGATGGATCCGTCGTCCGCCTGGGCACCCTCCCCACGGCATTTGATACCACCTCGGCCAGCCTCGAGTCCGTGGCACGAGCCTGGATGCCGTTCGGCGAAGCCACCTCCGGACTTGCTGACGCCGAACCAGGCCGTTTCTCGGACGTCCATCAAGCCGATGGCACGGACTTTGCCGGATCCAAGATCTATTGGTGGATCCTCGAAACCGCCGCTTCCGGTCCCATCGCCCCCGATCTGACCAACGTCACTTCCTGGGGACTGTTTTCCAGCAGCAATCCCCGTTGGACCTTCCCTACGCCAGGACAATCCAACGCCCTCGCTCTAAGTTCCGCAGAAGTCGACGAATCTGCAGGGGGGGCGCGGATCGAGGAGGACCGTTTGGTTCTCGCTCAGGTGACGGGATTCATCCTGGACTACGACACCTGGACGCAGACGGCCTTCCCATCGGGATCGGCGTCCTGGAGGCGTTGCTCGGCCGGCGTGTCTGGTGGGAAGGCCGTCTGCGTCCAGGTGTCGT
>JANQJH010000509.1 GCA_028281705.1 Verrucomicrobiales bacterium
CGAAGCCTGATCGACCCCCTCCAGTTGCCATCCTTCCGAAACCTCGCCCGGCTCCACCGGACGCGCCCCGTAGGGCCAGCAGACATAAAAGAACAAGCCGAGGAACAGGACAAAACAGAAGGCCTGAATGAGCCGCCGCCAGGGCGCCGAGAGCACCGTGGGCCCAAGCCTGCGGCACCAGCGACGCAGGCGGCCATCCTTTCCCGTCACGGGATCGAAGAGCCACGAAGACGGCAGGACGCCTGCCACCGTCCGCACCACCCAGGACGCCGGGCGGCTGCGCTGCCACCGCTTGTTGCGAAAGGGCAGGTAGTGATCCCAGCGCAAGAGCGCCTGCGCATCACCCCGGGAAAGCCAGAGCAAGAGTCCCGTCACGGCCATCAACACCCCCGCGGTTTCGCCTAACCAATGGCCGCTCAGGCCACCCAGACAGACGCCGCCGAGAAGCCATGCTCCCGCAGCAAGACCTCGACGCCGCTTCATGGCGTGGCGTCAGCCAAGGCCTTGGCCGCGGCATTGATAATCGCCGCTGACGTGATCGTCGCCCGGCTCGTCGTATCCACATCCTTGAGCTTTTGCTTCTTCACAATCTGACGCGTCGTGTCCGTGATTGCCGAGTAAAATTGCTTCTCCTTGTGCTTCGTCACCTCGACCTTGGTGATGCGCGCGCCCTTGACCGATACCGCCACCTCAATGGGCCCTTCATACCCGAGACTGCTCCCCTTGTAAGTGCCCGCGGGAATCTTTCCCAGATTGAGCAACTCTACCTGCTTCAAGCTATCGATGCTCGCCTGCGCCCGGGCACGGTGACGATCATCGTAACTCTCGTTCTTCATCTTCGGCAAATCGATCACCTTCTGATAGTAGCTCAACGCCTGGGTAAACTTCCCCGCCTGCCGCGAAACGTCGCCCGCCAGAAGGAGACATTCATGGGGCTCCTGCACACGGGAAGCGTAGGAGTCCGCCAGTTTCAAGGCCTCCCGCGTCTCTCCCATGTCGCCTAACAACTTGATCTTCCCCAGGCGCAAGGTCCGGGAACCGAGCATCTTGTTCGCCATCGACTTGTTCCCCATGCGCCAATAACACTCCGCCAGACCCACGCTGTTCTCCGACCCGGGCTGCACCTTGGCCTGCTCCCACCAGTAGGCCGCCCTGGGGTAGTCCTGAAAGAAACGAAAATACATGGCCCCGAGAGAATCCTGCACCCGCTTCTTCAACGCCGCATCGCTCGACGCCCGCTCTTCCAGGACGTGCATCATAAGCCTGATCCCGCTACGCCATCGGCTTTCATTCGGATTGATCCTGTCCCAAATGTACTGCCCCATGTTCTTCTGATTGTTCCACCCCTTGGGCGCCGGCATAGGCCAATCGAGATCGAGAGTCTTGGGATAATCCAACGCCGTTTCCCCCAACCACACCGGCGGTTTGCTCCCGTAGTCGAGGATCACCTGCTTGATTTCACCCGCCGTCCGCCGCTTGGCCGGGTCCGCGACAAAAACACCGGCCCCGACAGGCAGGGGCGTCACTTCATAACGTTTCCCCTTCCACGTCACCGCATGGATCTTGGCATAGGGATAGCGCGACGTCTGCTGCTTGCCGGCGATGGTGGCGGCAAACTCCACTTCACGCTGCGGCTTGTGGATCGCCACCACCATGCCCTGGAGCGTGGTCCCGTTGAGAAACTCGATGACATCGTCCGCTCTAGCGCCCATGGCGCCAAGTATCAGCACACTCAAGACGCGGCAAAACAGTCTGATCATGGTTCGATCTGGTTAGGCGGTTGGAATGAGAGGAAAGCCGGCACTGGCAAAGGATTGTCCGTCGTCCTTCCGCACCATGAGCGCATCGGCCCCAGGCGTCGACTCGATCAGGGCCATGCCCTTTTCCAATCCCAAGACAAAAGCCGCCGTCGAAAGAGCATCCGCTGCCATGCCTGAACCCGCCGCCACCGAGACACTCGATAGCTCCACCGGCGAACGCCCAGTCTTCGGATCGATCAAATGATGCTCTGATAAATCCGCGGTCAGGGGCGTCGCGTAATCCCCCGATGTAGCCAGACAACGACCACTCAATCCCGCCAGACCAAGATAGGCTTCCGAATCTCGCGGATGCTGCACGCCAACGCGCCAGGGTTCACCGGCTTCACCCTCACGGTTTCCCACGGCGGCGATCTCACCCGTATCGATCAAGGCGTGCTCGATACCAAACTCCGCCAGCACGGCCATCACCCGATCTGCGGCAAACCCCTGCGCCATCCCATTGAGTGTCGCCTGCATCCCCGGCCTCTTGAATCGCACCTGATGAGGCGTGACTTCCAGCTGATCGGAATCGATCACCGAAAGATCCACGTCACTCCCGACGTCCTCGTTTCTCGCCGCCCACAAGGGCTGCACCGTCACATCGAAAGCGCCGTCACTCGCAATCGACAACGACTTCGCATAGCGCAAAACCTCCAACAGATCAGGATGGGGATCACGCAGTGAACCGGTTCGATTGAGCGACGCCAGTTGACTGTGCGGTCGATAAAGGCTCATCACCTCTTCAACCTCGTCGATGGCGGCAAAAGCGGCCCCCATCGCCGTCTCCGCCTCCCCCCGATCCCCGTGCCAAACGGTGATGCTTGTCTCACTCCCCAGGGCCCAGGAACGCTTGGTGTAGGATCGGGCTCCCCGCCAAGTGGCTACCGCCCCCAATCCAAGCCCGCCCGCCGCGAGATAACAAAATTGACGCCGTCGCACTTGCATGACGCGTAGGGTATGACGGAGACGAACGATGAGGCAAGCGGCGAGGCCAGGAGTTCAATCTGACAATCTGATTCGTTGTAAATTCTGATTCGCGAGTCTATCGGTATCCATGGCGACCACTCTGACCGTAACCGAGGCCGCGCGAAACTTTTCGGATGTCGTGAACAAGGTGTTTTACCGGGGTGAGTCGATGGATCTCACGCGTGGCGGAAAGATCGTTGCTCGACTGGTCCCCGTCATGGAGGCCGAGGCGCCCACCGGTGGAGAGGTATGGGATGCTTGGCAATCCATCCCTCACCTCCCAACGGAGGAAGCCGACGCCTTGGCCAAAGATCTTGAGGCAGGACGTGCCTCTGTGAACCGGGCACCCGAACATCGATGGGACTGATTCTCGATTCTTCGGTAATCATTTCGGCTGAGCGAGGCCGATTCGATTTGGGCGGCTTGCTCACGGCGTATCGAGACGAGCCCACTCGAATCACCTCCATCACCGCCTCCGAACTTCTCCACGGCTGGGAACGCGCTCAGGCGGGCAAGCGGCGAGACCGTCGCAAACAGTTTATCGAAAATGTCCTCCGGATCTTGCCATCGATTCCACTGGACCTCGATACCGCGCGGGTTCATGCGCGCCTCTGGGCTCGACTCGAACAGCAAGGTAACATCATCGGCGCGCACGATCTCCTAATCGCGGCCACCTGTGTCCAAGAAGACGATGCGCTGGCGACGCTCAACGAAGAGGAATTCTCCCGCATCCCCGAGTTGACAGTGATCGACTGCTCTGCCTGGCAGATATAACCACAGGCTTCGTCACCCAATGATTCTATCACTCCCCGGAAATCATAATTCTGTAGAGGAGCGAGTGAGCGTTCCTTGGAAGAAGCATCACTGCTTCACTACGCGGCTGTGCTCTTCGGTTCTCCGCGCTTCAACTGATCTCCCAGCCCGGCCGGTAGCTCCGCTTGACGAAGCCATTGGCCGCCTCGGAATTCCGGAAACGCAGGTCGTCGGAATCCCAGAGCAACGTCTCGTTGGGAAAGATGCTAGCGATGCAGCCGAGGAGCACGGCTTCGGTCAGCGGGGCGGCGTATTCAAAATTGGCCGAGGGTTTGGCCCCGCCCTTGAGACAGCATTCGACGTACTCCATGTAGTGATTGCGCGGCTCCAACTTGGGATAGCGAAAACCCTTGTACTTCTCCCGCGGATAGAGCTGCGGCGTCCCCCCA
>JANQJH010000354.1 GCA_028281705.1 Verrucomicrobiales bacterium
GAAAATGTAGTCTCGAAAATCTGAGTTCGGGTTTGATGAAACCCTACGAAAATAGGGGTTTCGAAATTTTTCGATCCGTGAAGTGACGAACTTGGGCTAGCAATCTGCGTCTTGGCTGACCCCTCCGGCCGGGAGTATCGCTCGTAATAGCCATGACGGTGGAGGCAAGGTCTCTTTTCGTGATCGAATGGGCAGGGAGGAAGATCGACATCGGGCGGAAAGGAAGAACGACGAATCTGCATGTTTCAGTGCCATACCATTCACCGCCTGTTGTCACGCTCTACCGTGGTCCAAACGACACGGCAGAAGGTGAAGATCTCCACCCCCGTTCCCACGACAGAAAGTGACGAGGCACATCTGGCGGCCAAAACCAGGAAAATGAGAACATGCTGAGAACAAATCCGGTTGTGTCCGGCGGCGTTCAAGGGTGTCTCAGAGACTTTGGAATCGGACTCTAGCATTCCCGAAATGCCTGATGGCCATCCTGATGTCGTCGATTGCTATGCACAGTCTATTCACTTAATTAACGTAAGTTTAGCGTTACCTTTTCGATGAAGCCGGGAGTATTGATGTATCACCCGTTCATCTACATTGCCCAGCCCCGAGCAAGACAGGCAGAAGTTTGCCGCCGATCTGCTCGAGAGATTCGTCAGCGATGGGCGACCTGAGGTCGCGTTTTCTAAGTTGGTCGCCGAGTATGACGGACTCGTTTATTCCAGCGCGCTCCGCCAGACGGAAGATCGGTTTCTCGCTGAAGAAGTCACGCAGAACGTCTTTGCCATACTGGCGCGCAAGGCGGCGTCCCTCAGAAAGCACGGAACGCTGACGGCATGGATCTTCCAGACCACCAGACTCGAATCAGCCAAAGCCATGCGAACAGAACGTCGCCGCCTACGCAAACTCGCGGCGCTTGCCCGTGAGACTCATGGTCGCCAGTCGGAATCATGCCCGAACGACAGTGGCGCCGATGACGCGTGGCGCGATGCGGTGCCATTGCTCGATGAGTCGCTCAACTGGCTACCTGCTAACGATCGCCAACTGATCTTTCACCGATTTTATGAAGGGTATAAGTTTCGCGAGATTGCAGCGATGACTGGTCGATCGGAAGCCGCCTGCAAGATGCAATTGAAGCGCGCTCTTGCCAAACTCTCTCGATTCTTCACCGCGCGCGGCGTCACAGTATCCGTGGCGGCTATTGGTTCCGAATTGGGAGCTGAACTCGCGCGTTCGTCTCCGGCCATCGTCTCCATTGCACCGAAGGCGTTGGCCGCTTCCACGTCCATCCCTGTCACTTCACTAGCGCTCAACACAATCCAAACCATGAGTAACTTAAAAGCCGTCGCCCTCACCAGCGCCGCCCTTGTTGCGATAGTGGCGGTACCGCTTGTCCGTCAAGAAACCAAAGCTCATTCCTTGCGGAGTGCATTGCTGGCAGCTCAGTCCCAACGAGAAGCTTTCGAGCAGTCGACGATGTCCCGTGAGCTGGATATCTCACCGGGTTTGAATCAGCAAAAATTTGGTCAGGGGCAACGCACGATTGCCGATTTGTTAGCCGCAGCTGATGAGCCCATTGATATCGAGACACTGCTCGAATCTATGTCGGAAATTATGATGAACCAAGACATGCTCGGCATGATGAGGCTGATGATCCCCATCGTCAACCTGAGCGCTGCCGAGCACAGTAAACTCATCGCCGACCTCGAAGCCCACAAGGGTAGCCCTCAACTACGGCAAATGACCTTGCAGATGATCAGCACTTTCGCCCCGGCTGGCGATGCTCAGGAATCCCTCGAGCGGATATTGAAACTCGGCCTTGGACCTAATGTTTACACACCTAGGTTAAAACAATGGGCGGCCAGTGATCCCGCTGCTGCCTATGCCTGGTATCAAGAGAAACTGCAAGCGGGCGATCTCGCGGGCACGGCTGTTTACAGCACACCGAAAGGTATTATGTTGGGCGAGATCTTGGGCAGCATGGCGAGGAAAACTCCCGATAGTGCCATCGAAATCCTGTCAGAAATCGAAGATCGGCAAACTATTGCGCAAGTCGTTTGGAAAGTGGCGGGCGGCCTTGGAAGCCGTTTTAAAGAAACGGGTGATGACGCACCTTTCCAAAGGTTGTTCGAGTTTAATGAGAATCGTTCAGACGGTTCCCTCAACCGTAAGTATCTCGTGAATGCTGCACTGCGCACAGGCATCGGCAAGGGTGAATTTGATGCGGGATTCGCTTTCGCCCGCAAGTATCTAGAGGATGATCCAGCAGATCTCCGCAAAGTCGTCGCGGAAATGCTTAGGGTGCAAGAAACGATCCCTTTCGCTGATCGCGCAGAATGGCTAGTGGCTAGCATTCCAGCCGAGCAGGCACCGCTGGCAATGGGCGAGCTGGTGAATCGAACTTACTCACAGAGTCCGAGAGAGATCGGGGAATGGTTGGACGCTCAGTTTTCAGGTGCCATTCGCGATCGGGGTTTCGCGCAACTAGCGCAATCACTGGCGAGAGATAGCCATCATGAATGGGCCTTCCGAAGCGCTCAAGAAGTCGAGGACGGCATCCTCCGAAACGATGCGATCGAAGCGGTTGCGCGATCATGGATGAGTCATGATTCGGAGAGCGCTCGGAAAGTGCTGCCAGCCGATCTCGCTTCCAAGTTTCACGTAGAGTAACAATCCGTTCCTCGCATTCTCGTCATGTACCGCACATTCTGGATCACACCGATCTCGATCCTCTTTCTGGCAACAGCGGTTTTTGTTGCGCAATCCACTCGAAATAGGCGACTACAGGAACTGCTTTCTGAAGAACGACATCAACTCGTGGCATTGCGCGAGAATGAAACGCTTCTGCCAAGTAATAGAAAGCAGGGCAATGGTCGTAGCAATCGAGCCACCGCAGAGGACGAGAAGGATTCTGCCGAGCGCATCAAGCGTGCGTTATCCGACATCGATATACTTGTCCGTGATGTCGGCGATATGGAACAATCTCCAGCCAGCTTTTTCGAGGTTCTTCCAGACTTGCTCCGCGTCGTTCAGCATCTGACCACGGAGGAGATTATCAAGGTTGCAAAAGGCATCGAACTACCCGCCTCTGAAGGGATTGAGGATGGCAAGGGGGCAGCCCGCTTACTATTGCTGCTGCTCTCTTCCGAAGATGACCCAGAACGGCTACTAGCGGACGACACTTTGATCAGAGATCGAGAATTGCGTCAGAGCCTCATGAGATCCCTTGCGCGCCGCGATCCCGACAGAGCCCTGCAATGGTTAGAGAAATCCGATATGTCGACCTCGAAAAGAAACAGATTTGAATCACAGTTAATTGCCCAAATCTTGCTCAGTGACATCGATGTTGGACTCAAGCTGCTACGAGAGAAACCAGGTCTCGCAAGAGAAACTTCCGGTCGATTCAGCACCGCTCCCATTCCGGAGGAAATGCTCCCTGAGCTTGTAGAAGCGAGCAGAAAGCCCGAGAACGCCGCGATCAAGACGGATATCGTTAACCTCGTGCTGAGTTCCGCCAGTGCAGAGGGTGGGATCCCCGCCGCAAGAGCACTCGCCGAACGATTTCAAATTTATCCAAAAGAATTGTTAGATTTCTTTGGGCAGTCCCGAAGTTATCCCGAACCCGAAGCATTGCTGACGTGGATGATGGATGTCCTGCCAGCAGAGGACCAACTCAACACAGTTCCCAAAGCCACTCAGCTTTGGGCATCTCGCGATTTCAATGCCGCCGGCAAGTGGTTAGGCAACATGGAGACCTCTGCTGTCAAGGACGAGTCCCTCCGACGCTATTCCAATACGGTCGTTAATGTCGATCCCCACGCAGCGATGCTCTGGGCGGCTGAGATTCAGGACGACGACATTCGGCGAAAAGCCATCGAGAGCGCCGCCATACAATGGAAGTCCAATGACGCCGCCGCCGCCAATCAATGGTTAAAGGACAACGGGATTGAACTCTCCACCGAATGAACTCACGCAGTACACTGACAACGTGTTCGTAATCATTGGGATCAATAGGGACGTGGATCAATAGGGACGGGGTATAAGAATAGATCCGTGACTATTCACCCACCGCCGGGATGGTTGAGAGAACGCTGTGGACGTGACTCATGGCCTTCTCTTTGCTGGCTACAATCCAGGCAGCTCGAGCCACTTGCAAAGCCGTCCGAGGCAATCCTTGACTCGTGCTGATCACCAAGTCGAGGGCTGCTGAGTCCATCGGCGTTTCAGCCAAACCCACGGCGCGATAGCGTGTCAGCAGGAGTTCGCTGATTTCTTTTGGAGTCCAGGGCTTCAGGTGATAATGACAGGCAATGCGCGTGTAGAGGGCACGATGACTGCGCAACTTGAGTGCTCCAAGCAGGTAGTCG
>JANQJH010000587.1 GCA_028281705.1 Verrucomicrobiales bacterium
ATCAACAAGACCAGCTCGACGCCGAGACGACGCGAGAGGCCTTGGACCATCCGGCGCCCATGGTCCGGGCTTGGGCCATCCGGCTCGCGGGCGATGCCCGGCGCTTGCCCACGGCGGTGTTTCAGGGCGTGCGCCAGCTCGCGGCCAGCGAACCCGACGCCGAGGTCCGCTCGCAGGTCCTCAGCACCGCCCGCCGACTCCCGCCTGACCAGGCACTTCCCCTGGTGCTCGCCCTGGTCAAGCGCACCGAAGACGTGGACGATCCCTTCATCCCGCTCATGGCCTGGTTTACGTTGGAATCGCTTTGCCAGAACAGGGGCGAGACCGAACTTCTCCTGCGAACCCTGGCTGACGACCCCGAGTTCTGGTCGGCGCCTCTGGTGCAGCATCACTTGTTAGGCCAATTGATGCGCCGCTTCGCCTCCACCGGCTCCCGGGCCCATTTTCTCATCTGCGCCCGCCTGTTCGCCATGGCGCCGAGCGACCGCCAGCGCCGGGCCCTGATGGAGGGCTTTGAAAAGGCCTTCGCGGGAAGGTCCCTCCCGGAAATTCCCGCCGAGCTTTCGGATGCACTAGCAAAAGCCGGGAGCGGTTCTCTCGCCTTTCGCGTCCGCTCCGGCGATCCCGACGCCATGGACGAAGCCATGACCCTCATGACGGATCCTGGCGCCGCTCTCAACGAACGCACCTCCCTCATCCGCGCTTTCGGGGCGCGTCCCCACGATTTCGCCGCGAAGCTGATCCTCGACCTCGCCATCATCGAGGACGAAGCCATCGCGGTGCGCCGAGCCGCTCTGGCGGCCCTACAACGCTATTCCGACGACCGGATCGGCGAACGTCTGGCACGGGCCTTTGGCGATCTGCCTCAGGAACTCAAGGAACCTGCCCTGACATTACTCGCAAGTCGTCCCGCTTGGGCCAGGACACTCTTGGAGCAGGACACCTTCGAGCCGAACGAAGTCAGCGATGATCTCCTCGCTCGACTCCGACTGCACCGCGATGCCGGCCTCGACGCCCTCATCGACGCTCGATTGGTATCCGCAACTCCAACCGAAAGCCCCGCGGATCTCTCGCGAGAGATGGCGAAGCTGCGCAGAATTCTGCAAGAGGCGCCGGGCGATCCCTATCGAGGAGAAGCCATCTACAAGGCCCGTTGCGCCTCCTGCCACCGGCTCTTTCACCGTGGAGGCCAAATTGGTCCCGATCTCACCAGTTATCAGCGGGAAGACCTTTCCACCCTCCTGCCCAGCATCCTCGCTCCAAGCGCCGATATCCGCGAGGGCTACGAGAACTATCTCATCACCACGGCGGACGGCCGCGCCCTGGGGGGTTTCCTCGCGGACGACAGCGCCGAGGGGATCACCCTGCGCACCTTCGATGGGGCCGATCTCCACCTCTCGCGCAGCGAGATTGTCGAACTCAAGCCTGCCGGGCGAAGTCTCATGCCCGGTGCCCTCCTCTCCGGCTTGAGCGATGAGGAACTCCGCGATTTCTTTGCCTATCTACGAATCCCACAACCGATCTCTCCCTGACATGAAACGACTCCGATTCCTCATTTCTCTCACCTTCACCCTCACACTCACACTGCACGCCACCACCCTGGCAGCACAGGCCGAAGACGTGATTCGCATCGGCATGATCGGGCTCGATACCTCTCACGCCACCGCCTTCACCAAGACGATCAACGACCCCGAGGCCAAGGGGCACGTCCCCGGTGCCAAAGTCGTCGCCGCCTTCAAGGGCGGCAGCCCTGACATTGAATCGAGCTGGTCGCGGGTCGAGGGCTACACCAAGACCTTGCAGGAAACCTATGGCGTCGAACTCTGTGAGACGATTGAGGAACTCTGTGAGAAAGTGGACGCCGTCATGATCGAGAGCGTCGATGGCCGCCCCCATCTCGCGCAGGCCAAGCCTGTCATCGCCGCGGGCAAGCCTCTCTACATCGACAAACCGGTGGCCGGATCGCTCGCCGATGCCCTGGAGATCTTCCGCCTGGCGAAGGAAGCCGGGGTCCCCGTCTTTTCCTCCTCGTCATTGCGCTATGCCAAGTCCACCCAGGCGGTGCGTGCCGGCTCCATCGGCACCGTGACTCGGGCGGTGGCTTCGAGCCCCGCTCATATCGAAGAACATCATCCCGACCTCTTCTGGTATGGGGTCCACGGCTGCGAAGCCCTCTTCACCGCCATGGGTACCGGCTGTCAAAGTGTGGTCCGGCGCCTCACGGACGACGGCAAGATCGAAGTCGAAGGCACCTGGGAGGGCGGCCGCATCGGCATCTTCCGGGAGGGCAAGGGCTACACCGGCTCGGCCACGGGTGAGGGTGGAGAGAAAGCACCGATCGGCAGTTTCGACGGCTACCAACCCTTGGTGGTCGAAATCGTGAAGTTCTTCCAGACGAAGAAACCGCCCGTCTCCGCGGAAGAGACCATCGAAATCTTCGCCTTCATGGAGGCGGCCGACGAGAGCAAGCGCCAGGGAGGCAAGCGCATTCCCCTGCGCTACGTCTTGGCCAAAGCGAGGCGCTAGTTTCCCTGCCTCATTTCGTCACGGAAACGTTGCATTTTCGCCATATTGTGCCTGAAATTCACCAGTCCCAAAAATCCCAAGCTCCATGATCCTCCCCTCTCTCCCGCGGCCCGCAGCCCTCTTGGCCTGCGGCGTTTTCCTCTGGTCCAGCGCCTCCATGGCCCAGCTCCGAATCTCCGAATTCCAGGCGGACAACCTGGATGACCTTGAGGACGAGGATGGCCAGACCAGCGACTGGATCGAGATCCACAATACCGGCACGGAGGAAGTCAGCCTGAAGGATTGGTTCCTCACGGACAATGCGGACAATCTTTCCAAATGGGCCTTTCCTGACGACCTCAAGCTCGCGCCGGATGCCTACCTCGTCGTCTTCGCCTCCGAGAAAAACAAACACACCAAGCAGAGCATCTTCCAGCGGTCACCTATCAAGATGACCCACACCAACTTCAGGTTGGCCCTGGAAGGAGAATTTCTCGCCCTGGTGCGCCCGGACGGCGAGACCATCGAGCACGGCTTCGCGCCCGCTTATCCCACCCAGGTGGGCAACACCTCCTACGGCCTCAATGCCGAGGGTGAAGAAGTGTATTATACAGAAGTCACGCCGGGCGAAGCCAATCTCGGCGGGGCCTCCACCATCGGCCCCATCATTGAAGAGGTGACCAACCTCACGGGCATGCCCAATCTGGACGAGACCTTGGAGGTGGCCATCGCCGCC
>JANQJH010000365.1 GCA_028281705.1 Verrucomicrobiales bacterium
GTCAAGCGGCGGCGCTCCTGTCGTGACACTGGCATGTGCCGAGAACTTGGCCACGGAGACGACCATAGCCGCGGCCCATGCTTCCCGAGGAACAGCTGAGGAAACAGCTGGATAGTTTGATTGGCTATGTTTTCCATAATTAATCATCTGTCATTCATTCTACGACTGCAAATCGCACAAGGCGTGAGCAGCGTTCCACGGGAGAAGCGTCACCGCTTCTTCGACGAGCTCGCATCATGGAAATTTGTGATGACGCATGGTATAACATGATATGAGGAAGGTCATTGAACTTGGCGGAATGAAGTGTTTCGACCGGGCGTGTTCGCTGGTCTCGCACGCTGCTGCCGATGCGAATTGGCTCTCATCGTCGGTTCGCTTGATGTCAGAGATCGCCTTGCACAGTGGCACGAATCTCTTGCCCTCCGGGAATCTTCGAAATGCCGCCGTGGAATACCAAAACAAACTCTTCGCCTTTCGGTGTTTTTGTGAGCCCAGTGGATATGTTGCTACTTCCGGAGAGTGGAGCTCACGTGTTTCCCAATATCGTCTACGTGGATCATTTGAATCAATTTGGCTCATGGAGGGCTTCGGTGCGCAGGTGGCGAAGTCGTGTGGCGGTTTAGCCTGCTTTCCCGGTCCGTCTCTTGTATCGGAGGACATTGCGGAGACGCGGCTCGTTCTTCACACTGGCGCCGGAATTGTTTTCGCCCGGGATGCGATCGAGAGGTCGCTCGAACAGGGGCGCCACAGTCTGGGCAGTGTGATCCACCGGTTTCTCGCGGATGTGCGCTCCTATGCGCATCCGGGCCATCATCGATGCTTGATCGAAGCGCTAGGCCTTGTGCTGCGGAACTTGTATCCGCAACTCTTGAAGCCGACTGCGGAAATCATCGGGGCGGATGCGGTCGAGGACGTGATGCTTCTATGGCATGGCAGTGGGCGTGGTCTTTACTTCAATCCCTCTCAGATGGTGCCCTCTCGATCCTTTCGGCACTGGGTACTCGACCAGGCGATCGCTGACTCCCCCGATCACGCCGCGCGAGCTAATATCATTTCGGGCTATTTCTGGGCGCTGACGTTGGCAAATTTTCGTCACCCCGAGTTAGTGTGGGATTTCATTGACTGGCTGCAGCCATCTCAATGGGAGCAGGATCGCACTGCCATTCTCGACGGAATCTGCGCTGCAGTGACCGTCTGGCATTATCTCACCCGCGACTTCGTTGCCTCGGACCGGTTTCTTGCCTGTCAGTCGGTTGATTCGAGACCAGAGACGGCATCCAAATTGACCACCACGATCATGTTGGCCTTGAGAAAGCGATTCTCATCGCAAGCCGCCTTCAAGTGGCAAGGAGAGCGCATCCTCGACCTCTTTACCTTCACGTCTGTTCCATGGAATCCAGATGAGATGTTCGAATCAGAGTAACTCCTCGGCATGATCACCATGCGTGCGATGGCCTTCTCAACTTGGATCACGCCCCTTGGATAGCCGGCTGTCGTTTCGCCCCGTTCGCACGGACTTCACCATCTCTAGCACAATGAGGGGAATCGTGGAGACGAGAAGGAGCATGAGGCAAACGTGCATGGGTAGGAGCGAGGTCTTGAAGATGTGGGCCAGCCAGGCGCTGTGGAGGATCCAAATCTGGATGCCGAACGAAACAAGGACGACGATGAGCAGGTTAAGATTGGAGAAGAGATTCATCCTCCACAAGGGGCGTGTCTCACTGCGGGCCCCAAAGGAGCGAAGCAACTCGGCGAAGACCAGCGCGGTGAAGGCGTGCGTGCGCGCGATTTCGGGGGTCTCCGTTCGCAGCAGGTGCAGATAGACGGCAAGGGAAACGCCGGCCGTCAGCGCACCGGTGAGGAACATGGTGCGAAGGAAGCCACCGTCCGTGATGTGTTCGCGGGGGGCTCGCGGTGGACGATGCATGACATCGGCGTCGATGGGATCGGTGGCGAGGCACAGCGCGGGGAGGCCGTCGGTGACCAGATTGATCCACAGCAGATGGATCGCTAGCAGCGGCATTGGCAGTCCCACAATGATGGCCGCGGTCATGAGCAGCAGTTCGCCGCAGTTTCCCGCAAGCAAGTACTGGAGCGTCTTGCGGATGTTGTTGTAGATGCCACGGCCCTCTTCCACAGCGGCAACGATACTGACAAAGTTATCATCGGTGATGACCATGTCGGAGGCTTGTTTGGTCACCTCGGTCCCGGTGCGACCCATGGCAATACCGATGTCGGCGCCTTTGATCGCCGGGGCGTCGTTCACGCCGTCGCCGGTCATCGCCACCACGGCGCCGGTCGCCTTCCAGGCCCGGACGATGCGGAGCTTGTGGGCTGCAGTGACACGGGCATAAACGGAAACCTCCTCTGTGCGGGCGGCCAATTGTTGATCGTTGAGATTCTCGAGTTCGAGACCGGTGAGCGCGGCGCTGTCGTCGCCCGCGATGCCGAGTTCGCGAGCGATGGCGAGCGCGGTGTGCGGATGGTCGCCGGTGATCATGACAACGCGAATACCGGCCGCGTGGCATTTGGCGACCGCGGACTTGGCCTCCGGGCGCGGGGGATCATGCATTCCGGAGAGACCGACGAAGACGAGTTCGCGTTCGACTCGTTCGGCGGTGAGTTGCGCTGGTGTGCTGGGGGCGAGATCGCGATAGGCCGAACCCAGCACGCGGAGGGCCCGGCTTGCCATGTGTGTGTTCTGGGCCGTGATGCGGCGGCGATCGTCGTCGGTCATCGGGCGGACGCCGGATTCTGTGTCAATGTGAGTGCAGAGCAGCAAGAGTTCGTCGGGCGCGCCATTGATCAAGGCGCGCAAATTTCCGTCCGCTTGGGTGCGGATGACGGTGCGACGCTTGCGGTCAGAGTCGAAGGGAATCTCGTGGAACACAGGTTGCTCGGCGTCGAGCCGTTCCTTGCTCCCACCGGCTTTCTGACCCGCCGACAGGAGGGCGCCTTCGGTGGGATCGCCGACGGTTTCCCAGTCGCCGTCTTCGAGGATCAAATGGGCGTTGTTGCAGCCGACGAGAACGTCGGCCAGTTGGCTCAGTGGCGAGGTGGGAAAGCCACCGTCTTTGACCACACCGGTGCCCAATACTTCGCCCTCGGGGCCGTAGCCTTCGCCGGTGACTTCAAAGGTCTGGTGAGCGACGTAGAACTCGCGCACGGTCATTTCGCCGACGGTGAGGGTTCCGGTCTTGTCGGTGCAGATGACGGTGGTGGAGCCGAGCGTTTCGACGGAGGGCAGGCGCCTAACCAGAGCGCGCCGCCGGGACATACGGAGCACGCCGAGTGCGAGAGCGACGGTGACGACAGCGGGCAGACCCTCCGGGATGGCGGCGACGGCGAGGCTGACGGAGGTCATGAAGAGTTCAAACAGCTCGATCCCGCGCGCCAGGCCGAGGCCAAAAAGCAACCCGACAATGCCCAGAGAGGCCCACACCAGGATGCGGCCGAAGGCCTCGAGCTTTTTTTGGAGCGGCGTGTCCTCCTCGGCGCCGGTCTCCTGGATCAGGCCGGCGATTCGGCCGATCTCGGTGTTCATCGCCGTGCCGACGATGACCCCGCGGCCCTGCCCTCCAGCCACGGAGGTGCCCATGAAGGCCATGTTCTCGCGATCTCCCAGCGGCAGGTTGCCGTGGTGAAGGGTGGAGGTGCGCTTGCTTACGGCGTTGGATTCGCCGGTGAGTGCGGATTCGACGCACCGCAGTGAGGCAGACTCGAGGATGCGGGCGTCCGCCGCCACCAGGTCGCCGGCTTCGAGTTCGAGAATATCGCCGGGCACG
>JANQJH010000648.1 GCA_028281705.1 Verrucomicrobiales bacterium
GGCCTCCTCACCGTCAGCGTGGGCAAGTCCAAGGCGGCGCAACCACGCACCATCGAGGTCCGCTAACCAAGCAACCAACCGTCACACAAGCTCAAAAACAAAAAGAATCATACGAAAGGCAATACGATGACTACTTGCAACCTATCAAGAACCGAACAAGCCGCCACTCCGGAAGTGGCTGCGAAGGACTTCACCAAACCGCGATACCAGGCGAGCCAGGACAAGGAAGGCTATCACCTCTCGGTTTCCGTCCCCGGTGTGGGAAAATCCGGCGTGTCCCTATCACTACTCGATGACGTGCTCACGGTGACAGCCGAGCGCTCGGATGTTGTCCCCGAGAGCTGGAAACCGATCGCCACCGAACTCCCCCAATCCGATTACCGGCTGCGCCTTCGACTCGACAATAAGATCGATGCCGATCGCATCGCGGCCCAACTGGAAAACGGTGTCCTCAAGGTGACGCTTCCTCTCAAAGAAGCGGACAAACCCCGCGTGATCGAAGTCGGCTAACCAATCAACTTATCCAATATCGCGCCGCGGCAACCTAGCATGGTTGTCGCGGCGTTTTCTTTTATCTCTACCTTCCTCTTCTCAATTCAGATTTCGAGCATCTCCTCGAGATCGCCGGCCGTCAATCCCTGCATAAGAGGTTGCTCATCGTCCAGCGCTGCATCGATCACCTGGCGTTTCCTCCGCTGGAGACGCAAGATCTTCTCCTCCACCGTGTCCTCCGAGATCAGCTTGTAGGCCGTGACCACGTTTTGTTGCCCGATCCGATGCGCCCGGTCGGTCGCCTGAGCCTCCACCGCGGGGTTCCACCACGGGTCGAAATGTATCACCGTGTCCGCCGCCGTGAGATTCAAGCCGTAGCCACCGGCCTTCAGGCTGATGAGAAATACCGGGGTCGCCCCGTTTTGGAATCGATCAACCTCCTCTTGCCGTCCCTTGGTCTGACCATCGAGATAACAATAGTCGATCCCTGAAGTCTCCAACTCCTCGCGCCAGAGCCGCAGCATGCCGACAAATTGACTGAAAACGAGCACTCGATGCCCTCCCTCCCCCGCTTCCTGCAGAAGCTCCCGCGCGATCTCCAACTTTCCGGAACTCTGTCCTGCCACGGAGGACGATGACGCCTCAGGCTCACCCCCCAAGAGACGCAGATCACAGCACACCTGACGCAAACGCAACAAGGTGGTCAGCATGGTCATCCGCGCCACCCCTTCACCCTGGTCGCGCGCCTGCAACACCTTTTCACGCCCAGCCCGCAAGAGGCTGGTGTAGGTATCCCGCTGCTTACTGGTGAGGGGACAGGTGAGGACCTTCTCGATCTTGTCCGGCAACTCGGAAGCCACACGCCGCTTCGTTCTCCGCAGAATGAAGGGCCGCAAACGACGCCGAAGCCGCTCCTGCAATTCTCGAGGGGCGCCGGCCTCGTTGGCCAGAGCCGTTTCGTAGCGCTCCTTGAAAGTCTTCCGACTCCCGAGATAACCCGGCGCGACGAACTGCATGATGGACCAGATGTCGCGCACGCTGTTCTCCACCGGCGTCCCGGTGAGGGCAAAGCGATACTTCCCGCCTAACTGACAGGCGGCCTGGGCATTCTTCGTCGTGCTATTCTTGATCGCGCTGGCTTCATCGAGAAAGACGCCTAACCAGGAGCGCTCGCGAAATCGATCGAGATCCCGCACCAGCATGCCGTAACTGGTGACGACGACGTGAGCCTCATCCGTCTTCTTCCACAAGCGGTCACGTTTCGCCCCGTGAATCTTCAGCACTCGCAGGTCCGGCGTGAATCGGGCCGCCTCGGCACACCAGTTATCCAGGAGACTGGTGGGGCAAACGACGAGACTCTGGGGCCGCTCCTCGCCCGTTGTCTCATGGAGCGCCTGAATCACGGCCAGACTCTGCAGCGTTTTTCCCAATCCCATCTCATCGGCCAAGATACCCGAGAGCCCCCGCCCCGTTCGCGCCAGCATCCAGCAGACACCCTCACGCTGGTAGTCGCGCAAGATGGTGGCGAGGTCGGCCAAGGCCTCTTCGGGAAACGGCGCCTGGGGCAAAACTCCAACCTCGAGGTTGGCGAAGGCGCCCAGTGTCTCTTTGAGAAAATCCTCCTGGCTCGCGGGAATGCAATAGCGCCCATGGGTCTGTTCGGGCTCGATGTCCCGCAGGACTTCATCCAACTCCTCACAGGCAGCGAGATCGACCGCCACCCGCCGTCCGTTCTTCAGCCGTGTATGACTCTGCCCAACCTGGAGAAGCCGCCGGATTTCATGCGCCGGCAACTGCTGATCTCCGGCACTGCTGCTATAGCCGATATCCACATCGAGCCAGCCACCATCGGGATGCGGCACCGTCTTGATCTCCGGCGTGATCCTCTGGATGTCCCGCGTGACATGGGCAAAGCGTTCGCCCACGCGAACGTCCCACGTTTTCTCCAGCGCAGGCAACACACTAGCATAAAACTTGAGAATGGATTGCTCCCCTTTGAGCACCCACTGCCCCTGCTTGTTCGGTCCGGCGAATCCGGCCTCCTCCAGCCGCTCCACCGCCCCCGTCTCCGCCCTTTGATTGCGATCAAAGAGCTCCCCGGGTTGCTCTTCCCGGGCATAGGGGAAGTCATCGCTGGGCTCCCCCGCCACGACGACGAGTTCGTCGTAATGGCACGTCAACGTCCCGGCCAGGTGGTTCAGACTCCCCTCGATCGCAAAGTGAAAACGCGGTGCGACCGCGTTCAAGCGAGGCATCTTTGGCAGGGCCGTCGTGTCTAGCCGAAAGACATCCTCCAGGAGGGCAGCATGCTGGAAGAACCAGCGCCAACTCCGTTCCACCGCACGTTGCGGCATCTTCTCCAGGGATCCCAAGAGCGCGTTCCGGTCGCTCTCTGACAGACCCTTCAACCGCGGCTGGCGCAGGAGGCACTGCCGTTGCTCAAGGTAGCCCCACACGTCCCCCTCCGAGTTCGCCAGGGCGATCCCCGCCGGAACGTCGATCCGCAGACCCACGCGATCACTGCCCACCGGTTCCAAGACCAGGGGAAGCCTCAAGGGCATGGACTCGACGCGCAACGGCGTCTCCTCCCCAAGAAAAACGCGCCCATGCCCCTGCAGAGCGGTGAAAAATCCTCCCAGATGCGGCCGCTGAAGCATGAGATGCGGCGGCACCCGCGTCTGCCCCATCTTCTGCAGCCAGGCCAGAACCGGCAGATCCATCTCCGCCCCTTCCTCACCATCAGTCTCGACCACCTGAACACTGAGCGAACCGCGGCCGAACCCCTTGTCCATGTTCCGCGGCAAACGAAACGCCAGTGCCTTCACCGGCACCTGGAAAGAAGCTCCGGACTTGGCTCGGCCCGCGCTCGGATTCGTGGTGGAAGCCGTCTCCCGCCGCTGCTTCTCGCGGCCGTCATGACTTTGACCCGCCTTCCCCCGCGCCCTGGGAGTGGCAGTGGCGCGGGGGAAGGCGGGTCAAAG
>JANQJH010000660.1 GCA_028281705.1 Verrucomicrobiales bacterium
GCTGGCTACAACAGCCGAGGCGCTCCTATCCCGGGCATTTTCAGAACGACGAACCGCCGCGCAAGATCCTCGACGAAGTGGCTTAACCACGTGCCATTCCGGCTAGACCGGCTCCACACTCACGGGACAGACCTTCAGTTCCGCCGTCTCCGTCACGGGATCGTAGCCGGAACCTGTGAGGACGTTGATCGGCACTTCGGCGAAACTGAAACTCGCGAACACCGTTCCCCGCGGCGATTGATCCGTCGTCTTCACCTTGATCTCAATGCTGCCACGCCGGCTTCGCAGCCGGCAACTGCCACCATCGACCAAGTTCCAGGCCGCCGCATCATCGGGATGCACCTCGAGCGACTCCCCGGGCAAGAGATAGTCGATCCCCGCCGAACGCCCGGTCTGCGTGCGCGTGTGATAGGCCTCCAAGCGGCGCCCCGTGGTCAGCCACACGGGATACTCGTCATCGACCACTTCCGCGGGATCACGGTATCCAATGACGCGAAAGATGCCGCGCCCGTTCTTGAAACCCTTCTGGTGCAGCATCGGCGTCCCCGGATGATCCTTGTCAGGCACCGGCCACTGGTATTCACCCTTGTCGATCCGATCCCAATCCAAACCGGCGTAAATCGGTGATAGACTGCAGAGCTCGTTGAAGACGTCCTTGGCCGATTCGAACTCGAACCCTGGAACGCCCAGACGCTGCGCAATTTGACTCACAATCCACCAATCAGGCTTGGCCTCACCCACCGGAGGTACGGCCGCCCGAAGGCGCTGCACGCGACGCTCCGTGTTGGTACAGACGCCATCGGTCTCTCCCCATGCGGTCGCCGGCAACACCACATCGGCGAACTCCGCCGTCTCCGTGCGAAAGAGATCGATGAGGACAAGATGTTTCAGGCTCTTGAGCGCGTGCTCACAATGATTGCGGTCGGGATCCGAGACCACGGTGTTCTCGCCATCGATCATCATGGCGTGGATGCTCTTTCCACACTCATTCAAAGCGGTCACCTTGGTGATCCCCTTGCCCGGGTCGATGGGCGTCTGATAGAGTTTGGAAAACTTCTCCACCGACGCCGGATCGTGGCAGGGTTGAAAGCCGGGGAAATTGGCCGGCACGGCACCGCAATCGCCCGCTCCCTGAATGTTGTTTTGGCCTCGCATCGGGTTCACCCCCGTGCCTTCGCGGCCGATGTGCCCCGTCATCAAGGCGAGATTGCTCAGGCTCTGCACGTTATCCACCCCGCAAATGTGCTCAGTAATGCCGAGGGTGTAATAGATGGCTCCGCGATCGGCCTCGCCATACCAAATGGCAGCCTGCTCGATGTCCCTGGCCGGCACGCCGGTGATGCCCGCCGCCCACTCCGGGGTGAACTGCTTGATGTGCTCGAGAAAGGCTTCGGCCTCCGTCGTGCGCTCGGCGATGAAGGACTCGTTCACCAACCCCTCACGCTGGATCACATGCGCCATTCCCAGCAGAAGCGCCACATCGGATCCCACGCGGATGGGCAGGTAGAGATCGGCCAACTCCGCCAGGCGAATGCGGCGAGGATCCGCCACAATCATCTTGGCCTGGCCCGCGATGGCTTTCTTCAACCGCGTGGCGGCTACAGGGTGACACTCCGTCATGTTCGTCCCAATGGCGAAAATGACATCCGGTTTCTCCATGTCGACCAGCGGGTTGGACATGGCGCCTCGTCCGATCGTGGCTGCCAGACCGGCAACCGTGGGAGCGTGTCACGCTCGACTACAGTTATCTATTTGATTCGTCCCAAAACCGGCCCGGATGAACTTTTGCATGGTGTAGGCCGCTTCATGAGGGGCCCGTCCCGAGGCCACGCCGTATACCGCCCGACGGCCGTGTTTCTCTCGCACTTGTCGAAAACCCTCCGCCGCGAAATCGAGTGCTTCCTCCCACTCACATTCATGCAGTTCGCCATCTTCCCGGCGGATGAGCGGTTTCTTCAAGCGATCCGCATGCTGGACGAAATCGAAAGCAAATTGTCCCTTGATACAGAGCGCACCTTCATTGGCCGGCCCATCCATGGCGGGTTGCACGCCGACAATTTTCTCGTTCTTTGTGAGGATATCCACCGAACAACCGACTCCACAGTAGGGGCAAATGGAGCGCGTCTTTTGCACCTCGCCCGATTCGCCCTCGGCGCGGATCGCCTTCCGGTCCGCCAGCGCGCCCGTGGGACAGGTCTGCACACACTGTCCGCAGAAGGTGCAGGAGGAGTCCCGCAGATCCGAATCGAACTCCGTGATGATCTGGGTGTGAAACCCCCGATTCTTCACATTGATCGCGTGATCGCCCTCCTGCTCCGCACACACGCGGACACAGCGATAGCACGAGATGCAATTGTCGTAGTCGCGCAGGATAAACGGATTCTCATCGTTCTTGTTCGACGTCCCCGATTGCCGGCCCTGGAACCGACCGGTGCGCGCATCGTACTGCACCGTGAGATTGGTCAGCTCCTGAGAAGCGTAGCCCCGCAACGGGTCCACCTCGAGCTGCCGATTCTCCGAAACCACCAGCTCCAGGAGTGTCTTGCGATACTTCTCGATCGCCGCGGTCTTCGTCCGCACCACCATGCCGGGCGTGGCCTGCGTGGTGCACGAGGCCACGGGATTGTGAATGCCCTCCACCTCCACGACGCAGAGCCGGCAGGCGCCAAAAGCTTCCAGCCGCGGGTCGTAACACAGCGTGGGAATGTCCTTCTTCGCTCGCTGGGCGACTTCGTAAATCGTTTCGCCTTCGGTGAACTCGACCGGCACTTGGTCGATCGTCATCGTGGCAACTTGGGGCGTTTCCTTGAGGGCAATCATCGTTGCTTCCAGATTAGGAGCCCTCCCGAGGCTTGGCAAGCGCAGCCTCGCGCGAGCAGCGATTCCGCAAGGTAGTAGCAAGGAACGACGAAAGGTGGCGTAGCTAGCGGAATGGAGTTGGTTTTGCGTGTTTCGAGGTCGCCGATCAAATTCGC
>JANQJH010000016.1 GCA_028281705.1 Verrucomicrobiales bacterium
GGATGGTCGCCGTGTGACCCCGGCCGTAGCCGTAGCCGTGGATCACTTTCATCCCACGGTGCTGCGCGTAGAGGGCTCGGCTGCAGGCCTCGGTGATGCGGCGCTCGGCCAACTCCCAGGTCTCGCCCCGATGGGCGACGTCGATTTCGTAGAGATCGCGGACGAACCGTTTTCGCAGGGAACTCTCGCACTTGGGACAGCGGTGGATACCGGCTTCTGGGGCGGTCATTCCGCAGCTGGGACATTCTCGGGCCACCGCTTGACTTACGCGACGAGCCGGGGAGCGCAAGCTTGATCAATGGGCAGACAGATTCACGGCGTGTTGAGCAAAGAACGAAGGGACTGAAGCCCCAGCCACTTTCCAACAATGTGGGAGGGACTTCAGTCCCCCGGTTGTTTGGTAGCATCGGCAGGGGCTTCATTGGCGGCCCGATCGCGATGAATGGTGAGGATATTCATTTGCCGGCTCTTGCCATCGGGCGACACCGCGGGGACGAGGATCTGGTCGTTGCTTCGATTCCAGCGCGGGGAGGGATCCTGACGGAGATCTCCCGATTTCCACTGCCCGATGTTGAATCCCTGAGTCCTAAAGTGAGCGCCATCCGCACGGCGGTAGATGACATAGTAGTTTTTCGCTTCCTTGCGGTTCTTGAAGCCGTTGACGAACCATTTGCCATCGGGAGAAAGCGCGACGTCTCCCTCGGGATCGGGAAAGATATCCGGGTTTCCCATCTGCCCCACAATCTCATCGCGGTCGACGTCGTAGATTACCTGCTTCCCGTCCACGTGTCCGATCATGCGGTGACCGAGGTCCCACTCCGGGTGGCCTCCGATGTGCTGCTTGAGGGGTTTGAGACCAGTGCCATCGGGTTTCATGACGAAGCCTTGATTGACGCGTTTCCCGCGGTTGCCGTCCCAGCCGCCGCGAGCGAAGAAGAAGATGCGATCGTTCTCGCGGTTGGCTAGCGTGTGGTTGATAAATAGCGCGGGAACGCTTTCCATTTTCTTGGTCGCCTTGAGGATGCCTGCCAGTTTCTTGAAGGAGACGAGCAAGGTCTGTTCGCCCGTCCCGACATCGATGCGAAACACGCCGTCGTCCGTGGGGTGATCGATGCCCTCGGTCCAATCGGTGGCCCCGGCATAACCAGTGACTTTGCGAAGGCGGGCCATGCGGGCGTAGTTGATGCCGAGAAAATAGCCTCCTTGTTGAGCCACCCCGCCGTTGCCCACCGGTGTGTCCTCGAACCGGTACTCGCGCACACGTTTGCCGTGCTCGCCTTTGGAGAGGTCGAAGAGCACGGTGAAGACCTTGCCCGATTCTTGATCGCGGTCGTTGAAGAAGAACTGCGTTTCTGGAGCGTCCGGATTCCAATAGAACATGGTTCCCTGTTGGGGATTCCACGCCCGGCACTGGTCGACGACTCGCGAGCTGTGGTTATTCTCGGTGTCGATCAGAACGACATCGGCAGGATTTTCCGCGCCGGGCAGATGGTCGAGGAAGGGCGTTCGCAGAGCGAGAAGGTAGCGGCCGTCTCCACTCCAGGGAACATTGCCGACATGCCCGATGTAGCCAAAAAAATGGGTCAATGGTCCCTGGGTGATCTGGCGCGAGGTGATCTTGAATCCGGTGAGTTCGGCATCGGAGATTTTCTCCGCGGTAGCGCGGGAGCTTAATGAGAGGATGAGCAGACCGGCGGAAACGAGGCGGCAGGTAGAGATCTTCATCAGCACCTTCTTGTCAAATCTTGCCCCATTTGGGAAGTTCCCTTCGCATCGAGATTGCGACCACCAATGAGACTCTTCCACCGTTGTATCATTGCTCTTGTCCTTGCGGTTTCCCGGCACCATTTCTCAATGTAAGCGTAGTCGAGACGCTTGGCTTGCACGGAGATTACGGCACTCACATCTTCCAGATCCTTGGCTCTACCCCAACGCAATTTTTGAACGATGACGTCTTCAGGTGTGGGAAACCAGAACTTTTCGTGGCCGACCCATTCTTGAATTCTTCGTCGCCACCGTTCCTGATGGTGTGAATCCGTCGTCAGCATGAACAGCTCTATCAGAAACTCTGAACTGGGATGGCGAACTTCGGCCTTCCGTGATTCTGTGATCGATTCAAAGGCAATTTGCGCATCTACATCCCAGTCGGGCTCCAGCAGAGCCGTAACCTGCCTTGGCCAAGACAATACTCCGATAGCTTAACGAGAAATCTAACCCTAAATCTACAAATAACGCTTGACGGTCTTCATAGGAGCCGGTGGTGCAGCACCGCGAAACCACCAGATCCTTGTTGGACTCCATCGCGCCCTGAAAGGGTGCCAGAGATCGACCCATCAAGGCAATGTGATCACCGGAAGGGCAATTCCATCGTCAAGAAAGGGCGACTCGCTGTTGTGAGCCGACGGTCGTCCCGCGAAGCAATCAATTCTCCCGCCCCTGCCAGGGCGGCACGATGCGTGGGTACGCCGTTCCGGCAGTTCCGCTTCGCTCCACTGCCGGCTACCATCCCTCGTCCCTTCAGGAAGAAATCAATGTGATGAGGCAGAGCCCGATGGAAAATGGTGATGACGCGAAGAAATAGAATACTCTGTAATGGTGATTTCGCTCAATCCAGCGGCCAAGTCCTCAAACACCGCCGGCCACGGGAGCCCCAGACAAAGAACTCCGCTTCTCCACAAGATCGCGGCAGCGATCTTCCAATACCTTCACGATTTCCTCATAGCTGAATCGCGAGACGACATCATTGCGCCCCGCCTTACCCAAGGCGCGAAGAGCTTGGGAATCCCCGGTCACGTCTGAAAGGCACCGCGCCAGTGCATCCACATTACCGATTTCAAACACTCGGCCCCCGGCAGCCAATCGGTCTCTGTTGATCTCATCATCCTGCATCACCACTGGTAATTCGCAGGCCATCGCATCAAAGCTGCTCAAGGTACTTTGGGCTGGAAACACAGCCAAATCCGCAGCCGAATAGTAATCTCTCAGCTGTTCGGAAGGCACCGCGGATTCATACAGCACTTCAACATTCTTCTGTTTCAGGCGCTGAAAAATGGGCTGGCATGTCTGCTCGAGATAGCTGGCATCCGCGGGGCCTACTGATACCACCTTGAGACGCCCCAGCGCCCTCCGCGGCATCCTGGTCACGGCTTCAAAGAGCAAATGTGGCTTCTTATAATCATTGTGTTTCCCCGTATAGAGTATTACAAGATCATCATCCGCCACTCGCCAGCGCTCTCTGAGCGCCTCTCTGCCCTTGGGATCATGATGAAATTTGGTGAGGTCAGTGCCCAAGGGAAGCTCTTCCACGAGCTCCTCTCGGATACCATAATCCAACAGAATGCCTCTGATCGGCTTCGCCGTGTAAAAACAAACGACGCCATGGTCATTGATCTTCCGTACGCACCATCGCAAGAACGTGTTCGTGTAGAGAGCTTTCAATAGATGATTGTGTGCCGCCGTGGCGAGTTCGTGACTGTCCGCCACCAGCACGCATCTCTTCTGCCAGCCGGCACACAACAGCCGAAGCAGGCTGACGTACTCCACACCGTGGGCGAAAATGACGTCCGGGTTTATCCCTTCCAAGGCCTCATGCAGCCCCTTAAGCCAAATCTTATGGCGCCATTCAAATGCCATCGGCAACCGCGTAATCGTCACATTCGTTGCGCTTTCAAACTCCCGATCCAACGAACGCAATTTCTCCGGCTCGCACCTGACAATGTTCCCCCGAAGCTTTGCCCCGGAGATGATATGCACCTCGTGATCCCGCGAGTGAAAATAGCTGAAGTTGTTCACCTGATAGCCAAAGGAGGGGTGAAAAAACTCTTCTATGTGAACGATTTTCATAGCAATCAAGGCATCAAGTGGGCGACCGCTGAATGACGACATGGAATCCGTCTCCCACAACGTCTCGTTGAGGCCAGAGGCTAACGGATCCGCGCAGTCAACTCTTCCAGGGTCTCCACTTTCTCAACATCGCCGATGGGGTCGACTGTGCTCAGACGATCAATCGATCGCTGTGCCATCGCCACCGCATCAGTCATAGAGGCCACATCCGCGAAATTCAACGTTTGGCGCCCCCTCAAGGCCGCATATTGTCTCCGAACTCCAGTGAGGAACTTGACCAAGAGCGGTGAGCCCAGGGCCAACTTCAGGACCTTACGCTTCACCGTGGCCTGCGCGCGCTTGCTGGAGATCATCGCCTGACACTCCTCAAAAAACTCATCTCCCCCGCTAAATCTCCGCATGTGGCTCTTCAATTGAGATAGCTCCTCCGAAATATCCTCACGCGCCTTGAACGCCAGCAGATCGTTGAGCGACATGCGCAAATAGTTTTCAAGATTGATCTCGCCTCGAAATTGTTCGGGATAGAGGTTTTGGAAACGCTGAATGCCTGAATAGAAATAGGGCGCGTTAATGTAGGGCAATGCATAGGGCACGCCTTCCAGCAAATCTTCGGCGAACAAGTTTCGATAATCATCGAACTTGGCCTTCCGGTTATAGCTTATGCCCGCATTGCTGTTCAGGCTCACGCCCGCGATATACATCGGCAGATTCAGTACATGGTAATTGGAATTGGTGGCGATAAGGTGACAAGACGCGCTGTGATCGGGAAAAGGCGGCAAGTGAAACTTACCGCCGGATTTAACGGAACATTGATCCACGAGATCTCGATGCACTGCCGCTCGCAACATCTTCGGTACAAGATCCCAGATCACATCGATCTGAAAATCCATATAGGCCCTAATGCACAATTCCGAAGGCACCAAATACAAAGCTCCATCGCCCACGCGGCCCCACATCCGGCCTCGTTGCGCGGGCTCAGGAACATCCCGATGGTAATAGCCCGCATGATTCCATATGAGAACCCGGGCACCGGATTTCTCGATGGCGTCATGGGCCAAAGATAGAGCCGAGGGCACGATACCGTCATCATCGGAAACATAACAGACGTACTGGCCCTTGGACTGCTCATAGATGTAGTCGAAATGAGCACACATCGATAGACTTTCGCCCGGATTGACATACCGAATCCGGGGACAACGCTTCATGAACTCGTGGACGATCTCACGCGTGTCATCCGAAGAGTTGTTATCCGAGACGACGATCTCATAATCATCGAACGTCTGATTGATTACCGTAGGCAGCGCTTCACGCAATAATGATGCACGATTTCGAGTCGGCACGAGTACCGAAAAATAGGGCGAATTCATAAGCGTAGTTCTCTGATTTGATGTTGCATGTCCTAAGTGCTAGCCAAAAGGCTTTAGAATTCTGGTCTGCTCCGCGGATTACCAGCCTGAACTTAAAGTTCAACTTAGACTTCAGCTGATCCCGAAGTTTTGAGTGTAAGTATCTGGGGAGCAGAACTCAGAAGACCCCCTCCGCAATCGCACCATCGCTGATCAATCTGCGAAAATCTGCCCCATCTGCGGTTCACCCAAGAGGCAGAAAGCGTCCGGGTTTACGGGAGGAGGGGGAACCGCGGATGGGTTCAGTTTTCGCAGATGATGAGTTAGGCTATCGACTCTTCGGGTCTCATCCCCGCATGTGGAATATCTGTCACACGACTCTAAATGACTTCAGATCGCCGAAGTTTTTTGCGACAGAATTCCAATCCCGGCAAGAGAAAAACCGTTGCTAGCAGAGCCATCACGCCGGCAAGCATGATCACTGGCAGTTGCGCCAGAGCTGATAGCGTCGACGGCAAGACCGCCCAGGCCAACCCGAACACGGTCGCGGCAATGCCCGTGGGCAAGAGGACGCTGAACTTGAACCATTGGCCAAACCGGCCGGGCAACATCTGGCGATGCAACAACGGCGCGCTCAAGATCACATAACCAAAATTGAGCAAACACCAGCAGTAGGCGGCGCCTTTCGCCCCCCACAGATCGGTGAACACGTAGAGCATGGGGAGGAAGACCGCCGCCGCGATCAGGTTCTGGTAAAATCCAAAGCGTGTCCGCCCCTTGGCTAGGGTCAGCGCATAGGGCAGATTCATCAGGCCGTTGAAGAAATTGCCCCCCATGAGGGGGATAAAAATGGTGGCCACGAGAATCACCGCCGCGCCATCGTGCTGGTGGAGCCAAAGCCCGACGAGCGGCAGGGCAAAGATCGTGGCCGCGGCCGCCGCCGGAGCCAAGACCGCCGCCAGGCATTGGCAGCTGACTTGATAGACCCGCCCAAGTTCGGCGTCGCCATCGTCACGCGCCGCCAGACTGGAGAACCGGGGCAGGTAAGCGCGATAAAAAGGTCCCACGAGCACGCTCATGCCCATGGCCCCTTGATAGGCGATCATGTAGTAACCGTAGGAGGCTAACGGAAGGATATGACTCAGCAGGAGCTTGTCGGCCAGGGTCAACGGGAGGGAGACCAACGCCGTGGCACTCACCCCAAGGGTGAATCCGCCAACCCGGCGCAATAGGTCAGCCCGGAACCGAGGCCGATGCGATTTCTCCGGCTTGAGCGAGTGCCAAAGAAAACCCCGGGTCACCAACGTCCCGGTGAGAAGCACCAGCACCTGCCATTGGACAAACGTCAGGAGATCCGCCTTGAAGAGCCATAGAGGAAGGAACACACCGGCATAGCGGGCCAGGTTGACCGCGGAAGAGATTCCGTTGAGCAACACCTGGCGCTCCAACCCCATCAAGCCGCCGTCATAGAGACTCTGGGGGAACTGCACCGCCATCTGCACTCCCAAGAGGACCGCCGCGGTGACAATGATGTCCGGTGACAGATGCTCCGCCTTCAACCAGTGATGCGCCAGGAAGGGCGCCAGCAAGGCGACGACGGAAGCGATGACGACGGCGAGTCCCCAATAGATCACCTCCATCGTCCGCACCAGATCCCGCGACTCGTTCCAATCGGCGGACAGGTGGGAAGCCCTGGCCAGCTCACGATTCAAGGTCGCACTCAGACCCTGATCGAGAATCCGCAACACCAGCTGCAACGAGGCGAAGAGGCCAATGATGCCCTGGGACTCAATGCCGATCATGTGCGCATAGATCGGCACAAAGATCACCCCCAATAAGGCCGTCCAACCTCTTCCAAAAAAATTGGCGATCACATTGATCCCGGCCGAACCGCGATGTCGCTTCTTCAAAGCCATGCCTAACTAATTTCCAATTAAGCCAAAACTCGCCTCTCTACGCTGCGCCACCTCCTTTCCCAACAAGACCCCGGTTCATGACACGGATCAGACCACGAGCACATTCCCGGTGTATCCTCGGAGACGCAGTACCTCGCGGATCTCGAGTTCATACATCGGGTTGGCAATGAGTATCAGACCCAATCGTGGTATCCGGTCGTCCTCCGGCGAAATCACGCCCGTGCCAATGCCAGGAACGAAACCGCCCTGCTTGGCCGGATTGGAATCGATCACGGCCTCCAGGTTGGCGTCGCCCAAGAGATTGCTCAAAGTCACGCCCTTGGCCCCGGCGCCCCAAATGGCCCAGCCGGCATCCTCACGCCCATCGTGGATGGCCTTGACCAATTCACTTTCCTGGCGCCGGATGATCTCATTGAACCGATCCAAGCGCCCTCCACCAGCCGAAGAGGTGCTTGGCCCGGAGCCGACTTGCAATTCGATGAGCTGATACTGATCGCCAAACACGCGCTCGTGCCGAATGACTTCGAATCCGGCTTGCTCGCAGAGCCCGGCCAAAACTGGCATGGCGAAGTAATTGCAGTGCTCATAGAAGACGTCCCAGAGGCAGCCGTGGTCCACGATCCATTCAAATTCAGGTGTCTCGATGGCCACGCGAGCCCCTCCGGCCGCCCGCGCGATCCGCGCCAGTTCCGCGAGAAACGGACCGATCTCCTCCACATGTTCCACCACGTGCCGGCAGACGACCAAATCAAACGCGTCCTTCACATCCGCCGCACTGACATAGGATCGCACGTAGTCGATCCCCACATCTTCCTCGCCGCCGTTTTCCGGGCAGGAGGTGTCATAGCCGACACAGCGGGCGCAACCGCGGTCCCGCAGAAGCCGGAGAAACTCACCCTTACCGCAACCCACCTCCAAGACCTTGCCACCGCCCGCGAGGTAACGCTGCGTCAACCCCGAGGCGACGTGATCAAGGTGCTCGCGAAAGGCTCCGGAAAATCCCTGGCGATTGTCATAGGACGCATCATAGCGAATCAAGGCATTGTCGAAGGCGGCATTGAATACGAGCCCGCATTCCTGACACTCTTTCAGATCCACCACGCCCCCACCGAATTCCTTGGCCTGGGCGACACTGACACATCGATAATTCAACATCACCGGCTGCCCGCGGCGGCGAAACCCTCCCGAGAGTTCGGCGCTCCCGCAACCCGGGCAACGCGAGCGCAAGGCCACCGCCGGATCGGTGGCCGAAGATGCTGTGCCGGTGCTCATAGCTCCTAACAAGGAAAATTAGCGGACCCGCTTGAGATAGGCTCCCGGCCAATAGGTGATGTTCTCGCTCAGCGCGCTTTCATTGAAGGGCCAGTCCGGCTGCTCGATGACGAATTCCGGATGGGCCGCGGCAAATTCCTCCGCCGCCGCCGTGGGATGATCCCAGCTCCAGTCGGGTGTGCCGCGAGGCACATCGTGGAGGTAGAGTTGGGCACCATCCGTCGCCACAATGTAAGATCCCGGTGACACCAGATGATGATAGGCTTCAAGCTCGTTCGCCACATGAGCCTTCGTATGACAGGAATCCAAGATGACCAAGACGGTCTCATTCGGCTGAATCAACGCCTCGACCTGGCTCACGATCGCGCTCGCTGCGGAGTCGCCCTCAATCATGGTGATCATGTCAGCGAGTTCGTGGGCTTCGATCGCCTCCCGATTGTGGGGCCGGATCTCAATATCCACTCCGATGACGCGTCCCTTGCCCATGGCCTTGAAGAGACTGGCATAAAACACCAGCGACCCGCCGCGCGCTACTCCGGTCTCGACGACGACGTCGGGCTTGACCTGATAAATCACTTCCTGGATTCGCAGCATGTCTTCCGGCAACTGAATCACCGGGCGGCCCAGCCATGAGAAACAGTAGGGATACTTTTCATTCCACCCCACCTTGAGCCATTGTTGGGAAATGACTTCGAACGCTTCCTTGGAATAGAGATTCAATGTGCGATCTTCACCATCCCGATCGCCGGTGATCTCAAGTGTTTTCGCAATGTCGTCAATGATCAGCTTCATAATACAAGTGTTTAGTGATTCACGGATGCCGCCGGAATAGCGCCGGTGTTCCTCAAGTAAGAGAGTTCGCCCTCCAATCCCTCGGAGAGCCCCACCGACGGCTCCCAACCGAGTTCCCTCAAGCGACTGATATCCGCCAGGACCAGCGGATTGGGATCGGCGCTGAGTTCGGCCGCCACCCTGACCAAATCCCGATCCCTTCCCAAAGTATCGGCGGCCTTGCATGCCAGATCTTTCACCGTGACAGCCTCCCCCGAACCCAGATTCACCGCCCCTTCCGCCCGTTGATGGATCAGGTGCCCCACGGCCCCGGCGAGGTCGTCAATATGAATGTAGTCTTTCGCGCTGTGGGGCGTTCGCAACTCGATGGGCTCGCCGGCGTGCAACCGCCGGAGAAGATAGGCGCACAGTTTATCGAGAGGTTCACCCGGCCCGTAGGGATAAAAGACCCGGCCCCAACAGAAACCCATCCCGGTGGCCTCGAACTGCGCCTTCCAATGCTCGTGGAGAGCAACCTTGGCCTTGGCATACGGGTTCGCCGGAGCGACGGCGCTCTTCGATTCAACCAAGGCTTCCCCCGACGGGCCATACTCGATGCAGGTCCCCAGGCCCATGACGTAGGAGATGTCCGCCCCCACCATCCAATCGCCGAGCTTCCGGCTCCACCGAAGAAAATCCTCGTTCAAAGGAGAATCGAGATAGACACCCGGCGTCGTGATCCAGGCGGTGTGCAAACAGGCATCAATGTCATGCTCAGCCAGTGCCGCCGTCGGAAGTGCTTCCAACGCTCCCTGCAACAAAGTTAGGTTCTTCGCTGGATCGACATCGGCGAAGAGCGTTCGCGCCTTCTTCAGATCCCGGACCAGCCCACAGACTGAAATTCCGCGGTCAAGCAATCGCCGCACGACTGCGCTGCCGATGAAACCGGTGGCTCCCGTGACCAGAATCTTCATCGCGACGCAGACGAACGCAGGGTTTCCAGATCGGGCAAACCGCGATCCCTCTCGGACATGACGGTCACCGGCAAAGGCCACTCGATGCGGACCTCGGGGTCGTCCCAGCGCAATCCCCGCGCCAACTCCGGAACGTAACTTTCGGACATTTGATAGAACATTTCCGATTGTTCCTCCAAGACCTGAAACCCGTGCGCCAAACCGGCGCCCACGTAGAGCATCCGGCGGTTCTCACCGCTCAATTCAAAGGCTTCCCATCTTCCAAAGGTCGCCGACTCCGGGCGCACGTCCACCAGACAGTCCCACACCCGGCCACGCACGCACCGCACCAGCTTGATCTCCGGCAGCGGTTCCGCCTGCCAATGCATGCCGCGGATCGCCCCGACGTCCGCCGTTCCCGTCAAATTGCACTGCGGCCATCGCGTGTTCAATCCCTGGGCTGAAAACTCCGCATCACAGTAAGTCCGGGCAAAGAAACCGCGTTCATCCTCGCGGCATTCCAACTCGATGAGCCAAAGGCCATCGATCGATGTCTTCGTAAATAGCATTCCAGTGTGTCGCGTGTCGCGTTTCCCGCTCTCGATTTCACAGCACCCGAACATCGGGGATCGGCACGATAAACTGACCGCCCGCCTTTCGATAAGCTTCCTGCTGCGCAAGAATCTCATCGGCAAAATTCCACGTCAGCAGAAGCGCGTAGTCAGGCTGCTTCTCACTCAGTCGCTCCGCCGAAACGATCGGGAGGTGCAGGCCGGGACTGTAGCGCCCTTGCTTGTAGGTGCTTCGATCGACAATGAAATCGATCGTTCCCTCCGCGGGCGCGACGTAATTCAATAGCGTGCTTCCCTTGGCCGAAGCGCCGTAGGCCACGATCGAGCGTCCCTCACATTTCAACTGATTCAGCAGGGCGTTGAGGTTGTCCCTGATACGATCCACGCGCTCGGCAAACGCCTGATAAAAAGAGAGATCCGAGACACCCCGGTCGCTCTCTTGGCCGAGCAGCATCGACACCAATTCCTCCACTTCGTGCGCACCCGGATGACCGGCAAACAAACGCAGGGAACCCCCGTGTATGTCGAGCTTTTGCACGCGCTGGATTTCTAACTGATGGCGTTCAAAGAGCGGCTTCAAGGCGGTCAACGTGAAGTAGAAGACGTGCTCATGATAGATGGTATCGAACTCCGATTTCTCGATGAAATCGACTCCATAGGGAAACTCCAAGATCAATCGCCCCTCGGGCTTCAAGAGACGTTTCAACCCGGCGACAAAATCGTTCGTATCGGGTGCGTGGGCAAAAACGTTATTGCCCAAAATCAAATCGGGTTGCTTCCCCTCCTCCGCCAAGCGCTCCGCCAACTCCAGGCCAAAGAATTCCGTCAGGGTCGGGATCCCGGCGTCAATCGCCACCCGGGCAATATTCGCCGCCGGCTCGATCCCGAGGACCGGGACGTCCGCCTGCACAAAGTTCTTCAGCAGATACCCATCGTTACTCGCGACCTCGACGACGAGTGAATCCACGCCGAGACCGGACTCTTCTATGTAACTCGACGCCGCCTCCGCCGCATGGGCCAGCATCTTGTCGGAGAAGGAACTGAAGTAGAGGTAATCGGAAAAGAGGTCGACCGGCGGTACCAAATCAGTGATCTGCAGCAGCCAACACTCCTGGCACACCGACAACCGCAAGGGAAACTTGGGCTCCGTTTTCTCCAGATCCTCCTGGCGCAACAGGTTGTTGGCCAAGGGCTGCCGGCCGAGGTCGAGTACGGGGGCCAGGGAGGGACGTCCGCAGGAAGCGCAACCGTTGTTCATAGAATCGTCGTTAAATGGATGATGGTGGGCACACTCGCAAGTGGTTCCAATCAGTCCGGCTGTTTTGGAGCCCAAGCGAGACCGTGCGCGGCCGCCGCAGCCTCGTACTCCGTGATCTGCCCGTCCGTCACTGTCAGCGAATCGCCTCCGTCGTTCACCATGCGATACCAGGCGACGGTCTTTTCCACACATTGCTCGAAATCCCAAACCGGTTTCCACGCCAGGAGGTGGTAGGCCTTATCGATGGCCAAGTTGAGGAGCGAGGCTTCGTGAGGCGCATTGGGATCCCCCAGATTCTCCCACGTCCCGGGCCAATGACGGAGAATCTCTTCCACCAGTTGACCGACACTGCGATTGGAATCCAGATAGGGGCCGAAATTGAAACTGCAATCGCTCTGCTGCAAACGACGCCCCAGTTCGCTGGCAGGACTGGAGATGACGGCGGCCAAGTGAAGGTAACCGCTCAGTGGTTCCAGGACATGCTGCCAGGGCCGCGTCGATGCCGGATTGCGTACCAGAATGGTCTCGCCCTTTGTCAGGGCACGCACCGTATCGGGCAGGATCCGATCCACGGCCCAATCGCCACCCCCAATGACGTTTCCCGCGCGAGCCGAAGCCACCCGGACCGGAGCTCCGTCACCGAAGAAGGATCTCCGGTAGGAGGCCGTGACCAGCTCGGCGCAGCCCTTGCTCGCACTGTAGGGATCGTGACCGCCTAACGGATCCGTCTCCCGATAGGAATGGAGCCACTCCCGGTTTTCATAGCACTTGTCCGTCGTCACCATCACCACGGTGCAAGGCTTGCCCTGACGCCGCAAGGACTCGAGCACGTTGGCCGAGCCCAACACGTTGGTCTCAAAAGTCTCCAGCGGAACATCAAAGGACCGCCGGACCAGTGACTGCGCGGCCAAATGAAAGACGATCTCGGGCTCGATACCCCGAATGTATTTCTCCAGTCCAGCGGCGTCTCGAATGTCGCCAATCGTATGCTCCATGCGATTGGCCAACTGCAACTGACCGAATAGCAAGGCCTGCGGTTCCGGCTCGAGAGAGTAGCCATGGACCTCGGCGCCCAACCGGATCAACCAGTGGGAAAGCCACGACCCCTTGAAGCCGGTGTGCCCCGTGACCAGGACTCGCTTCCCCTGGAAAAATGCTTGATACGCGTCCACTACAAAAAAGAGTCGTCGTGTTGTTTTCTTGGCTGCTGTTGTGAAAAACTAGCCCCAGATTTTCCACGGGGCCTTGCCCCCGGCCCACATCTCCTCCAGTAGGACGTGTTCACGGTGGGTGTCCATGCACTGCCAGAATCCATCATGATAGAAGGCCTTGAGTTTCCCTTTCGCCGCAATGCGTTCCAACGGCTCCCTCTCAAAGATGCAGCGGTCATCCGTTAGATAGTCGATCACTCCCCTCTCGAGGACGAAATAACCTCCATTGATGAGACCGGCATCATCCGGTTTCTCGACAAAACACTGGATGGTGTTCCCGTCCATGGACAGCTCTCCGAATCGCCCCGAGGGCTTCACCGCCGTCAGAGTGGCCAGGCCGCCGTGCTTTTCGTGCGCCGCGATGGAGGCATTGATATCGCTGTCGATGAGACCGTCGCCATAGGTCAGGAGCAAGCGTTCATCATCGCAAAATTCCATGGCCCGCCGCAGACGGCCGCCGGTCATGGTCTCCAAGCCGGTATCGAGCAGGGTCACCGTCCAATCCTCTTCGTCGTGACGGCTGTGATAACGGATCTCGGGATTTCGCCCCAGCTTGAGGGTGACGTCGCTCGTGTTCCAATGATAGTTTCGGAAGTAATCCTTGATCACCTCGCCCTTGTATCCCAGGCACAGAACGAACTCACGGTGGCCGTAATGGGCATAGGTTTTCATGATGTGCCAGAGTATGGGGCGGCCGCCGATCGGAACCATGGGCTTGGGCCGGTATTCCGTCTCCTCGCGCAGACGGGTCCCCATGCCACCACAAAGAATCACTACTTTCATATACTCAAATGTTCAGGCTTCTGTTGCTTTGAAAAGGTTTGCTTCCAATTGGGCCGAGCGCTTCCAAATAAGCCGAGCCAAGTGATGCGGACACTCCTGTCCGCCCCCGTCTGCGTCCCAATTTTTCGGAGTCCATCTGCAAGATTGAAGTGCTCACTAAGACCTCGCCTCGACGTAGAGCGAGTCCGGCTTGTAAGCCGAGCCGTCAGGATTCGTATCGAGACCGTAGGAGACCCAATCCGGAATCCCGCTCTCATCATGCGCCTTCACGGCAGGCGAGTGAAACCCGCAACGAAGCAAGGCCTGGGATAAGTTGACCCGGTCGTACATCCATTGATGCACTTCGCCGCGCTTCCGCGCATCACCAAGGATTAGGTTGTCGAGAAATCTTCGGATCGGCGTTTGCGCCGCCGCACCCGCGCCCTCCCTCCGTACACACTGCTCGATGATGGGCTCGATGAAGTCTTCGTGATCCTCCGCCGTCTGGGGATGACCATCACACTGATCCAGGTGCTCGAGATACTCACGGCACGCCATCTCCAAGTCCGGAACCGCTATCCGGTGGATGCCACCCGGCTTGAGAACCCGTTTGACCTCTCTCAAAAACACGTAGGCCGTCTTCCGTTCCAGATGTTCCAGCAAATGGGAATGATAGACCACATCCGCGGAGCCATCCGCAAAAGGAATCCCCTTGGCGAGATTGTGGCACAGAATGTTCTCCGGGAGAGAATCGAACCTTTCACGCCGGACCCCTCTCAATGCCACCGGGGCGAGGCTTCGAAGAAGCCGGTTTTTCTTCATCCGAAGATAAAACGACCAGTCGATATTGGTCACTCCCGGCTTGTCCGAAACGCGCGTCCCGCACCCGAGATTGAGAAGGGTGATCACGCCCGAATTTTCCCTGAGATCCTCAACCATGCCGCAGTCTCCCGTACTTCACGCCTTGATGGCGGATAGAAAACAATCCCTCACTTTACTCACGAATTGGGGCCAGTCGTAGTGCTCTTCAAACGCCTGTCGGGCCGATTGGCTCATCCGCGCCTGCAGGTCAGGACTGTCCGCCAGGGCCGCCAGCGACTGCGCCATGACATCCACGTCGCCCACCTCCGCCAGAAAGCCCGTCTCACCGTGCGCCACTATGGAGGGAATGCCTCGCCACTGGGTGGCGACAATGGGTAACCCGCAGGCCATGGCTTCCAAGAGAACCAAGGGAAAGTTCTCCGACGAATAGAAACTGGGAAACAACATCACGTCCGCCCGCTGCAAGAAGGCCCACTTGGCTGCGGCATCCAGCGCACCCACGAGTGAGACCTCGAGATTCTCCGGACAATCGTTGAGCGTCTCCGCGATGGCGTCGCCCAAATCAGCTTCCGGACTTCCCCCGGCGACTTCGAAGCGGAACGAGCGATGCGGCAGACTCTTCGCCGCGGCAAGGCACGCAACCAGGGCATCGTGAACGCCCTTCTCCCAGTAGAGATTGCCGAGGAAGACAATGGTAAAGATCTGATCCTGGTTGCTCTTCGTCCCCGCCGAATCCGGTGCTCCCAGAATGCCGTTGGCGATGACGAGTTCCCGAGCAGCGCCAAATGCCACGCCCGGAACGGGTACCTTGTCGGTCAAGGCAATGGCCCACGCCTTCCTCCTTCCGTACGTCCATCGTGCCAGGAAACGAGTCCACCAGCGGCGTTCAAGAAACTCCGGCAGTCCGCCGGAATGGTAGTGCAAGAGCGTGACTTTAAAGAACGGCCGCACCGTTCCTAGCAAAATCACATCCTTGAGGAAGGGGACCAGTTTCGCACTCCCCGGCGTGTAGTAGAGCACCCGGGCCCGCGTCCGGAAACGCGCCCCGAGGCACCGCCAGATAACCCGGACCAGCTCGAGTAGTTTTCGGAACTGAAAGGCACTGACCTGCCCGATCTCCTGGTTGAAGCGAGCCTCGACCACGGCAACCCGAACCGGACTGAGATCCGAGTCAAACAGGGTCTTCGTCATGATCGACTGGCCGTGGAATGGCGGCGGCACCAATCCGACCATGACCACATCAGCTTCACGCCGCCGGCTCACGGAGCGTCCCCGATCACTACTCGAACATCCCTCCGTCAGGATCGTCGTCGAATATCGGCTCCGCCGGGCGAGGCGTCTTCGGCGGTCCCGTATCGATCCCGTGCACCATGTCGCCCACGCCAAACAGAGTGCAAAACAGAATCGAGATCCCCGCGGATCCTCCGATCATGACGATGGCCAGGAGCAACAACTCACCGGGTCTGGGTCGAAAGCGCGGGTTGGGATTCCGCTTCGCGATGTAGAGGAAAATAGGAATGCAAACCGCGATGGCGACGCTGAATGTAATCAAAAAGGCGGTCCGATTAACCATGAGACTTGTCTTGTGGTGGAAATCTGATGACGAAACTCTGTCTACGAGTGGAATCGTCCCCTGCCTAGCTCGTTTTTTCCCGGTCCCGCAAAAGATACCAAAGAAACCGCGTATTGTTCACCAAATATCTCTTAAAGAGACGGCGCGGCTCGATGCACATCCGAAAGCACCACTCCATTCCCAGGCGCTGAATCCAGGCGGGCGCCTGTTTCACCGCCCCGGCGTGAAAAGCGAAGGCGGCTCCGATCCCGAAATAGACTCCCGGGGGAAGCTCCCCTTTCATGTCCGCGAGGAGGCGCTCCTGTTTCGGGCACCCGAAGCAGGTCCAAATGAAATTGGCCTTCGCCTCCCGAAGCGCCTCGAGGATGGCGGCCCGATCCCCCGCATCCCATTCCCGAAAAGGCGGCGAGTAAGCGCCTGCGATGCGGGCCGCGGGATAACGCCGACCCAGATTTTCCTGCAGTTTTCCCAGGATCTCCGGAGTGCTTCCGAGCAAGAAATGCCTGAGGTGGCCGTGGCCGAACTCTCCGGACCACTCGAACGACCGCGCCATGAACGTCGGACCGTAAACCCGGTCCTGAAGGTTTTCCCCGAAGCGGCGATTGAGCACCCACACGAGTGGCATGCCATCCGGGAGAATGAGGTCGAATTGCGCCATCACCCGGCCGAAGGCCGGCTCGTGGCGCGCGAGAGCCAAGACATGAGTATTGGCTGCCTCCACCAGGCGCACCCCTTCTCCAGACCGAGCCCAACCCGAAACCACCTCGAACGCCTCCCGGTAATGCGTCGCCGCAATCGGAAGTCCGAGGAGACGATGAGAGCGCAGGGACATCGCTGGGTCCGGCGAATCGAACACCGGCGGCAATTCTTCTCAAACCAAACGTTCCTCCGCCTCGCGATGCGCCTTTTCCAGCTCGGCCAGTTTCAAGTCGGCATCGACCATGATGTTGACCAGCTCCCGGAACTTGACGGTCGGCTCCCAACCGAGTTGTTTTTTGGCTTTGGCAGGATTTCCGATCAGGAGATCGACCTCCGCAGGCCTCTCATAGCGCTTGTCATATTCCACGTACGCTTCCCAATCGAGGCCCAGCCGCTCGAATGAGGCCTGGACAAACTCCTTCACCGTATGCGTCTCATTGGTCGCGATGACGTAGTCGTCCGGCTCTTCCTGCTGGAGCATGAGCCACATCATCTCCACGTATTCCTTGGCATAACCCCAGTCCCTCTTGGCGTCGAGGTTGCCCAGATAGAGTTTATCCTGAAGACCGACTTTGATCCGCGTGGCGGCACGCGTGATCTTCCGCGTGACAAAAGTTTCACCCCGGCGCGGTGACTCGTGATTGAAAAGAATGCCGCTGCTTCCATGGAGCCCAAAAGACTCGCGATAGTTGATCGTTAGCCAGTGCCCATACACTTTGGCACAAGCGTAGGGCGACCGCGGCCAAAACGGTGTCGTCTCGACTTGAGGAACTTCTTGCACTTTACCGAACATCTCTGACGAGGAAGCTTGATAGTAGCGCACCTTGCCAATGAGGCCGGTTTCGCGAATGGACTCCAACAATCGCTGCGTACCCAGCCCGGTGACGTCACCCGTATATTCCGGTGTATCGAAGGAAACGCGAACATGGCTCTGAGCGCCGAGATTGTAGATCTCGTCCGGCTGGAGTTCGTGCAAAAGTTTGGAGAGGACACCGGTATCCGTGAGATCTCCATAGTGGAGAAAGAGCTTCGTATCATCGAAGTGCGGATCGGAATAGATGTGGTTGATCCGCTGGGTATTGAACGAAGAAGAACGCCGGATGATCCCGTGAACTTCATACCCCTTGCTCAAGAGCAGTTCAGCTAGATAGGAGCCGTCCTGACCTGTGATCCCAGTGACGAGTGCTTTCTTCATAGAGATGCGTCGATTGATTGATTAAGAACGGACTTTTTCCGCGGCCGTTTCCTCGAGGAAAGATTCATAGGTCTTCTTCAAGCCATCTTTGAGCGCGAGCGATGGCCGCCAGCCCGAACGGAGGATTCGCGTGCAGTCCAGCAGTTTCCTCGGTGTGCCATCGGGTTTGGTGACGTCGTAAGTGATCTTTCCCCCAAACCCCGTGGCCTCCTTCACCAACTGAGCGAGTTCGGCAATCGTATGGTCGACACCGCTCCCCACATTGATCCAGTCCGGTGGATTCTCCAGACCCAAGACATGGAGACAGGCGTCGGCCATATCGTCCACATGGAGAAATTCGCGGCGCACCTTCCCCGTCCCCCACACCGTGACCTCTTCATCCCCGCGCTCCTTGGCCTCATGGAACCTTCGCATCATGCCGGGGATCACATGGGAGTTCTCCGGATGATAGTTGTCCCCGGGGCCGTAGAGATTCGTCGGCATGACGGAATGATAGAGCACTCCGTACTGCCGGCGATACGACTGGCAAAGTTTCAGCCCGGCAATCTTGGCGATGGCGTACGGCTCATTGGTCGATTCTAGCGGACTGGTCAAAAGGCAGTCCTCGGGCATCGGCTGAGGCGCTTCGCGAGGGTAGATGCAGGAACTGCCGAGAAAGAGAAGACGGGGCACCCCGGCGGCATAGGCGGCGTGAATCGTGTGCGCCGCGATGGCCAAGTTCTCATAAATGAACTCCGCGGGATAGTGACTATTGGCGTGAATCCCGCCCACCTTGGCCGCCGCCACCACAACGATGTCAGGGCGATGCTGCTCCATGTAACCCGTCACCGCCTCTTGATGACAGAGGTCCAGGCTGTCCTGGCGCGGCTGGAGGACATTCCCATAACCGGCCCCGTCCAAGGCGCGGCAAAGAGCACGGCCGACCATGCCACCGGATCCGGCCACGAGAATTTTGGCGTTATCTGACAGAGTCATCGTCATCTTCTTCCAGGGGAAACGCTAGCCATTCAATGCGGAGCACACCCTCTCGATCTCCGCCTCAGAAAGATACGGATTCATCGGCAGACTCAGACCCTGCGCGGCCACCCGTTCGGTCACCGGAAAGTCACCTTCGGCATGCCCGAGGTCGCTGAAGACCGGCTGGCGATGAAGAGGAACGGCATAGTAACTCACCGAAGGGATATCCGCCTTCGCCAGCAACCGGCGGAGCTCATCTCGCCGTTCTGATAGAATGGTATACTGGGCATACACCGAAGTGTTTCCCTCGGCGACGGGTGGCAGGGTGAGCTCACCTCCACCAAGCCTCGCATTGTAAATCGCCGCCACCTCCTGACGACTGGCCACCTCTTCATCGAACACATCCATCTTCGCTAACAAGACGGCCGCTTGCAGCGTGTCCAGCCGTCCGTTCACACCGAGAATGGGATGTTGATGTTTCTCCGCCTGGCCGTGGACACGGATCTGGCGCATGGTATCAGCCAACGGGCCGTCGTTGGTAAAGAGCGCCCCGCCCTCCCCATAGGCGCCGAGCGGTTTCGAGGGGAAGAATGAGGTGCTCCCAATGGTCGAGAGCGCACAGGAGCGCGTCCCCTGATGCGTGGCCCCAAAGGACTGCGCCGCATCCTCAATCACCGGCAAATTCCCGTGCCTTCGGGCAATCTCGTTGATCGCCGTCATGTCCGCCGTCTGGCCATAAATCCCAACCGGCATGATGGCCTTCGTCGCCGGCGTGATGGCCTCGGCCACCTTCGCTGGATCCATGTTCCAGGTCTTTTCATCGATGTCGACGAAAACAGGCACGGCACCAATCAGGGCAATCATCTCGGCCGTCGAAATCCAGGTGTAGGGAACGGTGATCACTTCGTCCCCGGGACCGATCCCCAAGGCCATGAGAGCGATCAACAAGGTGTCCGTCCCACTGGCGGCGCCAATGCAGTGCTCGACCCCGACATAGCTGGCGAGGCGCGCCTCGAGTTCATTCACCTCCGGCCCGAGAACGTACTGACCGTGGTCGAGCACGGCGCCGATGCGCCGCTCCAGTTCCGGCCGGATGCGGGCTTGCTGCGTTTTCAGGTCAATGAACTGCATCCCATTCAGAAGGTGACACGCTTCCGCCCTTGGTCAGTTGCCTGAGGCAAAACCGGGAGCGGGGACAGGAGTGGAACGCCGAGGCGTCCCAGGAGGAATGGACGCAACGGTCTCCGACATCAAGAGAGACCGTCGCTATGATTAGGTGGTGACTGATTGATAGATGGGTGCGGCTCTCTCGGGACGCGGGAGAATCTCTATTGGTAATTGACGCTGACGAGGTCCCGCGCGGGCACATCCACGGGTTGGGTCTGGCCCAGGACTTCCATCAGGACTTTCACCCGGTCCTTCGCCGGCATGTAATGATGCACAATCGCCTTGAGCCCGCGGAAGGGTCCCTCGGCGATCTCCACCTCATCGCCCGGCTTGATCACGGGCTTCAAAAGCTTCACCTCATCCGGGCCGATCTCCGATTTGAGGAACTCGATGAAGGCGGGAGCGATGGGAACGTAATTCTCACCGAAGTGGACGATGGTGGAGACTCCGTTGGCGTAGGTCACCGCCCGGCTCTGCTTTTCGAAGTTGAACCGGGCGAAGATGTAGCTGGGAAACATCGCCTGATAAAACAGGACTTTGCCGCGCCGCGTCGCCTTGTGGAACCGAATCCTAGGACAGAACGTCTCCACATCGGTGAACTGCCGGACGTGGGCGGCAGCGATATGTTCGCATTTGGTCTTCGTCCGGAGGGTGTACCACGCGGTCCCATCGGGATAGTGTCTGGGGTCGAGGTCTTCGTTTGTCACGGGTTTTTGGCGGGGGAGGTAGAAGTTGTCAGAGGTTGTTGTTGTTCAAAGACTAGGATAAAAATCGTCGGATCAGCGGGAGTAGCTTTTCGGTCCGCTTGTGCCAGGCTCCAAGTTTTCCAATTCGCTCGTTGTAAAAACCGGCATGCTTTCCGTGGGATTCGGGCAAGAGCTCTCGAAGTCCGTCGAGCCGCTCCGTGCCACTCTCCAGGTGAGGTAGCAGTTCTTCCCGAATGAAGCCGCCGACCAGCTTCTTCAGCTCGGTCTCCGCCACGTAGTAATCCTTGCGCGTCCCTCCGACATAGACAGCCCGAACCGCCCCGAGCGACCGGAGAAACTTCAGCCCCTGACTCGTCGACCCCTTGCTGATCTGCAGCCACTGCAGAATCTCGTCGAAGGAACGCGGCTCCGGCGAGATGTAGAGAAAGCCGTAGATCTCACCCACCGACTTCGGCAGCCCGAGAACGCGAACGCCATTGACGAAGAGATCGATCACCCCGGTTTCCAGCGCACTGAGCTCCGAGCGCTTGTCATTCGCTTCGCTCTTTAAAACCGGATGAGATTGAGACATCTTGGGGTGGCAATTCTAGAAAATCTGGGATCCTAAACTTTCCATCCCAATGTTCAAGAATAAATGAACAAAATATGTCTTCGACATCCTGATTATCAGGAATCGTTCCCTAGACAGGTCATTCCTCACCCGGCGGCACCGTGATGCCGCTTGCAAGCGCGCACTTCGTTTGCGATTAGGGGGGCACATGGCCGATTCCGACTTTCAACACACCCTGAACAAGCCGAGCTCACTCGCCGGCACCTCGCTACACACCGGAGAAAAGGTCACCCTCACCCTCAAGCCGGCCCCACCTCACCACGGGCTCAAGTTTCGGCGGATCGATCTCCCGGATGAGCCCTTCATCGATGCCGATGTGTCGAAGGTGAAAATGGTGGAGCGCGCCACGACCCTCGCCGAGGGCAGCGTCAAGGTGCACACCGTAGAACACGTGATCTCCGCCCTCGTCGGCATGGGCGTGGACAACGCCATCATCGAGATGGACGCCAACGAGCCCCCGATCGGCGACGGAAGTTCGGCCCCCTTCGTCGAGTGCATCAAGCAGGCTGGACTCCTCAAGCAGGACGCCCTCCGCCAGGTCTACGAGATCCGGGAACCCATCCACAAGGAATTCAAGAACGGCTCCATTCTCACCATCGTCCCCGACAAGAAATTTCGGATCTCCTGCACCCAGGTCGGGCCCAAGGGCCGCATGACCCAATACCTCAGCCTCGAGGTCACTCCCGAGATCTACGAAAAGGAGATCGCCGCCGCCCGCACCTTCGTCTTCTACGAAGATGTCAAGCCGTTGATGGACAAGGGCCTCATCAAGGGCGGCAGCCTGGAAAACGCCATCGTCATTCGGGACGACACCACCCTGAGCAAGGAACCTCTCCGATTTGAGAACGAGTTCGTCCGGCACAAAATCCTCGATGTCATTGGGGATCTCGCGCTCTGCGGGAAGCGCTTCATGGGCCATGTCATCGCCGTCATGCCGGGTCACGCCTCCAACACGGAGATGGCCAAACAGCTCGGGCACCATTTCGCCCGCCAGGCCTCCATGGTCAAACCCGTCTCCATCCCCACCGGCAAGGCGGTCCTCGATGTGAACGAGGTCATGCAGATCCTGCCGCATCGCTATCCCTTTCTCATGGTCGATCGCATCGTCGACTTTGAAGGGGATAACAAGTGCACCGGTGTGAAGTCGGTCACGATCAACGAACCGTATTTCCAAGGACACTTCCCCGGACATCCCGTGATGCCCGGCGTCTTGCAAGTCGAAGGCATGGCCCAAGTCGCCAGCATCCTCATGCTGCGAAAGGGTGAGAATCAAGGAAAGATCGGCTACTTCATGAGCGCGGACAAGGTGAAGTTCCGCAAGCCGGTCTTCCCTGGCGACACGCTCTTCATCGAGGCGGAAATTCTCAAGATCCGCCGCAGTATCGGCGTCGCCGTGGCCAGCTGCCTCGTGAACGGCGAGGTAGTTTCCGAAGGCGAACTCAAATTCAGCCTCTTCACGCCCTAACGAACACCGCGCGGAGATCATGGCGACCGAGATTCATCCGACCGCAATCGTCGACCCCGAGGCGTCGCTCGGTCAAGACTGCGTCATCGGTCCCTACTGCGTCCTCAACGGCCCCGTCCAGTTAGGCGACCGCTGCCGTCTCAAGAGCCATTGTGTCATCTCAGGGCCCAGCACCATCGGTCCGGACAATCTCTTTTACCCCTTCGCCACCATCGGCGAGCAGACCCAAGACCTCAAATACCAGGGCGAACCGACCTTTCTCGCGATCGGTCAGAACAACGTCTTCCGCGAGAGCGTCACCGTCCACCGCAGCACCGCAGCCAATGGAAAAACCGCGATCGGAAGTCACGGAAACTTCTTGGCTTACAGCCACATCGCGCACGATTGCCAGGTCGGCGACCATGTCATCTTCTCCAACAACGCCACCCTCGCCGGCCACGTCCGCGTGGATGATTACGCCGTCCTCGGAGGTTTCACCGGCATCCACCAGTTCTGTCGTATCGGGGAACACGTCATCACCGGGGGATGCACCAAGATCGTCCAGGATCTCCCGCCTTTCATGATCGCCGATGGCAACCCGGCTGAGGTTCGCAGCGTCAATAGGGTCGGACTGGAACGCCGCGGATTTGATGAGAGCAGCATCCGCGCGCTCCGGGAGTGCTACAAACTGCTCTACCGCGGCGAACTCAATACCAAGCAGGCGGTTGAAGCCATTGCCCGGAGTTACCCGGAAGACCTTCTCGTCCGGCGCCTCACCGATTTCGTATCCGCCAGCGAACGCGGGATCATTCGCTGACTCAGTCTCACACGTTCACCCTACCACCCGTGCAGGATCCCGGATTTGTTAGACGTGCCTTCTCGGAAATCGCCGGCCGCTACGTCTTTACCAATCACGTCCTCAGCCTCTGGACCGATGTCCTCTGGCGTCGAAAGTTCGTTCGCGGCATCAAGAAAGCGCAACCCAAAGTCCTTCTCGACATCGCCACCGGAAGTGGCGACGTCGCCCTCGAGATCCGGCGGCAATGCCCCGACATCGTCGTCGTGGGCGCCGATTTCTGTCAACCCATGCTCCTCCAGGCACGCCAGGCCGGTCTCTCCGATCTGCTCGTGGCTGACGGTCTCTGTCTCCCGTTTGCCGATGCCACCTTCGACGCCGTCACCGTCGCCTTCGGCCTCCGCAACATGGCCTCGTGGAAGGACGCCCTGGACGAGTGGCAACGCGTTCTCCGGCCGGGCGGCACCGTTCATATCCTCGATTTCTCCCAGCCCACCTGGCAACCCTTCCGGGGCCTCTACCTCTTCTACCTCCACCGCGTGCTCCCCAAAATCGCCGGCCTCCTCACTGGTCGCCGCCAAGCCTACGAGTACCTCTCCACCTCCATCGACCAATTTCCCCAAGGCGAATCCATGTGCCGCCTCATCCAGGAATCCGGCTTCAGCAGTGCCACCCACCGCCCCCTAAGCGGCGGAATCGCCACTGTGTATCTCGCCCAAAAAACTTAAACCTAAACTTTAACTTACACTTAAACTCCTGAATCAGCGCAGGAGTCCAAGTTGAAGTTAAAGTAGTTCTCTACACACAACGAAGGCGCCCATTCGCATGGGCGCCTCCGTGTCATTGTAATCTATCTACCTAACAAGATCGGGAATCAGGACTCCGCACCCTCCGCCGCCGCTGGCGCCACGAGGTCGTCGCCTGCTCCGTCGATCACATAGTCCACCCACTCGAGGTAGGCCATGGGAGCGGCGTCACTGGGACGCGGCCCCAGCTTGGTGATCCGGCAGTAGCCGCCCTGCCTCCCTTCACAAGCGGGCGCCACTTCTTCAAAAAGCTTCTTCACCGCACCTTTCTGGCGCAGGAAGGCCACCGCTTGGCGGCGCGCGTGCAAGGTACCACGCTTCCCAAGCGTCACCATCTTTTCCGCGATGGGCCGGGTCGCCTTCGCCTTGGCCAGGGTCGTCTTGATGCGGCGATGCTCGATCAAGCTGCAGACTTGGTTGGCCAGCATCGATTTCCGATGCGCCTTTTTCCGCTGCAGCTTCACTGTCTTACGTCGATGTCTCATAATCTTCTGCTATCAATCAGTTAGGGAATGGAGTCGATCAGTCGTCCAGGTTCCGGCTAATCAATGAGGCCAAGCCGCCTCCGTCATCATCATCGGCAATCGTAAACCGGCTCGACGACTCGCCACCCTTGAGCATGGGCGATCCGAACGGTGATTCCAGAAGCGCCGGGTCGATGCTCATCCCCAAGCTGAGGCCAAGCTCCGACAACTTGTCTTTGATCTCGTTGAGGGACTTCTTACCAAAGTTGCGATACTTGAGCATCTCGGCCTCGGTCTTCATCGCCAGTTGGCCCACCGTGGTGATGTTGGCGTTGTTCAGGCAGTTCGCCGCCCGAACGGAGAGTTCGATCTCGTTCACGCTCATGTTGAGCAGCTTCTTCAGCTCCTGGTTCTCCTCGCTCTGTGCTTCGGGAGCTTCTTCAAATTCAATCTGGCTATCGTCGTAATCGACGAAGACATCCAGGTGATGACGCAAGATGGAAGACGCCTGGGTCAAGGCATCCGGCGGCGTGATCCGTCCGTCCGTCCAGATATCGAGGACCAGCTTGTCGTAGTCCGTCTTCTGACCCACCCGCGTGTTCTCCACGCCATACTTCACCCGGCGCACCGGCGAAAAAATCGAGTCGATGGGAATCACGCCAATCGGCATGTCACCGCGCTTGTTCTCGTCGCCGGTGGCAAAACCGCGACCGACGCGAATCTCGAACTCGGCCTCGAACTTGGTCTTCCGGTCCAGGGTGCAGATCAACTGCTCGGGATTGACGATTTCATACATCGTGTCCTCCGTAATGTCCCCGGCGGTGACCTCACCGCTCTTGTTCACCGAGAGGGAGAGAATCCGCGGCTCCTTGTCGTGGTGCTTGAATCGGATCTGCTTGAGATTGAGCACAATCTTGGTCACGTCCTCGACTACCCCGGGAAGCGTGGTGAACTCGTGGGGGGCACCGGCAATCTTGACCGAGGTGATGGCCGCGCCCTCGAGCGAGGAGAGCAGCACCCGGCGGATGGAGTTGCCGATGGTGTGTCCGTAGCCACCCTCAAAGGGCTCCGCCACAAACTGGCAATAGTTCTCGGTCGATGTCGCCTCATCCTTCGTGAGGCGGCTTGGCATTTCGAATCGTGCTAATCTAACGGGCATGGTATCTTGGGTTTGCTGGGTTCCCCCTGGCGAGCATGACAACCGGTCTCCGACGACCGGTGCCCAGGGACCAACAGCAGTTGTGAGGCTCGCGGAACGCGGAGCTTGCATGAGGTCCGCCTCTTTGCAACCGGAAATTCCCCAGGGAAATCACCCCTGAATTCGAGCTCAGACCAGCCTCACAGTCCCACGAATTCAATCCCAACGGGAACCCGGCGTCCACCGGTCCTCCTTTCGTATGATCCCCCACGCACGGGCTCAGGTCCGCAGCAGCGCGATCCCCGTGAGCAGGCCCGAAGTCAGCACTCCCGTTCCTAAACAAAGGTAAGATATCCGCAAAAGACGATATTTGCGCCGCAGCACACGGCCCGTCTGGTAAATGTCCCGAATCAGCAGCTCGCGGCTGGACTCCGGGTCCTTCACTTCATCGAGCAAGTGCTCCACGAGATCGTCCTCCTCCACGCTGGGAAAAAAGCCGAAAAAGAGCGGGTTGGGCAGCGAAGCGGCCTTGCACTTCCCCAGGCGGAGCAACTTCGGGGTCACCGTGAGAACGGCGAGAATGAATGCCGTTAGCATGGTGAGTCCGAGCAGGACAAACGGCACCCGCAGGACCGTGTCGTCCCAATGCTGACTCACGAGCTGCTGCTGGGTGATCGTCCCGAAGATCAATGAAATCCCAATGATGATATTGGCCTTTTGATCCGCCATGAGATTCAACTGGACCTGGTTCTGCTGCGTGGTGCGTAACACATAGATGCCATCGCTCGTCGCGTGGGCAGACAAAGAGGGTGCGTTCATTTGGAGAGAGAGCGACGGCTACCCCATACGAAGATGCCCCTTGGAGCAAGCTCTAGAAGTGACATCCATCCGGCGCCTTCAACGCAAAGACAACAGCTCCACCCACTGCCCCAAGGTCAGCGCTCGCTTCTTCACCAGCTCCATCCTCTCCAGGGCATGCATCGGGCGGTACATCGTCCCCTCCATCTTCCCGTATATCGTTTCCAGGAGCTCGTACTCCGCATCGCGAAAAGCGATCCACCCCCGCTGCGCCTTCTTCAGCTTCTCCGACTCCGCTTCACCGAGGATCTTACGCAACGATTGATAATGCTTGTTCAACAGCTGATCCCACGCCTCGCCCGCCTCGGCAATGGCTCGCATCATCCCGGCCGTCGAAGGGTCCTCTTCCATCGCCAAGTCCATTGCCTGATCAATGGGATGCACCGGTGGAGGCCCATTCACTTCATCTCCTCCCGGCTCCGGTGCTGCCATCAGCGCCCAGGGAAACAAGGTAAACACGAACACCACCCAACGGAATGTCGATCGACTGAAGTGTTTGACATCGCTCATGAACACCACGGTAAAAGGCTCGAACCCGGCGGTCGAGAAATTCGGGGCAGCCGGGCGTATTCGGTCGCTGCCATCTCCGGCGCGCCATATTCTTGTCACATCTCCGCGGCCGGATTCGATTAATTCATAGCGATGAGTGATCGGGAACAACTAGCCGCCTATATCCAGCGCGGCGACGAGGATGCCTTCGCCTCGCTCATGTCGCGGCATATCGGACTCGTCTATGGAGCCGCCTACCGGCTCTTGGGCGACCCCGGCAGGGCGGAGGAGGTCACCCAGGCGGCGTTCCTATCTTTAGCACAAAAGCCTCCCAAACTGACCCAGCGCAGCTCCCTCTCGACTTGGCTCTACAGCACGGCGAGCCACAAGGCCATCGATGTGCTTCGGCAAGAAGCCGCGCGCAAGCGGCGCGAAGAATCCCACGCGAAGATGATGCACGACCAATCCGACAACCATGAACCCAGGGCCGTCTGGCAGGAGATCGCTCCCGTCCTGGAGGAGGCCATGCAATCCCTGGGAGAGGGCGACCGCACCGCCATGCTCTTGCGCTATTTCGAGGAGCGGCCGCTGCGCGAGGTGAGCCAAGTCTTGGGAATCAGTGAGGCCGCCGCTCGCAAACGGGTGTCGCGTGCCCTCGCCCGCCTACGCGCCTGGTACGCCAAACGCGGGTTCACCGGAACCTCGAGCGCTCTGGCGGTGGCCCTCGGCGCCTACGCCGTGGAGCCGTTGCCTGCCACAACCACGAGTTCAGCCATCCAAACCGTACTCGCCCAAGCATCTGCCACTCCCACCACCGCGACGGCCACCCTGGCCTCCACCTTGATGACCATGAAACTCACCCTCCTCACCGGATTGATCGCCGGCGTTGCCCTACCACTTTCCCTGGGCTACCTCGAAGAGCGGGATCAGGACGCCGCTCCCCTCCCCGTCTCCCTTCCCTCACCGGCTTTCGAAATCGCCCTTCCGGAACCCGCCATGAGCGAACTCATGGCCGAATGGGTGAAAATGCGAGACCGGCATGGTCCTGACAGTGGCTCCATGCCGGAGTTCTATGAGGCCATCGAAGACCTCGACGACGATTTCCGCCGACGCGCCTTCCGCACCGCCTTCATCGCCGAATGGGCCACCCTCCATCCAAGAGAGGCCCTGGAGCATTTCCATGGGAAAAAGGACGGCAGGCGGAGCACCGACGTCCTCCGTATTTGGTTAGAAAACGATCCCTCCGAAGCCATCGCCGCCATGATCAGGACGGGGCCGGATTTGGGAGAGCCCATTGCCGACGTGCTCGAAGATGTGGCGGAACAGGCTCCCCATGAACTGGCTCGTTTGGCACCCCTCGCCAAGGGCCGATTCACCAACCCCGTGCAAGAGGCCTTCGCCATCGCCGCCCGCGCCAATTTGAATGCCATGCGCACCGCCGCTCTGGGCGTTGAAGGCCCGGCCCGCAAACAAGCCCTGGCCGGCGTGGCCCAGGCCTGGGCCGAATCCGATGGTCCGGTGGCCCTCACCTGGGCCCAAGCACTCGAACCGAGTGAGGACCGGAGTCGCACCCTCCGCCACCTCCTCATCGGGTGGGCTCAGTCGGATCCCGGGACAGCGCTCGATCATCTCCACCTCGCGCCCCCCGGAGGGAGCAGTTCCAATCAGATGATCACCGAACGCCTCACCTCCGAACTCGTCCTCGAGGCCGCCGCCCAGGCCGATTTCGACGGCACCCTCGCCTGGCTGTCAGAAAACCCAAACCCCTTCGAAACCGATAGCCTCATGGGACTCAACAAGCCCCTGCACCAACGCCTCATCGCGGACCTCCCCGCTACCTTGGCCATGATCCGTGATCACGAGGCCCGATCCTATCTCGAGAACGCCCTCGGCAGCGTGCTCATGAATGACGGGGCCGGCCAAATGGACGAGGCCTGGAACTGGGCCACGGCCGAACCGGCGGGCGAATTCACCAGCGCACTCAAACGCCGCTTGATCGGTAACGTCATCTCCACGGATCCTGACAAAGCCCTAGCCTGGGCCAGAGCCCTGGTCGAGGAGGGCGATACCGAGTCAATCGATTACAGCACCCTGGCCAGCCATCTCGTTCACCAGCCCGAAGACCTGGAACGCCTGGACGACGTCTTTCTTCACGCACCCCAGGAAGTGCAGGACAAGGCTCTCATGTGGGCCCTCACGCGTCGCCGCCATTCCAACCTCGATCATGAATCCTGGTTAGGCTGGATCGATCAATTGCCGCGAGAACAGCGCGACCGCACCGTGGCTCTCAACGCCAGTCAGCTCGTGGCCAATGATCCCACACTCGCCGTCGCCTGGGCGGACAAACTCCCCGATTCCGATCGCATCAAGGCCTACGAAGGGTTGACCAAGACCTGGTCGGAATCGGATAGCTATGAAGCCTCTCAGTGGATCGCCTCCCTACCCGAAAGCCTCGAGCGAGATCACGCCACCCTCACCTTGGTCAATGCGATCGCCCGGGGTGAACCCGACAGTGCCTGGCAGTGGGCTCAGACCATCCAATCGCCGTCACCCCGAACCAAGGCGCTGCAGAAAGCTCTCCTTCAGTTCCCGGGCGCCGCGAGAGAGGTCCTGGACCAGTCCAATTTGGACCCCGGCGAGAAAGCACGCATGGCCACATGGCTGGACGGGCTGCCCTCGCATATCACGTCACCAGAGCCCCGCTAATCAGTTAGTTAGAAACAGTCAACGTCATGCGCCGCCTCCATGCATTCAGCCTCTTCGGCTTGGCTCTTCTTCTCGGCGTGATTCTGGGGACGGCACTTCGACCCTTCGTCTTTCCCGCCGCCAAGTTAGGTGACGATTACCGCCACTCGCCACGTTCCACCGTTGAGATCGCCGCCTCCAGAGCCCAGAACAAGTCGACCATTCTCACAGAGCGCACCTCACAGGAGAGCCGGGCCGCGGCGGCGCTCTCGCAAGTCTCTGCCGTGGAACGCTTCCTCTGGTTGGCCACCCAAGCCGAACAGGCGGACCCCGCCCAATTGGCACAGTTGCTTCGCCTGGCAAAGCGAGAAGGCCATCCCGACCTCGCACGCGCCATCGCCGCGCGGTGGGCCGCTCTCGCCCCCGCACACATGTTTCGCACCCTCATCGAAGACAACGAAGAGGACTATCAACTGTGGCGGGTGCTTTTCCGGTCCTGGGCCAAGTCCAATCCACGCCAGGCGCTGCAGGTGTACGTCGCCACCGATGGAAACCATCAGTTTCGGCAGCGGGCCTGGCAAATATGGAACGAGCTCGTCCGTTATGCACCCGAAATCGGGATCGAGGCGGCGAGTGAAATTCGCACCATCGCCTTCATTCCAGACACGCGAAACGTCAAGGCTTGGGCCGCCTCCGATCCCCCGGGTGCCGCCGCACGCGTCGCGAAACACATGCGGGATGAACCCGCGGGCTGGGAGGTCATGAAAGAGATCGGGAAAACGTGGGGACGCTCGGATCCCGAGGCCGCCTTGAGTTTTGCCGCGTCCCTGGCTAGCGGACTGGGCAATGCCCTTTCCACCAGCGTCGTCAGGGCGTGGACCCAGGACGACCCCGAAGCAGCAGCCGCCTTCGTCGCCGCGGAAACCGATCCCGCAAGACGCGCTCAACTGGGAAAAGGCCTCGCCACAGGTCTGGCAAAATCAGATCCCGAACTGGCTCTCGCCTGGTCTCAAGAACACCTCCGTTCCACCGCGAGAGCCGATGCCATCGCCGACGTCGTCAAAACCGTGGCCGCCGATGACACCGAGGTCGCCGCCGCCCTCGTGGCCAACATGAACCCCGGCGGGGCACTCAACCAGGCCGTTGCCGCCTTGGTCCAAGAGTGGTACCGCTCGGGTTCCAGAGGAAATGACGCCATGCTCTCCTGGTTGGGAACGCTCCCGGATCTCGAGGCGCGAAACCATGCCGTGGAACGCTTGGAGTGGCGTCTCGCCTCGCAATCCAAGACCGGACTGATCGACTTTGTCGCCGGCGAACACGGCCACCTCGCCACCGAGGCCATGGTTGAACGCGCCTCCATGCAGCGCGCCCGCCACGACCCCGAATCGGCCGTCGCCTGGGCCCGATCGCTCCCGGAAGATCGCTCGTCAATCGCCCTCACCACCGTGCTCGACACCTGGCGCGGCATCGACCCTGACGAGGCCGCCGCCTGGGAAGAAGCCCAGGGCGAGGTCAATCAGATCGATGGATAGATAAATAAGTAGTTCCCTCACAAGGGGAAAGGAGTGCGGCAGCACGCGCTACCGCACTCTGCTACAATTGGTTAGTTAGCCAGGGGCACTCAACTTCTCTTCCAGCACGGACTTGCCCACCGTGCCGGAGATGCGATCGACTTCCTCCCCGTTCTTAAAGAGAACGATGGTGGGAATGGATCGAATCTCATAACGCCTCGCCAAGTTAGGCGCCTCGTCGACATTCACCTTGGCCACCACAACTCGACCGCCTTGTTCGTTGGCCAACTCGTCGAGGATCGGCTCCATCATTTTACAGGGGCCGCACCAGGGCGCCCAAAAATCAACCAGCACAGGCTGATGACGACTGCTCTCAATCACGCCGTCAAAATCGTCGGCCGTGAGGTGTCTGATAGTGGATTCAATGGTTTTCATGTTCTTGTCTTATGTGATTTGGATGTTTGTTCGTTGTGATGACGATCACCCGATCGTCAGGCTTGCCCGCCGAAAGTGACATGGTCGTCGAAATCGAGGATCTCGAACGAGGTCGCGAGATCTTGACGCTCCGCCCCGCCGGCCTCGGCGACCACGTCACTGAGGAATTCACGGCTCTCGTTATCACTCGGTGCCGCCGATTCCCGGAAGGCCGACCACTGGGAGATCTCAAACTCCTCGCGTTTCTTCGAAGCATTGGCTTCGATCCAAGCGAGGATCTCGCCGTCGCCGCCACCCTTGGCCACTTCCGCTTTGAGGGCCTCGGGATCCACGCCGACGAAGTTGAGAAACCGCTGATCCAGAGGACAAGCGTAGTGATAGTCGCCGTTCCTGCCCTCGAGTTCAGCCCGGCACTTGTCGAGCAAGCGAGGTAAAATGACATAGCCGCCAAGCCGGACGCGGGCGCTTCGGGGAGGACGTTGGGTAAGGTCGATGGATTTCATGATTTCGATTTGTTTTGTTTTGTTTTGTTTTGTTTTTCTTGCGTTTGGGTTTGAATGACTGGCCAATATTATTAGACCGGTCGGTTTAGTGAGATCAAAAAAGAGAGATCAGGGCGCTGGGATCAGGTCACGGGCAATGAAATCGAGGGCGCTCCGCAGGGGATCCGGGCGTCGGCTGATGATGGCGCCCTGCATGGCGCCGCACCACAGTGCGTCGATCAAGCCCGCCGTGAGGACAGCGTCCCGCAATTCGGCAATCGCCTCTTTCTCAAAGCCTTCGCGAATCACCTGCTCGATGATCCGAACCCATTCCGCCTGGCCGTCGGCCAGCACCTGCCGCATGGCCTCGCTGAAGGACGCCACCTCGGAAGCCAGTTTCATCACCAAGCAGGGGCACTTCCCTCCATGCTCCAAGAATCGGGCGACGTTCGACTCCAGAAGGGTCAGTAGCCGCCGGCGCGGATTCACTTCGGTGCTGGTATCCAAAAGAAGCCCCCGCTTGTAGGCGTTGGCGTCCGCCAGGTAATGCCGCAGCATCTCGACCCCGAATTGCTCCTTGGAGTCAAAGTAATGGTAGAACGACCCCTTGGGCACCTGCACGGCCTTGAGGATCTCATTCAAGCCGACCGAGTGAAAACTCTTGGCCAGCATGAGTTCCTCCGCCGCCGCCAGAATGCGTTCTTTGGTGGGTCGTTCGCTCATGGTATCGCAACCATTAGACCAGTCGTCTAGAACGTCAACTACTTTTTTCAGCGAGCCTGCTTCTCAATCGGAAACGTGGATCCGATAGAACCATCGGTCACCGGCAGCGCCCCCGGCGTGGGTAAAGATCAGCGTGCCATCGATGCCGAACTGCGGGGGTCCGATCTCCTGCCAGCCTTCGCCGGAAGGGGTCTCACTGCCCTGCAGCTGATAACGGTGCCGCGCCACCGTGGGGATTTCCACCACCACGTCCTCGCCCACGACCCGCATCTCGGGAGCCAGACGCGCCGCGTCCCAGAACTCGCCCAGGTTGACCAGGGAAGCCGGCGCGATCTGCGCACCGGTGATGATGTCCAGCAGGCCGTTGTTCATGAAGATCCCGTTGCTCATCAGCTGCGTGTCGTGGGTCGCGTGCACCGCGCCGTCATTGGTCGTCGCTCCGTTGATGATCAGCGGAAATGATGGGCCGCAGGCAGCGAGGACGACGCCGGCGTTGATCAGTGCGGCGTTGATCACCCCGCACCCCCCGATCTGAGCACTGGCAAAAACGCGTACCACGGTGGCCGTCAACTCGGCGTTGTCGTACATCACCAGACGCCCTCCTGGCCGAATGATGACATCGCCGTGGTTTACCGTGATCTTGCTCCTGAGATCGACTCTACCATGATCATTGATGACCAGATCAGCGGCCAGATTCTCCCCGCAAACGAGGGAGGCCGCAGCTAGAAGTCTGACAATGATGCCGTAGACAGGACATCGCATTGTCGCATCAGTATTAGGAAAGCATTTCATCACGTTCACCATTTGAGTTGGTCGTGGTCTCGATTCGAGGGACCGCCAAAGGCTAGTTCGAAATTCGGAGCCCAAAGCTGCCAAGCTCTTCGGATGCGATTTCGCAAAAATTCATGGCAGGACTTGGAGCCCATTTTCGGATGACGGGAAACGGGCGCTCCTGCGAGCCCTCTCTCCAACTTGATCTCGGCAACGCCATGAAAACGAAGCATCACCTTTTTAATCACACACGACTCCGGTCCATCCCCGGTAGCGCCCTCGCGGCGATCACCTGGATCGCCTTTTTCCCATGCCAATCTTCCCACGGCAACGAGTTCATCAGCGGCGACACCGTCATCAATGGCCGCCTCGCGATCGGGGAAGAGGCCACACGTTTCCACTTCGGCACGGAGTCCCTCTGGGTCAAGGCGGAGAAGATCCGCCTCCGTTTTGACGACGTCCCCCTACCCGGCGGGGAGGAACAGGCTGACTGGCAGTTTATCTTCAACGACACCGGCCGCATCACGGGAGGCGATTTCTTCGCCATCGAAAGTTCCGTGGCCCAGAACCGGATGTTTCGTATCGATGGGGCGGCTCCGGAGAACGCCCTCCGTATCAACGACGACGGCGACGTCGGACTGGGCGTGGAATCACCCGTACAAGCGATCCACATCCGGAGAGGCAACAACCCGGCCATCCGATTGCAACAAGACAATAGCAGTGGCTTCACCCCGCAGGCCTGGGACATGGCGGGCAACGAGGCCAACTTCTTTGTCAGAGATGTCACTCACGGTCATCAGGTTCCCTTTCGCATTCAGGCTGGCGCACCCACCGATAGCGTCAACGTCAGGTCCAATGGTAAGGTCGGGCTCGCGGGCGCCACAAATCCCAGGGCCAATGTCCACGTGCACGTGGATCCCGATGCCGGCGAGGGCGTCATCATCGGCCCGGGGATCGGCAATGACATGGTGCCGGCCAATGCGGCCACCCTGCATGTCGAGGGCACGGCGTTCATCGCCGAGACTCTCGAGATCGGCAGCAGCCGGGAACGCAAAGAGCACATCGGAGCCTTCACCCTTGAAGAGGCTCTAACGACCCTGCAAGACCTCCAACCCCGGCGCTTCCACTATCGCGGGGATCCTGAAGCGCAGTTAGGGTTCATCGCCGAAGACGTCCCCGAAATGGTGGCCACGGCAGAGCGCAAGAGCCTCCGGCCGATGGACTTCGTCGCCCTCCTCACCAGAATCGTCCAGGAACACGAGTCCACCAGGCAGACCCTGATGCAGACCGTGGCACAGCAGGAAGCCGCCATCGCCTCACTTACCGCACAACTCCAAGTCATCAAAGGCCCGGCTTCCAGATAAGCAGAGGCTCACGCAAAGTCGCCAAGCCGCAAAGAATCTCATTGGCACTCACGCTTTGTCGAAGAGCTTTTCCAATTGGCGTGAGAGGATTGGTCTTAGAGAAAGATAGCGATCGTCATGAAAAGAAGATATGCTCTTTCCTACCCTTTTTCTCTGCGCCTCCGCGCCTCCGCGCGAGCTTTTTCCCACGCGCGACTTCCGACTAGCTAAAGCACGCCTCCCCTTCGCCGGTAATCGCCCAAAAACAAGGCCTCCTCCACTGACATAATCACTACGAACGCTTCTGCGCGTAGAGCCATTCATACACTTTTTCGTCCGCGAAAACCTGCCCGGAAATGTTATGGCCGGCACCGGGAAACTCGGTGTACTTGAAAATCTTCGATCGTTTCAAGGTGTCTGCCAGTCGGCGGATACTGTCGGGCTTGACCACCATGTCCGCCTCGCCATGAAAGGCCCATACGGGCACTTTCTTGAAGGCTCTCACCGCACCGGAATCCGCCCACCCACAGATCACGATCCCCGCGGCAAACAACTTGGTATCGCTCGAGATGAGTGAGGCCGTGCCGCCCCCGCCCATGGACGTCCCCAGGAGATAGACGCGTTTCGGATCAACGATAGGCAGTTTCTTGATCAGATCCTTGATGAGCCCGATCGTCTCCTTCCCCGGTTTCTCTCCCCAACCCCCGCCCGTGCCGCCATAGGGCTGATAGCAGAGCGGCGCCACCAAAATGGCAGGGTGTTTCTCATACCGCTTCTTCTGCGCAAACCGGGCCACGATGCCTTTCTGCTTTCCATTCTCATTGTTGTCGCTCTTGCCGTGTAGCCCAATGATGAGCGGGTACTTTTTCGAGCCATCGAGATCGGCACCACCGTAAATCGTGTAGGGCAGGCGCCGATACTCCGCCAGTTCCCAATCCCCCGTGAGCTGCGAGGCGTAGGGTCCGGTCACCGGTGTGGGCGCTCCAGGCGCATCGGCATTGGACGTCGCACGACCTCCCTGTTCCGCAACCCACTTACGATCCGCCTCGGAAAGCGTCTCCAGGGCGATGGTGAACTTACGCCCGTCAGACGCGCGTTTGATCGTCACCGAATCATCCGTTGCCGAAACAAATTCGGCCTCCAGCTTGCGCCCATCCAGGGCCACCCATTCACGGGCCAGTCCCGAGGTCTCCCATACGAGAAGTACCATGCCAGCGCACACCCATCGCAAAAAGCGGCTCATGATGTGGTCATCCTACACAGAAGATCCGGCCATGCCAGAACAACCGATACCGTGCCAATGAGCCGGCCGGCCTAGGGCGACGGCTCGCGAGGCGCTGAGGCGTCATGGACCTTGCGCCCGCCAAGCCAGGTCTCCAGGACCTCAATCCGTCGAATGGAATCCGTCGGACAGGTGAGGTAGTCGCGGTCGAGCACGATGAAGTCGGCAAGCTTTCCCTCCTCGAGGGAGCCGATCCGGTCCTCCATGAACATCAGATAGGCATTGTTCACCGTGTAGAAACGCAGTGCCTGGCGACGGTCGAGCGCCTGTTCGGGATGGAGCCGGCCTTCGTAGCCCCGGGCGCGCCGGGTGATGGTGACCCACATGCCGAGAAACGGGTGATAGGGATTGATCGCGCGCAGCGGACCGATCTTCTGCATGTGATCACTCCCCCCACCGGCGATCACCCCTTGATCAAACAAGGCCTTCAACGGTTGAAAATAGGCTAAGCGATCCTCGCCGAAATGCGGTGCCAAGGTCCGCGTGTCGAGATAGAGCCAGGCCGGTTGAATATCGGCGGAGACGCCTAACTGACGCATGCGTTCGATCGCCTCCGCGCTCATGAAGTTGCAATGGGTGATATTCGGCCGTGTCGATTTGATCGGACGGCGGGCAGCCACCTTCTCGTAGGCATCCAAGAGCGCGTGCACCGCCCCGTCGCCCACGCTGTGAGCCGTGAACTGAAGACCATTCGCCACACACTCGTCGACCGCCGCCTCCAGCTTATCCGCCGGAATGAACCGTAGACCCCGGTAGTCCGGATCCGTGATCCCGTAGATCTTGCTCGTTCCCCACGGTTGACGCATGTAGGCACTACCGGTGAGCATGCCGCCGTCGAGAAACATCTTGATGCCCACCGTACGCAGCATTTCGCCGCGCTCCACGCTGATGGGTTCCCGCGCGATCGCTCGGATATCCTCACGGATCGATTCGGCGCCATCCTTGTTCCCCACAGCTCGGGAGAGCGCCACCCGCACGCTGAGTTCTCCCGCGTCTCTGAGCCCCTCGTAGAGCGCCATCCCCTGGGCAGAGGCATTGCGATCAATGATAGCCGTGATGCCCGTGGCGTTGTAGTCGGCAAAGAGCTTCTTCAGTCTCGCCTCCCGATCGGCCCGCCGGGGCTCCCGGGAAGCGCCTGCGGGAAGTTTGATCATCCGGCTCCAACCGCGCAAGATCCCCGTGGGTTCGCCACCATCCTCTCGACGCTCAATCTTCGATCCCTCCGGCGCCTCCGTATCCGGACCGATGCCGAAGTGATCCAACGCCATCGAATTGAGAGAGGCGTCGGGCCCCGTGCGGAACACCACCGGGTTGTTAGGCGCCGCCGAATCCAACTCGGCCCGTGTCGGATAACGCCGTTCTTCCAGTCGGGTGATGAAGACCTGCTGGACAACGATCCACTTACCAGGGCCGCTCTCCTTCGCGCGTCCTCGCACATAGGCCAAGACGTCGGCCACGGATCGCATGTCGGGAATCGCGTGATCGAATTCGATCATGGCGGCGCTCAAGGGATGGGTATGCGAATCGATGAGGCCCGGGAGCACGGTTCTTCCCCGGAGGTCGACCACCTTCGTCTGCGCGCCCCGAAAGCCGGCCGCACCCGCATCATCACCCAGGTAGAGGATGCGCTCGCCGCCAATCGCCATGGCGCTGACCGCCGCGTCTTCCCGATTGACCGTGAGGATCTTGCCATTGAGGAAAACCAACGTCGCCGTGGCCGGGACCTCGTCCGTGGAAGGCTCACCTCCGGCGGCGACATTTTCTTCACGTTGGGCGCTGGTCGACAAGATTGCTCCCAGCCAAAGAGAGAGAACGGCGAACGCCCGGAGAGACAACGAGTTCATCACCCCATCCTAAACCCAAACGGGTCACGGATGCTCTCTCGAAATTTCCCAGCTCTGTTTTTCCGAGTTCCGAGTCGCCGCCACGTCCGCGAGGTTTGATCCTATCGTCATGAAATCGAGCGCACTGTTCCATTGGGCTCTCTCCGCCGGACTACTCATCGCCCTCAGCCTCTCCCTCGTCACCTGGCAGCGCACCTCGGTACCGCCCGCTGGGAGGGATGCGGCTTCCTCAAGCAATCTCCACGCCTCCCTGGCCGCCGTGGAAGACGCTCTCCATCGATTGCAACAAGACGTCAATCTGATGAAGGAGGGGATAGCCGAATCGCCTAACGATTCCATCAACGAGGACGGCCAACCCCAACTCGTGGAGCGCCTCAACGCCTTGGAGTCGCATGTCGGGCAATTCCAGAAGACATTTGATACACTGAACCTGGCCAAAACCTCTCAGGAACGCGAGGAGGCCTTCCGTGGCGAATTTGGTTATGAGAAGGCGGATGAGTATGCCGCCCTCGGCAGCCATGCCATTGCGGGAAACGGTTATCTCCAGTTCTTGGAATCCCATCCCGAGCATCCGGATGCCCGGGACATCTTGCAGAAGGCCCGCGATGCCTACCTCAAGGCGGGCTACAAAGACAAGGCCGCCTGGGTGCAGCAACAGGTCATGGAACGCTACCCGGAAAGCCGGGCCGACGACGCCTACAAAATGGCTCTCATGCTCAAACAGCAAAAGCGTTACGATGAGGCGCTCGAATTCATCGACGAAGCCGCCCAGGCCGCGAGCAATGATGTCAGTCGGCTCTGGCGCCTGCACTACCGGGCCTTCCTCATCCAACAACGGGATGGCAATGCCGCGGGGGCCGCTGCCTATCGCCAGCTACTCCAACAAATCGAAGCCGCCAACCTCAGCGAAGACAATCTGGGCGTCGAAGCCCGGAAGCGCATCGCCGATCTCGATACCCGAGTGGCCAACAGCGGCAGTTAGCCGGGCAAATCCCCCTCGCGTCAAGGCTGATCGAGGTAGGTCCTCAATCCGTCGAGAAACATCTGCACCGAGATCATCACTAACAACATCCCCATCAACCGCTCGATGGCGATCGATCCCCGCCTTCCGAGGAAACGAAAGAGCGGGACCGAGACGGCGAGAATCACGGTGGCCGCCGACCAGGCGAGGGTGAGAGCCAGCGCCCATTGCCCCATCTTGTCCGGCTCCTTGCTCGCCATGAGCAAGAGAGCGGCAATCGAAGACGGACCCGCAATCATGGGGATGGCCAGGGGCACGATGAGCGGCTCGCCCTCCATTTCCCCGGGCTCCGTCGCCATGACACTCTTGCGAGGAAAGACCATGCCCAGGGCAATGAGAAACAAGATGATCCCCCCGCTGATACTGAGCGTCGAATTGTCCAAACCGAGAAAGGCGAGGACCCATTTGCCTGTGAAGAGGAATAGCAGGAGAATCCCAAAGGCGATGACCGACTCCCGCAGAATGACCACCACCCGTCGGCGAGGCTGGACGCCGCCGAGCAGGGAATTGAAAACCACCATGTTCCCGAAGGGGTCCATGATGAGGAACAAAAGAATCGCCGCCGAACTCAGGGTCATCGGATTCCCTTCGCTCCGACTCGCCGAACTGCAACCAAAATGGCGCCGCCCAACGGTCCTCTACTCACGGCTCAGCATCATCGCGGCCGCCTCATCGAGAAACAACTGACAGTTCTCGTGCTCCTGGAGGATCGATGCCGGCACCTGAGCCGTCACTTTTCCCTCGATGGCAGCCTTCACCGCCTCCGCCTTGCGCTCTTCAGAAACCGTGCAGATCAGGCGTTCACTTGTTAGGATTTGCCGCACCGACATCGAGATCGCTTCGTCAGGGACTTCCTCGAGACTCGGAAACCAGCCCTCGTTGATCTGTTGTTGGCGACAGCGCTCATCGAGATCCACCACGAGGTAGGGCTCTTCCGTGTCGAAGTCCGCCGGCGGGTCATTAAAGGCGATGTGCCCATTCTCACCGATACCGATGAAGGCCACATCCAGCGCCTCCCGCTGCAAGAGTCGACTGACGCGCACCGCTTCACTCACAGGGTCCTCCGCCGCGCCATCGATGCCGTGAAAAGCAGCGAGATCGGACGGCAATCCATCGATGAAGCGCTCCTGGAGATAGCGCCCAAAGGAGGAGGGATGCTTGGCCGAGAGCCCCACATATTCATCCAAGGGGAAGGCGATGACCTGGCCCCAGTCGATTCCGGGAGACCGCACCAAGTGCTCCAGCATCACAATTTGCGAACTCCCCGCCGCCAAGGCCACCACGGCCCGGCTCTTCGCCTTCAGCACTTGCCGAAGGTGTTCGGCGCCCGCCTCGGCCGCAAGCACGCCCGGTTTCTCAGTGGTCTGGCAAACCGTGATATCCATTCGTGATCATTCAGGGGCCCAACCCCAAGAGCAAGGTGATTCTCGCTTCGCCTCGGACGGAAATCCCCTCGTCGCGAAAGAGGAGAATGGTCCCGCTTCGCAAGCGTGAGACCGTGCTAGACTAGAGATTGCCAATGATCCACCCGCCAGCTATCATGGTCCTCGCCATGAGACGCTTGAGATACGCCGTTGCCGTGAGCTTGGATGGATTCATCTCCGGCCCCAACGGCGAAGCCGACTGGATCACCATGGACGAGTCCGCGGATTTCGGAGGCTTCTTCGAGGAATTTGACACCCTTCTCCTCGGGAGACGGACTTACGAAATCACTCTGCAAGGGCCGGGGCCGTCCATGCCCGGGATGCAATCCATCGTCTGTACGCGCACGCTGAGCCAAGACGATCACCCCGATGTCACCCTTTCTCCTGACGGCGCGGAGACCGTGAAAGCCCTGAAAACGAAGCCCGGAAAGGATATCTGGCTCTTCGGCGGAGGCCAACTCTTTCGCAGTCTGCTCGATGCCCAAGCCGTCGATACGATTGAACTCGGAGTGATGCCCGTTCTCCTGGGCCAGGGAATTCCCCTGCTTCCGCCCGGCGCGCGATCCAAGTTGCGCCTGACACATTGCGAGAGCAAGAATTCCAGCGGCATTGTCGGGCTTCACTACGACATTGCCTACTAGCTTGCTTGCTAAAGCCTATTCGATTATGGCTGCGCCAGAGTCACGCGAGCGCGCCCCTCAGACTCGTTGATGGGATGCTGGGAAGACGTGCCGTCAGGCCAGCGCACCTGCAGTGTCGCGATGGGGTCCACGGTGAGGTGTCCAAAGAACAGCTGGCTGCTCGACTGGGAGAGATAACCCCCGCCGGCATGGACTTCCGCCGTTTGCTCGCTGCCACTCTGCGTTCTCGCGGTGACCCGCGCGCCGATGGCCTTGCCATTGCCTCCTTGGCCTCGAAGAGTCACGCTGAGAGACCGGTGCTCGGAGTTTCGCGCGCCTAACTGATTTTGGAACAACGCCGGTGTGGCGTTGTTCACCGAGACGACAAAGTCAGCCCAACCATCCAGGTTGAGATCAGCCGTGGCCAGGCCTTTGGCGTCTCCCGCAACCACGAGACCGCTTTGCTGGGGCCAGACCGGCTGGAACTGACCCTTCCCATTGCCCAGGAGGAGGATGCTGAGACCCCCGGCCATTTTTCCCGTCTCGCGCTGCGGCGTGAAGAAATTCTGCACCACGTAGAGATCGGTGTGACCATCGCCGTTGACCTCCGTGGCCACGACACCAAACCCGGGAGCAATCTGGGCCAGAGTCGGAAGCGATCGCCGCTCGAACCGGCCCGTCCCGTCATTGATCAGGATCGAAGTATCCAGCGTGTTCACTTCAAAGAGGGCCGCCGTGTCCAGAGCACTATCGGTGTAGATCTCTGGCAGAGATGCCAAGGCGAACTCGTGATAAGTGGGAAACTTCTGCCGGAGAAACGGCATGGCATTCTGCGAACAGCTCTTGCCCCGCACCGGCAGCACCTGGCCCTCTTTCACTTTGGCCTCGATGATCTGCGGTTCGCTGCTCTCGTCCCCGAAGGTGCCGTAGTAAATCCTGCTGGGATATTCTTTCGTCGGGTGGTACTTCGTGTTGTGGCCGAAGTTTGTCGCCACATAGTCGATATCGCCATCCTGGTCGAAGTCGCCTCCGGCAATCCCGTTCCACCAACCGAGAAAACCGTCGAGCCCGGCGCGCGCCGTTTCCTCCTCCAGACGTCCCTCGCGATTGAGATAGAGACGAACGGGCCCCCACTCGGTCGTGGCCAAGAGATCGAGCCAGCCATCATTATTGACGTCCGACCAGAGGACACTCGTGACCATGCCGCTTTCCTTCAGGGCCGGGGCCAGCTCTTCGGTCGCTTCAGCGAAGACCGGCTGGTTAGGCGACTGGGTGTCGTTGCGCAAGAGCACACTCCCAGGATTGGTGGGGTAGCGGCCCGGGACGACACGCCCGCCGATCACGAGATCGAGATCGCCGTCTCGATCAAAATCAGCTGCCGCCACGGGGCCGCCACTGAACTTCAGATGTGATGGAATGGCGTCGCCTCGCTTGGCAAAAAGCCCCGGCTTCTCCTGAACGTAAAGGCGATCCCTGAGAAACCGATCGTGCTCGCCATGCTCGACGCTGCCACTGACGACAAACCAATCGAGATCGCCATCGCCATCCACGTCGATGAGGAGCGGCGCCATGTCCTCACATAACTTGTCATACTCCGCGACCTTCAGCCGCCCCCAGAGAAAGCGTCCGTCTTCCTTGAAATGAGCCGAAGGCCTTTCCCCGCGAGCGGCGGCGACGATGAAATCGTCGTCGCCATCGCCATCGAGATCTTCCACGGCAAGGCCTGGGCCTAACTGCGAGAGTTTGTTGGGCAAGAGGGGCTGTTGGGCGAAATCGTCGAAAAGCGTTTCCGAGTGCTGGGCCACATTGGCGTCACTCAGGGCGGCAAACATGGGATCGAGGGAAGTTTCCTGCTTCATCACCGGCCGATTCGGCTCCGCGATCAGGAGGTGGGCGTTGGCCTCCACTCCCGTGAGCACCTGGTGGGCGCCACCCGGCCAGGTGACGGTCATTTCATCAATGACCGCGATGTCGCCCAGACCGAAGTGAAGCACGGGCTCGTTGGATGAAAGAAACCCTGTGGCCGGATTGAGGACACGCGTCAACGTGAGGGAGCCGGCACGCACCGTCACCCGGGCGCCAATGCCGTGCACGTTTTCCCCCAGGCCGCGCAGGCTCACCAAAAGACGCGCCCCGGCGTTGCCCCGGTTTCGATAAACACTCACGTTTTCATCGAGATTAGCCACCACGAGATCGAGGTGCCCGTCCTTGTCAAAATCAGCCCAGGCCGCGGCGTAGCTCATGCCGTCGTGATTCAGTCCCCAGGCCTCCGCCGCCTTGTCAAAGTCGAACCCGTTCCGGTTGCGGAAGGCCATGTTGGGCTCCGTCCGGCGCGGCTTGTCCTTGAGATAGGACCACTCCTCGCGCCCCACGTAGCCGCTTTGGTCCATGCCCAGATCCGCGTTGGTCAACTCGGCCGTCATCCCGTTGGTAATGAAGGCATCCGTCAGGGTATCGTTGTCGAAGTCGGCCAATTTCACCGCCCAAGACCAATCCGAACTCGAGAGCCCACTGAGATGGGCCGCCTCCATGAACCGCCCGACCCCGCTGTTGATGAAATAGGCGTTGCGCATGAGCTGACGGGGCTCCGCCGTGTCCATGAAGCGCACGTGCTTGCTCATGTCGCCCATGTTGAGCTTCTCCTTGTAATGCGTCGTGGACGACATGTCCAAAGCGATCAGATCGAGGAAGCCGTCGTTGTTCATGTCCGCCGCATCGCTTCCCATGGAGAACCACGGGGTATGGGGCACCACCTCCCGGATGACATCGCGAAAAGTCCCGTCGCCCTGATTCTCATAGAGCCGGTCGGGATCCTTGAAATCGTTGGCCACGTAGAGATCGGGATCCCCATCACCGTCATAGTCAAACCAGGTGGCCGAGAGCCCGTAGTGATCTCCCGAAAGGCCCGCCTTGGCCGACACATCGGTAAAGCTGCCCGATCCGTCATTGAGGAAGAGCCTATCAGGACGTCCCTTGGTCGTGACCACGTAATTGTTCGGTCCGTTCTGCACCAGCCGGTAGTAGGGCTCGTACTCGGGCAGCAATTGCGGCTTGCCCCCGACCATTTGCGTCGGTTCTCCCGTGGGCAGGCCACCCGCCCGGTAGAGACGGTTGGTCAGGAGATAGAAATCGAGGTCGCCGTCCCCGTCGAAATCCTGAAAATGGGCCATGAGACTGGCGTCCTTGACGGCCACCCCGGCATCCTGGGCCACATCGATGAATCTTCCGGCGCCGTCGTTGATGAAGAGTTTGTTGGGCTCGTCGTAGGCGCAGACATAGAGGTCGAGATGGCCATCGCCGTTGGCATCGGCAAAGGCGGCTCCGGAACTCCAGCTATCTTCCATGCCGACTCCGGCAGTGCTCGTGACGTCCTCGAAACGAAAAGGGGCCGTTTGCCGGTAGAGCACATTGCTCCCCGGCCCGCGTGTGAGATAGAGATCCACGAGACCATCGTGATCCACGTCGCCCACTGCGATGCCGCTGGAGGCAAACCCACTGATGTAGAGCCGGCTCAGGGGGTGGTCATTGGCGATGGGATTGACAAAGTCGATGCCCGTCTTCGCCGCATCCAGGGCGGCGAAAAGGGTCTCCTCGGACGACCCTTCGGCGGAGTCGAAACGCTTCAAGTAGGTCACACTACCAGGTGCCACCTCCGGCAACGCCCGAGCGCCGGGCTGGGATTCAACCGCCTCGCGGGCGCCATCGCCGCCACCACAGGAAGCCGCCGCCAGCAGGAGTGCACAGGTGCCAAAGAAGCGAGTCAGGGGAAGTCGCAGCATGATCCGCCCATTATGGACAGGGACTCCGTCTCGACAAGAACGCAAAACGTCCCTCCGCACGGCCCACGATCCTGCCGGCAGCCCGACCGTGAGACCCCGACCGGGCAGGAGGACGAAATTAGCCCTGACCCATCTCGTGCGCCGTCTCCATCACGTTGAGCGCGTGGTTGCCGATCTTTTCTAACTGATTGCTGAGATCGACGTTCAACATCTCCGCTTTGATGTCGCCCCCGTTCTGCATGCGGCCCATGGCGCCGCGGTTCAGCGTCTTGCGCAGTTCATCGATCTCGTTCTCCAGCTTGTTCGCCTGTTTCAGGTCAGACGCCGTGATGGGATGGAAGAGGCGCTCGGAATAAAAGTCGATGAATGCCGCCACCGCCTTGGCGTGTTCACGAAGCCCGGCGATGACCTCGGGATCCATGTCGTGCTGCTTGTTCACCTTGCGCTCCATCAGCTTGACGACCCGGAACTCGCAGTCCGAGATTTCTTCGAACTCGGCCACGATGCGGAGCATGCCGGTGATCAAGGCCGCATGGGCATCGCTCAGTTCGTTGGTCGAACAGCGAACCAAATAGTCCGTGATGTCGTGCATCATGAGATCGGAATCGTCCTCGAGCTGACTTGAGCGGGCCACCCGGGCCTCGAGATCCACGCTGGGGTTATCGAGGATGTTGAGCAGGCCTTGAATCATTTCCTTGTTCACACTGGCCATCTCCTGCACCGCTTTCTGGGCTTCGGGGAGGTTGAGTTCCCCCACGTCGACAAACTGTTGCGAGATGTACTGCAGACGCGTGCGCTCACCAGCCGATCCCGGATCATCCTTGACCCATCGGGTCACGATCTTGGCGATGAGGGGTACGAATCCAATGAGCAAGACGATGTTCGTCAGATTGAAGAGGCTGTGAAAAATGGCGAGGTTGAATCCGATATCCGACTGGTGCTTGGCCATGCGGAAGCTCTCGGGCAGATGTTCTCCCAGCCAAACCACCCCGGCGGTGAAGGGAATGAAGGCGATCAGCATCCAGATGACCCCGAGGACGTTGAACATGAAATGGGCCCGCGCGGCCCGCTTCGCATTTACATTGGCCCCGAGGGAGGCCAGCCAGGCCGTCACCGTGGTGCCGATGTTCTCCCCCAAAACCACGGCGGCCGATTCTTGAAAACCGATCCAACCGTTGAGCGCGAGGGTGACCGTGATGGCCATGGCAGCCGAGGATGACTGCACGATCAGTGTCAAGATGACGCCAATCCCTAGAAAGATCAGAAGCGAGCCGTATCCATAGCCGCTCAAGCCCTTGATCGACTGCAGCCAACTCTCCGCCTGGGCCTTCACCAGCGGATCGGTGCTGGCCAGCATGCTCTTCACATCCGGCACGGCTTCCTTTAGAAGGCCCAGTCCGAAGAAGAGCAAACCGAAGCCGATAAGGACTTCCCCAAAGCTCTTCAGCCGGTTCTTCCCGATGAAAATCATGGGCATCCCGATCCCGATGATGGGAATGGCGATCTTCGAGAGGCTGAATTTACCCACGGCCGCAATGATCCAGGCGGTCAGTGTCGTGCCCAAGTTCGCTCCCATGATCACGCCGATCGATTCCACCAGTGTGAGCAGCCCCGCGTTGACGAAACTGACGACGATGACGGTGGTGGCCGACGACGACTGCAGGAGGCAGGTCGTCATGAATCCGGTCGAAACGCCGGCAATGCGATTGGTCGTCATCGTCGCCATGATCTGGCGCATCTTCTCGCCCGCGGTTTTCTGGATGCCCTCGCTGAGGACCTTCATGCCAAAAAGAAAAACGCCGAGACAGCCGAGGATTTGCAGTATGGTAATCACAGAATGGAAGCGCTTGAGTTCAAGGGGCGAAGGCTAGGTAACGAATCCGTCACATGAGAACTGCCTTATGTGACGATTTCGTGACTATTCGTCAATTCCTGACTCGCAGAGAGTTGTGGGCGTGCCGATGCCCGCAAACGCTCTCAAAGGCCCCCAAATCGGCCTCAATCAGTGGGGCGCAGGCTCCAAAAATCAGGGCAGCGCATTGATCGTCGCGTGAATCGTCTGCTCGATCGCTACGCCATCGGCGGCCCGCAGTTTGGCCGTGATCGAGATGGCGGGATGCACCCGCACTGTGCCGTCGGAACCCGTCCGATGGACCAGCGTCTCCGCCTGGATACCCGGGATCTCCAACTCAACCGTCCGCGGGTCAATCAGGGTGGCCCGATTCAAGATCGCCGGCTTGTCCGCCGCACCCGCCGTCGGCTTGTCCGGCTCGCGCAGGAGACGAAACTGCTCTCCCGAGACGGATTCCGCGTCGAGCTCGCTGGCAAAGGTGAGTCGAATCCCCGATGCCGTCGCCGCCGCTTTTTCGATCCAGTGGGAGGATTCACCGGTGTACCGCAGGCGGTAGATCACGCCATCCAATCGAGCGATGCTATCCCAGCCCCGTTTGCAGGCGAGATACACCTGGCCATCGACCGGATTGACCCGCGCTCGCATGGGACCCGCTTCCAAGTCGAAGGGGAATCTCACGGCAAAGCCATTGGGAAACGGTTCGAGGTCCTGCGTGAGGCAGTAGAACACGGCAGAACGGCTGTAGGACGTGTGCACGATGGCCTCGCTCAGAGGGCCCCAGCGCAGAGGATCGGACCAGCACTGGCCCCCGCTGGAACTATCTACCCGTGCGGGAAGGACGACTAACATGGGAACACTCCTCCCGGATTCGAATCCATAACGGCCGCC
>JANQJH010000074.1 GCA_028281705.1 Verrucomicrobiales bacterium
CGCGGCCGGCCGTGGTCCCCGGCGTGCGGCTCCGGGAGTGGCGCCGCGGCCCTCGCCCTGGTTGAAGATGTCAAAGAGGAGCCAACTGAGGAGAAAGCAGAGGATCCCGGCGACGACGTTCGAGATGGGCTGGACGAGCAAAGTGGCGTCGAAGCCGAGAGCGAATGTTTGTGTGAGACTCGAGAGCGGGCTGGCGATCCAGAGGTAGTGGCCGAGGGTCGCGAATCCCAGGTCGGTGCCGAGCGTCTTGGTGAAGAAGGTGGCGAGAAAGGGAATCCCCCAAAAGACGGCGCCGAGGAGAGCGATGGTGGCGGACACGGCGGCATTGCTGCGCTGGCAAATGACGGAGAAAACGAGGGCGAGGTTGGCTAGGAGAAAGGTGAAGCTGCCGAGGACGAGATAACAGATGAGGATCTGTTTCAGACTGACGCCTCCCAGGGCCACGGCGAGCGAGATGAAGGGGAGCTGGGTCGAGAGGAGGAGAAGGAAACCAATGAGCCGGCTGGTGGATTTGCCTAACAAGATGGAGAGCGGATTGAGATCCGTCATGCGCAGCAGGCCCAGGGTGCCGTCCTCTTTTTCCTCGGTGATGGCGGAGGCGAAATAGCCCAGGCCGACCACGGTGATGAAGATGACATTGAAGAAGGTGACGAGGCGAAACACCTGGAGACCGGGAGCGCCGCCGCCAAAGAGAAAGGCGCGATGATTGGTCGCCACCACGAGAAGGACGAGGGCGATGAGGAGGAAGCGCACGATGTAGGTCAAGGGGCGCCGGTTTTCCTCCCGCATGGAGCGGACGAACAAGGCGAGGACACCGCGGTTCATGAGCGTACACCGGGTTGAGTCAGATCCATGAAGGCCTCGCTCAGTTCCTTGAGATCTTCGCGGAAACTGATGAGATGGCCCCCAAGAGAAAAGACGGTTTCCAGCAAGCGCTTGGGATTGCTGGGATCGCTCGTCATTTTGATCCGGTAGACGTTTTCCTCCGCCTCCGCTTCCAGACTGACGATGCCCGGCAAGGCGCGGAGTGCGGCTTCGAGTTCCGGGATTGGCGATTCGAGTTCGATGCGGTAGGCGCCCTCGGCGCTCTGGTCTTTGACCAGTCCCTTCATCGTGCCGGAATACTTGACGGCGCCGCGATCGAGAATGGTGACATGATCACAGAGCGTGGCGAGTTCGGTGAGGATGTGAGAGCTGATGAAGATGGTTTTTCCCAGGTTGCGCAGTTCCCGCAAGATCTCCATGAGTTCGATGCGGGCGCGCGGATCCAATCCTGAGGCCGGTTCGTCTAACAAGAGGAGGTCGGGATCGTGCACCAGGGCCCGGGCCAGGCTGACCCGTTGTTGCATGCCCCGCGAAAGATCTGAAATCAGGCTGTGCCGTCTTCCCGCCATGTCGGTCAGGGCGAGGATGTCGTCGATCGTCTTGTTGCGCTCGGCGGCGCTCATCCCGTAGGCGGCGCCGAAGAAATCGAGGTACTCGAAGACGGTCATTTTGCGGTACATGGCGAAATGATCCTGCATGTAACCGATGCGCCGGCGGACGGACTTGAAATCCTGAGCCACGTTGAGGCCGAAAATCTGGACGGCCCCGGATTGTGGGCGGACGAGGGTGGCGAGAATCTTGAGCGTCGTCGTCTTGCCGGCCCCGTTCGGGCCGACGAACCCGTGAATCGACTGGGGTGCGATGTCGAAGGACACCTTGTCCACCGCAAGGTGGGTCTTGTAATGATGCGAGAGGTTGCCGACTTGGCAGCAGGGCGTTTGGCTCATGGATTCTTCTTCCGGGAGGGAGGCGAGGGCTTTCTTTCTTTTCTCAGTGGGTCTCGGAGTAGGCCGCAAGGAGATTGGAGAGGGGGATGACGTAGATGACGTGCCCGCGGCGTTTTTCGAACGCCGGCGTCGCCGGATGGAACGACTCCGGAGCATCGGCGTAGAGCAAGAGCTCGGCGTGTTCCCCGGGGTCTCCGGACTGTTCCCTGGTGTGGTCGTGCCAATGCAACAGCCAGTTTGGGAGGTCCGCCTCGAGAGCCGCTTGATTTATGGTTAGAGGGACACGGTGATTCGCATGTTGCCAGGAGTAATCGGTGCGAGAAGTGGACCACCGGTCGCCGGCCCGCTCCACCATCTCGTGATATTCATTGTCTTGGCGATACCAGGCCTGGCGGATGGGGAGATCTCCAGGTAGCCTCACCCCGAGGGTACTCTCTAACGGAGACCACTGGAGGATTTCCGGCTGGATGGCGGGGCCCTGGAGGACGGCCTGGCTCAGGAAGTTGCGGGAGCTATAGAGTGGGATATCGACCTCGAGCAGACCACTGGCGCCATTCTGAGCGAAGCCCTCGACGCTATCCGTTTGGTGATCGACTTCGAACAGCTGATGAGGGCTCTTGTGACGGAACTGATAGGAGTCGCTCTTGGTTAGAAAGGCGTGGGACCATTGGAGGACGTCATAGGAGCCGGTGTCGTCCACCGGACGGGCGATGGCTGCGCTGAGCCATCGATCGGATTCGCCGAAGCCGCGGCGGCCGATCTTGGTGAAGAGCCATGAAAAGGCGGCGACGATGCCAATGAGGCTGAGGAGGACGAGCCGGTAATCGCGCCGGCTATTCCTGGCAAAGAGATAGTGTGCAGGGCCGATGACGATGAGGTAGCCGATGGAGGCGAGGTAGATGAACTCCCAAGAGATGTCTGGCCGGGTGCTGGCTCCGAAGGCGCGCAGCACATTGAGGCGTCCGGAGATGTCCGTGCCGTTGAAGGTGCGTTCGCTCCTGGAGGCATTCCAGTTGCTGGGTAGGCCACGGTTCGACTGGGGAGCGTGACGGATGACGCGGCCGTAGCCGAAAGCGCTCCGAGAGGCGTCATTGAGAGGCGCCAAGTCGCCGCGGAAGGTAAGTGCCCGTCCGTCGCCCGGGGAGACGAGGTGAACCGTGCCCCCTCGGTTGAGCCACTGCCAAAAGGCCTTGGCGCGGGCCGGTTCCCAGTCGGGCACGTGGGTGAGGACGACGGTTTCGAGGCTTTCCGTCGCATTGACCTGACTGGGAAAGTAGTGATTGGGAAAGATGGGCAACTGTCCCGTGGGTTTCTCCGTGGTGGATTGCTGATCGACCAACTCCACGGTGGCTCGCGGTCCCAGCCTTAGTCGTCGTGAGAGACCGAGATCGTGGTGGCCGCCTTTCCAGGACACTCGCCATTCGTAGGATCCGAAGCGATGATCGATATAGGGGTAAAACTGAACGATTCGCCGTCCGCCAGGTGCCAGACTGATGGCTTGGATTTCACGAACACCGGAGGGCCGTCCTCCGAGGCGGCGGACCAACGCGATGGTGCCGGCGTAGGGCGTATTCGAGGCGTTGCTGACTTCCAGGGTCAGTGGGTTGAAGGCCTCTTGAACGGGGCGGCCGCTGAAGCCCCAGAGATGGCTTTCGACGACGAGTTCGGGTGCGGCCCGGAGCGCGGGGGTGATGAGGAGGAGGATGGCCCAGCTTCGAATGATCCCGCGCATTGGCGGCATCCTCTCACAGATAGGCTCGCGGCGGTAAGAAAAACTACCGCGGCTTATCATTAACTTAGAGTGAACTTGTGGACGCCCGCCTCGCGGTTGGCGTAGCGCCGCCGGGATTTTCGGCTAGTCTCCCGGCCTATGGGCGGCTTTTTCATCACTGGAACCAGCACCGAAGTGGGCAAGACCTTCGTCACGGTGCTTCTTCTGCGGGCGTATGCGGCCTCCGGGGTCGAGGCGGTGGGCTACAAGCCCGTGGCCTGCGGATCGCGGGAGGACGCCGATCACTTGCACCGGGCGTCCGCGGGGCAGCTCAGCCTGGATGACATCAATCCCTTGGCCTATCGTGTGCCGGCGGCGCCACTGGCGGCGGCCATGATCGAGAATCGGCCGGTGGAATGGGCAGCCATGCTTGAGGGCGCGATGCATTTGGCGAGAGATTATCCGGTGGTCCTGGTCGAGGGGGTCGGGGGATGGAAAGTGCCCTGTACCGCTGAATTGACGATGGCAGATCTCGCCACGGAGCTGGGATGGCCGGTCATCGTGGTGGTCGACAACCGTCTCGGGGCCCTGAACCACACCTTGCTCACCCTGGAGTCCATCCACGATCATGGCCTGCACTGCGCGGGAATGATCCTCAATCATCCGGGGGAAGAGCGGGACGCGGCGAGCGTCAGCAACGCGGCCATTCTTGCACAAGTCACTCGTATTCCGATACTTGCAGAGGTGATGCACGGCCAGACGGAGATCGATCTGCCGGTGGCCCTCCTCCCCAAAAATGGGGAAGGCCAGACCGGATAAGGAGCCGGCCTGGCCTGAGATTCCCTCTCAACTTTTTAACCAAGGAAACAATCAATCGAGTGCCGTCACAGGGCATTGATCAAGACACTCTACCCCACTCTGACCGTCGGGGCCCTAAGGCGTTCGATTTTTTTCGAAAAAAATGCGATTTTTCTTGGATGCCCCCGCTCGGGCATCTCCCGCCGGCGCCGTTGAGAGCTTGATTGGGGTCAGGAGTGACGGATGGAAGACGGGAACTACTTGCCCTCGGCACCCTCGGCGTCCTCGCCCTCGTTCTCGAAATCGTCGGGGTTGACGAGTTCCCCGTGGGAGAGGAGAAATTTGCGCTTCCGCATGTGCTCCGGCAGGGGTGAGAGCATCATGGTGATCTGGCGGCCGGCCAGCTTGGGCTCCATGTCGACGTGACCCATGGTCAGGAGGTCATTCTTGATCCGCTGCATGACGCCGAACCCGACATCGTGGTGGGCATTTTCGCGGCCGCGGAATTGAAGCTGGATGCGGACCTTGTTCCCTGCTTCGAGGAAATCCTCGGCGTGGGAGAGCTTGATATTGTAATCGTGCGGGTCCGTGCGTACCCGGAACTTCACCTCCTTCAGCTTGGGCGTCGGTTTGGCGCCCCCCGCTTTTTTCAGTTTGGCCTGCTCGTACTTGTACTTCCCATAGTCCACAATCCGGCACACGGGGGGATCGGCATTGGCGGCCACTTCAACGAGATCGAGGCCGCGCCGCTTGGCTTCCGCCAGAGCGTCTTGCGGCGTCATGATGCCTAACTGTTCATTGGTCGCAGCAACGATCACGCGGATGCGAGGCGCGCGAATCCGCTCGTTGATGCGTGTCATGTCCCGGTAGCGGGGACGAAACTTGCGTCGTGGTTTAGCGATAGGTCGTAAGGAGTCGGGGTTTTACAGTGGGAATGTCAGGACGAGCCGAGCGACGATCGACTGGGGCAGTCGCGATCGGTTGGGGATAGTGTAAGACGGAAGACTTCACAGACTAACGATCATAGGGAACGTTCCCTAGTCTCCCTCTCCACAAGCTCGAGAAATGCCGACAGCGCAAGGCTTCCGAGGTCGCCGCGATTGCGATGACGGACTGTGACTTGCTGGGATTCCTCTTCCTGAGCACCAATGACGAGCATATAAGGCACTTTGTCGAGCTGGGCAAGGCGAATCTTGGCGCCGATCTTCTCGCTGTTGGCGTCCATGGCGACGCGCAATCCCTCGCTGGCGCGCAGTCTTTCGTACACGTTTTGCGCGTAGTCCTGGTATTTCTCGGAAATCGGTAGAATACGGATCTGTTCCGGGGCGAGCCAGGTGGGGAAATGGCCGGCAAAATGCTCGATGAGGAGGGCGACAAAGCGCTCCATGGAGCCAAAGGGCGCACGGTGGATCATCACGGGCCGATGCGGTTTGTTGTCCGGCCCGATGTAGGAGAGGTCGAAGCGCTCCGGGAGGTTGTAATCCACCTGGACGGTGCCCAGTTGCCATTCCCGGCCGATGACGTCCTTGACCAGGAAATCGATCTTGGGCCCGTAGAAAGCCGCTTCGCCCGGAGCTTCGCTGAAGGGGACGCCCATGGTGGACGCCGCTTGGCGCAGACTCGCTTCCGCCCGGTCCCAATTTTCCTCTTTGCCGACGTATTTGGTGGAGTCGGGGTCCCGCAGACTCACCCGCACGCGGTAGTCATCGATTCCCAGGGTCTGGAGCACGGTCTTCACCAGATCGAGACAGCGGCCGACCTCGACCTCGACCTGATCCGGCGTGCAGAAGAGGTGAGCGTCGTCCTGGGTGAAGCCCCGCACTCGCGTCATGCCGCCGAGTTCGCCCGACTGCTCCCAGCGATACACGGTGCCGAATTCCGCGAGGCGGACCGGCATGTCGCGATAGGAGTGGTGCGTCGCCCCAAAGATCTTGATGTGGTGGGGGCAGTTCATTGGTTTGAGGAGATAGCCCTCGATCTCACCGTCCTCCAAGCGGTTGCTCAGTTCGGCGCACGAGCAGCCTTCATCGGCGAGCCCTTTGAGGGTTTCGCGATCGACCACCGGCGGGTATTGGGACTCCTGATAGTAGGGATAGTGCCCCGAGGTGCGGTAGAGATCGAGTTTGCCGATGTGGGGGGTGAAGACCTGTTGGTAATCCTGTCGGGCCAACTCTTCGGAAATGAAATCCTGCAACTGCTGGCGGACGATCGAGCCCTTGGGCATCCAAAGGATGAGGCCCTGGCCGACCTCCTCGTCGATGTGAAATAGTCCGAGGTCGCGGCCCAGTTTGCGGTGGTCCCGCTTCTTGGCTTCTTCCAGCTGCTCGAGGTAGGTCTTGAGTTCCGTCTTGTTAGGAAAAGCCGTACCGTAGATGCGCTGCAACTGGGGATTGTTGGAATCGCCCTTGTAGTAGGCGCTGGCCACGCTCATCACCTTGAAGGCCTTGCATTTGCTGGTGTAGCCCACGTGCGGCCCGGCGCAGAGATCGGTAAAATCGCCGTTTTGGAAGATGGAGATCTCCTCGCCGTCCGGGATGTTTTCCAGGATATCGAGCTTGAACTTGCTGGCCTCGTCCCGCTCGGAGAGTCCGCCGAGTCTTCCGGACTGGGCCATTTCCAGGGCTTCATCTCGCGAGAGAACGATGCGCTCGAAGCGCTGGTTCTCCTTGCAGACCTTGGCCATCTCTTTCTCGATCTTCTCGAAGTCCTCGGGTGAGATCCGATGGTCGAGTTCCATGTCGTAGTAGAATCCGGTGTCCACTGGCGGGCCGGCGGCCAGCTGAGCCTTGGGCCAGATCCGGAGGATGGCCGTGGCCAGGACATGGGCGCAGGAGTGGCGCAGACGCTCAAGGTCCGTCATTTGAGCGCGTTCTTCCAGAGTCTTTCGTGCTTTCTCAGCCATCAGAGAGGGCCCTTAACCTGAGATCGCGGGGCAATCAATGGAGAAATGAAATGGGGTGGAATTTGCACTTGCAACTTCGACCCCCTGCGACAGTTTGGCCGTCTCGCCTCGAGCGGGGTGTAGCACAGCCTGGTAGTGCGCCTGGTTTGGGACCAGGAAGTCGTAGGTTCGAATCCTATCACCCCGACTCTTTTATCTCGATGAGTCACGGTATCTGGCCAGGCCGGTACTACGAGAGAGGCGTCCCGGTCCGCCTCATGTGCATTTGCAGAGGTCATCTGCAAGATTGAGGTGCTTCCAAATAGGCGGAGCCAGTGGTGCGGACCCTCGTGCGCGTCCTCGGTGACCGGAGTCCATCTCCAAGATAGAAATGCTTCCAAATAACCGAGGGACTGAAGTCCCTCCCACATTCCAAGAAAGTGGCAGGGACTTTAGTCCCTTCGTTATTTCCGGGATGAGAGCCGCAGGGT
>JANQJH010000075.1 GCA_028281705.1 Verrucomicrobiales bacterium
CGCGCAGGGCCGTGAGTTCGGCCAGGACACCCTCGCCGTCGACCCGTCCCCAGGCGTTGAGCAACATGCGCATCTCATCCCCTCCGCCGCCAGCAGCAAATCGCCGCCGGCCACTGCGTGACTCCTTCAAGGCGAGAAAGGCTTCCTTGGCATTCTCCGGAGTCATCTGCGCCAAGAGCGCGGAAAACAAGGCCGCTCGCTTCAGGGGATCGTTTTCCTCCATGACCTTCTTCATCGCCAGCCTCATGTCGGCCGGAGAAATCACCCCCTGGCTGAGGTAGTTTTCCAAGAAGAGTTCATCCGCCCGGCGCGGTTTTCCCGTGCGCTTGGCGCCACTGCGCTCGGACGGCATCAAGGACAGCCCCGGCCGCACCTCAACGGACTGACCGGCCTGGGAATCTTCCGTTCGAGAGGCATGGATGAACCAGCCCAGGCCAAAGGCGCCGACGGCTGTCACGAGCCACGCGGGAATGATGAGAGATCGCGTCTTCATAGATAGAGAGATACCTACCTAAAACATCACCCGGTGACAGGCCCGTGACAGCCGCATGACAAACCTGTTAAGTGGATGCCCGGCCACTCGGTAGGTCGTCAGTATCTCACGGTCAATCCGGTGAAAATACTGAAGGAATTCGTGTCTTCGTTCAGACCGAGAAGTCCCCCAATATCGAGCTGGAGATCGTCATTCACCAGATAGGTCATGCCGGCACTGGCAAAGGACTCATAAGGGAGCTCGCTCTGCGTTCCGGCATACTCGAGGTAGAGTCCCCAGCGATCCGTCAGAGCCGCACCGAGGACGACCGTGTGCCCGAAGGCCCAGTAGGAACCGACCTCCTCGTCATAGGCGTTGGCCACTTCCACCTGGGCGCCAAGACTGAGACGATCCGTCAGATCCCAGGCGAAGGGCACGATGAGACCGCCTTCCCAGCGCCCATTGGTCACCGAGGTCTGGAGGGGAAACTTCACATAGGGGAGCAAACCAAAGGCGGTATCGCCCTCGTCGTTTCCCCAGAGATTCCACTTCAACCGCAGGGTGACATCTCCGAAATCATCCGTGTCCGAGACGCCCGCAGCCGTGACCTCGCGTTCGTGGACATAGGGCGCGACCACGAGCTGGAGATCCGTGTGATCGGTCAGCCCGAACTTGAAATTGGTTTCGGCAAAGACCCAGGACTCGCCGTGACCGTCCGGATGGTCCTCGCGGGTGTAGGCCGCAAACGAGGTCTCCAGTTGGAAACGGCCGCGTGGCACGGTGTTTGGGCTCTCCGTGCTATCCGGGCGGTCCGCCGAGAGCGGTCGGTCCTGCGCCAGCAAGGTGAAACTGGGATCGACCGCCCCGATGACCAGGGTAGCGAGAAACACTAGGCTGAGAGCAAGAATCTTTTGTTTAAATACGAATATGAGTTTCATGAAATAGAATCAGTGACCAGAATTAAAATTAGTCAAGCCTAATAATGGTGCCTGAGACTGATCATGAATCTAGGAAGAAACCGCCGTCACGCTCAGCTAGTACCCCGTCCCTAATTCCTCTCTCCGCTCAGCTAATACCCCGTCCCTAATTCCTCCTAATTCCTCCGTCCCTAATTCCTCTCTAATCTGACGCCAAGTCGGCAATGATTTTGCCCCCAATCATTTTGCCTTCAATTCCTCCCGCCCGAGTCAAATGAGTACCCGATCCCTTTTCGGATACGATCTTCCAAAAATAACCGAGGGACTGAAGTCCCTTCGTTATATCCGGGATGAGACCCGTAGGGTTGGGGAGCTCACTAACTAACCCGCCGCGACCTGAGGAGCGGGTGTGGGCGTGGACTCCCAGGCAGCCCAGGCCAGGCGGAGCTTGCGCGTCGCGATTTCCTGGAGCTGGCGCACGCGCTCCTTGGTCACGCCGTACTTGCGGCCTATCTCGTCCAGGGATTTGGGTGTGCCCTGCAGACCGTAGCGCGATTCCACGACGTCGCGCTCCCGCGGATTGAGGCCGGCGAGCAATCGACGCAGTTTGGCCCGGAGATCCCGCCATTCGCAGCTGGCATCGGGCACTTCAGCCCGTTCGTCGGGGAGCACCTCTTCCAAACTCTGTTTCCCCTCCTCGGACCCGGACGCGGCATCGAGGGAGACAGTACCCAGAGTCAGACCTTTGAGATGGGCCACTTCTTGGGGATCCATGTCGAGCAGCCGCCCCAGTTCGGCGTCCGTGGCCTCGCGCCCCTTGTCTTCCAGCCACTGGGCGCGCCGTTTCGAAACCTCCACCAGCTTGGCCATGGCATGTGCCGGAATCCTGATGGTCTGCTCCTGCTTCACCACCGCGGCGCGCACCGCCTGGCGGATCCAGATCGACGCGTAAGTGCTGAATTTGGCTCCCCGGTCAGGCTGGTATTTCTCCACGGCCCGAATCAAACCAACGTTGCCCTCCGCGATGAGGTCACCAAAGGGAACACGAGATTGTTGGAACTCCTTCGCGAGAAAGACGACCAGACGCAGATTGGCGGCGATCATGGCTGCCCTCGCCGCGTCATCTCCCGCTTGTATTCTTCTCGCGAGTTCCGTCTCTTCATCGGGGGTGAGCCTGGGGAATTCATTGATCTCGTTGAAGTACTGCTGAAGCGTGCGATCGGAGGGGACATTCATGCTCCTCTTTCTCGCACGTGCGATGCCAAAGCCGTAAGTTCACCCAAGTCACTCATTATCAGCTTTTTATGCAATTGACTCGCCTGACAGCTGAGGACGCGATGGGCCGCATTTCCCACTGGGCCTGGGCCTAGATTCCAAGATTGGGAATATTCCCACTGGATGACAAACTTGTCATCTTCGTCGAGAAAAGGGAACTCGAGCCATTTGAGGGTTTTTTAGAATAATTCTTGATCTCAACTAAGAACGGTTCTTAGTCTCAATAAGATGGGCTCCGACGCGACAGATTCTCAGCAAATTTCCGACAAGGCTTCCGTGCCGGACCTTGGAGATTTCCGCATGACTCCTCAGCGGCGGCAGGTCTATGAGGTCATTACTTCCCGGAAAGACCACCCGAGCGCCAGTGATGTCTACCACCAAGTGAAGGACTCCATGCCCCATATTTCGCTGGCCACGGTCTACAACTGCCTGGAAGCCATGACCCAGAGCGGCGTCGTGCGCCAGGTGAATCTCAATCGGGAACCCTCCCGCTACTGCGCCAACCTGACCGATCACGCTCACCTCTACTGCCAGACCTGTGGACAGGTCTCTGACGTGCCCCTGAAAGAAGCCACCCTCCTCGCACAGGCCCTGGACTTGCCCTCCGGCGCTGAGGCGACCCAGCTCGAAGTCACCGTCCGCGGCACCTGCCCCGCCTGCCACCAGGCCACTCCTTCCACCTCGACGTCCTCTTCTTCCTCTTCCTCGAAGGAATCCACCTCCCCAACCCACCAGTCAGACAGTCAACCCAACTCATGAGTATCGACATTCGAGACCTTCACGCGCGCATTGATGACCAAGAGATCATCAAAGGCCTCAACCTCACCCTTCCCAAAGGCGAAGTGCACGCCATCATGGGACCCAACGGCTCGGGCAAGAGCACCTTGGCCAAGGTCTTGTCCGGCCACGAAGACTACGAGGTGACCAACGGCTCTGTCTCCATGGACGGGGAAGACCTCCTCGAGCTGGAGGCAGACGAGCGTTCCCGCGCCGGTCTTTTCCTCGCGTTCCAATACCCCCACGAGATTCCCGGCGTGAGCAACGCCAACTTCATCCGCGCTGCCCTTCAAGCCCGGCTGCCCGAGGGCGAGGAACTCGACGCCGTGGGCTTCTACAAAGAACTCTACGCCGCGATGGACGCCCTGGAAATGGACCGCAAGTTCACTGGCCGGGCCGTGAACGAAGGGTTCTCCGGCGGCGAGAAGAAGCGCAACGAGATCCTCCAGATGGCCATGTTGAAGCCGGTCTATGCCATCCTCGATGAAACCGATAGCGGGCTCGACATCGACGCCCTGCGGATCGTGTCCAAGGGTGTCAACGCCATGCGCTCCCAAGATCGCGGCATCCTCGTCATCACCCACTACCAGCGTTTGTTGGACTACATCGTGCCCGATCACGTGCACGTCATGAAAGACGGCAAGATCATCCGCTCGGGCGACAAGAACCTGGCCCTGGAACTCGAGGAACGCGGCTACGATTGGCTGAGCGAGGAATCCGCTGCCTAACCAAACTCGAACCGGTACCCATCAGACGAACGCCCTTCAGTTCATTTCCACTTCTCCCTCTCCCTTTCACTCTTTTACTCACTCACCCTCAACACCAGAAGGACACGCAATCATGAGCGCTGAAGCAAGCACCGCCATTGATATCGACCGCAGTGTGGGCGATTTCAGTTATCCCGAACAACACACCTTTGATGCGGGCACGGGTCTGACACCACAGACGATTGATTACATTTCCGATGTGAAGAAGGAGGCCGATTGGATCCGCAAGTTTCGCCATCGCGCCCTCAAGGTTTTCCAGGAAAAACCCATGCCGACGCACTGGGCGACGAAAGATCTGGAGAACATCGATTTCGACAAGATCCGCTACTACCTCAGTCGCGGCCAGCAACCGACGCGCAGCTGGGAAGACGTGCCGGATGACATGAAGGAAACCTTTGAGCGCCTGGGGATTCCCGAGCAAGAACGCAAGTTCCTCGCCGGCGTCGAAGCCCAGTTCGATAGCGAGGCGGCCTACTCCAACGTGAAGGAATCGCTGGAGAAACAGGGCGTGATTTTTGTCAACAGCACCGAGGGACTGCGCGAACATCCCGAACTCTTTCGCAAGTGGTTCGGCAAGGTGATCCCCACGGGAGATAACAAATTCTCCGCCCTCAACAGTGCCGTGTTCAGCGGCGGCAGCTTCATCTACGTCCCCCCGGGGGTGAAGGTGAGCCACCCTCTGCAGGCCTATTTCCGGATCAATGCGGAAAACTTCGGCCAATTCGAACGCACCCTCATCATTGCCGACGAGGGTTCGGAAGTGATGTACATGGAAGGCTGCACCGCTCCCAAGTTCGAAACCTCCACCTTGCACAGTGCCGTGGTCGAACTCGTGGCCATGCCCCATGCCAAAATTCAGTACGTCACCGTGCAGAACTGGAGTGCCAACGTCTTCAACCTCGTGACCAAACGCGGCATGGCCCACGAGAACGCCGAGATTCGCTGGATCGACTGCAATATCGGCTCGCGCCTGACAATGAAGTATCCCGGTGTGGTCATGAAAGGGCGCAAGGCTCGCGGCGAAGTCATCAGCATCGCCCTGGCCAACGACGGCCAGCACCAGGACACGGGTGCGAAAATGATTCACGCCGCCGATGAGACGACGAGTAACATTGTCTCCAAAAGCATCAGCGTGGGCCAGGGCCGGGCCACCTACCGCGGTCAAGTCCACATCCCAAAACACCTGAAGGGCTGCAAGAACAACACCGAATGCGATGCCCTCCTCATCAATCCCAAGAGCAAGACCGATACCTACCCCGCGATCACCGTGCGCGGGAATCAACACGCGACCCAGCATGAGGCCAGTGTCAGTCAAGTGAGCGAGGATCAGATTTTCTACATGAAACAACGCGGATTATCCGAAGCGGAAGCCATGAGCTTGAGCGTCAACGGCTTCGTCAACGACCTCGTGCGGGAATTCCCCATGGAGTACAGCGTGGAATTGAAACGCTTGATCGATCTCGAAATGGAAGGGTCAGTCGGTTAGCCCCTCCACCTGGTGTGAACTATTTTTTCGTAACGTTGTTATTGTGGGCGTGATCGTCGAAGCAGAAAACAAGTCATCCTCGATCCTGGAAGAGGCACCCGCCTGGGATGCCTCGGAATTTCCAGATTGGTACCGGGAAATGCAAGAGTCGGCCTGGGAGGCGGCGCGAGCGCTTCCCCTGCCTCGAGCCAAGAACGAACCCTGGCGTTTTGCCAACCTGAAACAGGTGGCCGCCGTGGGCGACTACGTCGCCGCCCCGCCGGTCGATGAGGAAACGGCCCGCGAACTCGTGGCGCGGTCCCGCATGCTCGATACATCCGAGCACCGCGGCAAGCTCGTCTTTGCCAACGAAACCCTGGTTCACGATGAACGGCCCGACGAAGACGGGGGCCTCATTTGTGCCTCCCTCGCCGAAGCGGTGACCACTCACGGGCAGCGCCTGCAGGAGTACTTCATGACGCAAGAGGCGACCCTGGGCTCGGAAAAGTTTGCCCTCCTCCACAAGAGCCGGACCAGGAGCGGTCTCTTTCTCTACGTCCCCGCCGGTATGGAACTCACCCTGCCGATCGAGGTCTACCACTATGTCGCCGGTCATTGCGCGAGCATCTTTCCCCACACGCTGATCGTCACGGGGGAGAACGCCAAGGTCACGGTGGTCGATTACTACCAGAGCGCTTCCGAAGACGAAGCCGGCCTCTCCTGCGGCGTCGTCGACCTCGTCGCCGGGCAGGGCAGTCAGATCCGCTACGTGGCCTGCCAGAACCTGAGCACGCGCTCGGCCAACATCCACATCTCCTCCACCTTGGCCAGCGCCGACGCCGACGTCAAAAGCCTCCAACTCCAACTGGGAAGCGCCTGGTCCCGCACCGAAAGCGTGAGTCATCTCTCGGGCAAAGGGGCCAACAGCGACATGCTCTCCGTCGCCGTCCCCGCGGCCGGGCAGGAAGTCGATCAGCGCACGCTCCAGCACCACGCGGAAGCCCACACGACGAGCGATCTCCTCTACAAGAACGCCCTTTCCGATCGATCCCGGAGCGTGTTCGCCGGACTCATCATGGTCGACGAAGGGGCCCACTACACCGACGCCTACCAGACTTGCCGGAATCTCCTCTTGAGCGATGACGCGGAAGCCAACGCCATGCCCGGGCTGGAAATCAATGCCGACCAGGTCAAATGCAGTCACGGTTCCACCAGCGGCCCCATCACGGACGAGGAAATCTTCTATTTCAAGGCCCGCGGGATTCCGGCAGAAACGGCAAAGCAGCTGATCACCTTCGGGTTCACCGCCGAGGTCCTGGCCAAGCTCGAGCAGCCGGCGATCGAAGCCTTGCTCAGCCGATTGGTGGAGGCGAAGTTCGAGAAACTTGCGTAGGCCGCATCCCTCGATTCCTTAGGGGGCGTCCTTTGGCGAGTTTCCGAAAACGATTTTTTTAATTTTCGACGTTACAAACCTGGGGATTCTGGCATGACTTACGCCCGTATGACCTCCGTTTCCTGCATTTGTAGGCTACCAGGGCCGCTCCGCCGATTTCTCGGGGGAGGCGCCGCTCTTGGGTTGGCTATATTTTTAACGCCATACCAGGGCCAAGCCCAGAATTTCGAGGACGCGGTCGCCGGTGAAGTCGAAAAAGGCGCCATGGCTCTGCTGCGAGTCAATCACTACCTCAATCAGGGTGACGACTACGCCGCCAAGGGCGAAATCGGCCGCGCCTTCAGCAACTACCGCGAGGCCTTCGAGACCCTGCCGCGCGACGCCTCGGGTGATAGTTTTCGCGAATCCGCCACCACACGCTACGCCGACGCCACGGTGAAATACGCCGAGGAACTCATCGAACAGAACCGGGCTCGCGAGGCCCGCCTCATCGTCGAGGAACTCCTCGATCCCCAACGCGTGCCCGATGATCCCGCAGCCACCGCCTTGCTGGAACGCCTGAAGGATCCGGAGTGGGTCAATCCCGCTGCCACGCCGCGGCACCAGGCGAATGTGGACCGGGTGACCAAACTCCTGGGCGAGGCCAATACCCTGATCGGCATGGGCGAGTTCGACGAGGCGACGAACAAGTTTTCCGAAGTGCTCAACATCGACGAGTACAACACCGCGGCCCGGGAGGGCCTGGTCAAGGCATCTCAAGAATCCCGGGCGTATCGGGACGCCTCCTATGATGCCACGCGGGCTGAACTCCTCGATCAGCTGATGCAAAAGTGGGAGTACAACAATCCCGATGCCGTGCGGGGCCCGCGCCGAAGCACGGAGGATCCCGGCCTCATCTCCATAGAGGATGCCCCTCAGTCGGCGGACATCGCCCGCAGATTGGCGGCCATCACGATCCCCGAGGTCAACTTCAACGGGATGACGATCGAAGCCGCGGTCCGTTATCTGGAAAGGCTCAGCCGCGATCACGACCCTTCGGGCGTCGGCATCAATTTTGTCCTCTCCTCCTCCCAGAACATCGACCGCTCCCGCCCCATCACCATGTCGGTCAAGTCGATGCCCCTGCTCGTGGTCGTCCAGTATGTCACCGAACTCGTGGGCGCGAAATTCCGCATCGACCAGTACGCCGTGCAGATCGTGCCCGAGGATGACGACGATGCCACCATGGTGCAGCGCTCGTTCCTCGTGCAACCCGACTTCTTCACCACCGGGGGTGGCAGCGAAGACGATCCGGGCGACCCGTTTGGCGGAGAGGAAAACCGCGTCCGCGTGGTGTCGGCACAGGATTTTCTCGAGGAGAACGGCGTCACCTTTCCCGAGGGAGCCACTGCCCAGTACCTTCCGCTGGCCAACAAACTCATCGTCAGCAATACCCTCTCCAATCTCGATCTGATCGACAGCCTCGTTTCCACCAACGCCCTCGACGCTCCCAAGCAGGTCGTGATCAAGGTCAATTTGCTCGATGTCCGCCAGGAAAACCTCACGGAGATCGGGTTCGACTGGCTGGTGGACGCCTTCGAGATAGACGACGTTCTCGGCGGCGGCGGGACCATCGTGCCTCCAGTGGACACCTCGACGACCCAGCCTGGATACACCTCCGGCGAATCGGACTTCGCATTCTCGGACCCCGTCACCGGGGAGATTTTTGGAGGCCACCGCGTGACCGAAGGCCTGCGGAGTGGTCAAAGCGTCCTCGGCGCCAATGCCCTGGACCGGGTGATTGGCATCGACCGGGAGACGGCCCTTTCCACCAATCTGGCAGGCGGCATTTTTTCCGTGAAAGGCCAGCTGACCGATCCCCAATTCCAGGCGGTGATCCGGGGCATCAATCAAAAGAAGGCCTCCGACGTCGTGACCGCGCCCTTTGTCACCGTCAAACCAGGGCATCGGGCACGGATCGATTCCGGGATCGAGCTCATCTATCCGGTGGAGTACGATCCACCCGAACTGCCGCAAGAGGTCACCGCCCTGCAGGGGGGCGTTTTTCCCGTGACGCCGGCGCACCCCACCACCTTTCAGATGCGCCAACTGGGCTTCACCCTGGAAGTGGAACCCGTCATCAGCCCGGACGGCCAGATGGTGAGCATGACCTTGAGCCCTGAGTTCGTCGAGTTTCTCGGCTTTGTGAACTACGGATCTCCCATCACCGCGGCCGGCACGGATCTGCTAGGCAATCCGACCAACATCGTGGTGACTGACAATCAGATCTTGATGCCGGTCTTCAGCACCATCCGCAAGAGCCTTGAAGCCTCGATCTACGACGGAGCGACCCTGGTCATCGGTGGATTGACCGAAGATCGCCGGGACGCCGTGGTCGATAAGGTTCCCATCCTGGGCGATCTCCCGTTCGTCGGCCGCCTCTTCCGCAACGATATCGACCGCAGTCGCAATCGCGCCGTGGTCGTCTTCGTCACGGTCAAAATCATCGATGCGAAAGGCGCTCGCGTGAACCGAGCATTTGCCTCCCAAGGAGAGCCGGAACTGGGTTTTTCAACGAATTAAGAGCCTTCGCTTCAGCGTCATGACAGCCTTTTCGGTGTTGTCATCGTCTGCCAACTCGCCAGAGTCGGTCCCCGACACTTCTTCTAATTAGCCCATGCCCCCTTCAAGACGAAGACGCGCACCCAGCGGAGCCCGGGAGACACCGTCTCGCCCGCCATCGCGAACGCAAGACAGGCAGCCGGGAGGCGATGACGCGCGTCCGGACGAGAGCCGGGATCACTACAGCTATGAGGAGATGGTCGACCACCTCCGCAAAGTGCGATCGACCTCCGGCGAACAAGGTCTGAAGTCCAAGAAGAAACGCCGGCGGCGTTCGCACCAGCCCATCCGGGAAAAACGGAGGCGCCGATTCATGCTCGTGGGCGCGTTTCTCCTCGTCATTCTTCCCATTTTAAGCTTTGTCGGGGGGAGCTTTCTCTTTTCCTACTTGGCCTACAAGGGAGAGCGCTTTCGCAAGGAGATGAGCGCCTCGGTCAATGAAGCCCTCGGTGTTCAAGGCGAATTTGAAGACACCTTCAAGGTCTCCAAGCTCACGATGAAGAACCGGAAGTTCAGTGCTGTGGGCGCCGACAACTCCGTCCTGGCAGCCTTTGACCTCTCCAACCTGGAGGCACGCCTCCGTGCCAGTTCCTACTTTTCCAAGGAATGGCGTCTCCCCCATCTCGTGGCCGACCGCGCCATGCTGGAATTCAGGCCGCTGCCGGCCGACGCCTCGGGAGAGCAGGCCGAGGCAGCGTCACCGCGTCTGGACGAGGCGATCAAGGTGCTCGCCGCCGGGTTGGGATTCAGCGGCGTGCCCGATCACTACCAAATCGAGCGGATGAGTTGCCGCCACCTGAGCGCCAATTTCGGCGTCAATTTGGACGTGCCCCATCGCCTGGAGGGCTTGCACGTCTCCCTCAACCGCACCAAGAGCGGCTATTTCATCAACGCGGATCGCGGCACTTTCGATTACTTCTTCTGGCCTCAGTTCCACGTGGATTCCGCCGACCTCACCCTCTACCCCGATGGCCGGCTCACGGTGCACGGGGTCAATCTCTCGACCGAGGAGGGCGGGACGGCCAGCATCACAGGTGAACTCATGCTGGGCGAGAACCCCTCGGTCGACCTGAGCGCCGAAGTCTCCCAGATCAAATTGGATTCCATGGTCAACGACGAGACCTGGGGAAACCGGGTCCTCGGTCTCGTGACTGGCGAGTTCGTCATCAAGGGCGACCTCACCATGGGCAAACTACCAGTGATCACGGGAAAAATTCAGGTCCCTGATTTCTCGGTGAAGAACTTGCAGATCCTCACCTCGCTCTCCAATCACTGTGGCATCGCCGAGCTGAAACGGCTCGCCTTCGATCTCTTTGAAGCCCGTATTCACCAGGAAGGGGGCAAGATCCGGGTCTACGATATCTTCGGCAGCCGGCCCAGCCTCGCCGGTCTCACGGGCGAGTTCACCGTGCAGCCCAACCACACCATCGAGGGCTCCTTCGAGATCGGCCTACCCGAATCCACCCTGGATAACATGGCCACAGGCAAAGACGGCGTGAACCGCGGGCGTCCCACGTTCTTCAAATCGAAGGCAGACGGAACCAATTACGGCTGGGCCGCCTTCGACGTCTGGGGCAATCTCAAGACCCCGATCGACAACCTGGATCGTCCCTTCGAAGCTTATCTCAGCAAGTCCGGCTCCTACAATCCGAGAGAACACCGCCGCACCACGACCTTCCAGCGCCCGCAGCCGCTCCACGAAGGCCCGCAAGAGACCTACGTCGGACGCCTCGAAGGCCTCTTCGATCTCTACATGAACTAGAGTTAACGAACAGTGGAGCCAAGTGAGGCGGACGCTCCGTCCGCGTCATCGACCCAAACCATCCCCAGCCATCGCCATGAGCAAACCTCTCTCCCTCGCCTTCATCCTGACGCTGACTCTAACGTTCCTCTCCCCGCTTACCTACACCTCCAACGACGCCCGCGCGGAGGATGGTGGGAAGAAGGACGGCAAGCTCCAAGTCCTCCTCATCGACGGCCAGAACAACCACGACTGGCAGAGGACCACCGAACAGCTGGTCGACGCTCTCCAGGCCGCCGAGATCTTCGAGGTCACGGTGTCCACCAGCCCCACCAAGGAAAACTGGGAGAACTGGAAGATCGATTTCTCCGATTACGACGTCGTGCTCAACAACTACTTTGGTGATCCCTGGCCCAAGCCCATCAGCGAGGGACTGCTCGCTTTTCTCAAGAATGGCGGGGGCATGGTCAACGTCCATGCGGCCAACAATGCCTTTCCCAACTGGCCGGAGTTCAACCAGATCACGGGACTGCTCTGGCGGAATCCCATGGGCGGCGACCGCCTCTACTACAGCGACGAAGGCAAACTCATCCGCGTTCCCCGCGGCGAAGGCCAGGGCGCCGGCCACGGGAGCAAACATCCCTTCGTCGTCAAGGTGCGGGACCCCAACCATCCCATCATGAACGGGATTCCCAGCGAGTGGCTCCACGGCTTCGACGAACTCTATCATGGTCAGCGTGGCCCGGCCAAGGACATGACCATCCTCAGCAGCGCCTATTCCGATCCCGATAAGGGCGGCAGCGGGAAGCACGAACCCATGACCTGGGTCATTCCCTACGGTGATGGCCGCGTCGTCACCACGGTGTTAGGCCATCTGTGGAAAGGCCAGAAAGAACTCGACGGTCTCCGTTGCGTCGGCTTCCGCACCATCCTTGCCCGCGGCTTGCAATACGCCGCCGGCAGACCCGTGACCTTCCCCATCCCGGACAACTTCCCCAAGAAAGGCGAGACCTCCATCGTCCCTCTTCCTTCCAAATAGCCGAGGGACTGAAGTCCCTCCCACATTCCAAGAAAGTGGCAGGGACTTTAGTCCCTTCGTTATTTGCGGGATGAGTCCCGGAGGGTTGGGGACTAACTAACTAGAAGTGGCGAAGGGACCTCCGGCAACCAAAGACGCACATTGGGCGGACAGGAGTGTCCGCATCACTGATCAACGAAGAAGGGCACGGCACGGTTGGCTCTACAGGACCGGTACCACAAACCTTTCAACTCAAACTCGACGCTCTCCCAGCCGATCCCCCACCCATTCCAGCACGCCCGCACACCCATTTTCCACCATCTTGATCACGTGGTGAAACCCCGACTCGCCCCCGTAATACGGATCGGGCACTTCATCGGGAAAGGCATCGTTCCCGCAGAAACTAGCAAACAGCCTGACCTTCTCCCGGTGCATCTCGCGGGAATCCAAAGCCAGAATGTCTGCCAAATTCTCCCGGTCCATGGCGAGGATGAGATCGAACGATTCCAGATCCATGGGCGTCACCGGCCGGGCACGTCCTTCAAACGTGTAACCATGCTCCGCCGCCGCCCGGCGCATGCGCGGGTCGGGAGATTTCCCGCGATGAAAATCGATCGTGCCAGCGGAATCACAGGCCACGCGATCCGCTAGACCCGCATCTTCAAGCACCCGCCGCATGATGTTCTCTCCCGCCGGCGAACGGCAGATGTTCCCCATGCAGACAAAGAGAAGACGAAGGCGAATCGAAGATCCCTGTTCATTCATCCGGGCAGCTTGAATCCTTCTCACGCCCTTGCAAGTCTTGCCATTTCGCCGGGGGCAGCGTAACAACTAAGGCCATGGCAGCCCCCGAGCACCGTCCCTCCAGTCGAGAAGTTCTCTTCATGATGACGTGCTTGTGCGATGCCTTCTACGCCGACGTCGCCAAGGCAGCGGTGCAGGTTCTGGAACACGCCGGCTGCCAGGTCAGCGTCCCTCCGGATCAAACCTGTTGCGGCCAGCCTCCATTCAACGGCGGCGATTTCGAAGTCTCCCGCAAGGTGGCGAGACACACCGCCGCCGTCTTTGCCGGCGAACGTCCCATCATCGTGCCCTCGGGTTCCTGCGCCGCCATGCACTTCCACGGCAACGCACTCCAGTTCGAAGCCCAACCCGACCGGGAAGGCGTCGACTCGCTGGGCAAACGCACCTGGGAGATCTTCGATTTCCTCGTCCATGGCCTGGGACTCATGTCCTGGCCCGGCGTCCTTCCCCCACGGCGTATCGCCATCCATCATTCCTGCCACACGCGAGGCACCCACACGGGCGGCGCCATCCGCACCTTGTTAGGCTCCATTGAAGGCGTGGAGCTCATCGAGTTTGGCCAGGACGAACAATGCTGCGGCTTCGGAGGCACCTTCTCCGTCAGTTTTCCCCACATCTCGGCCGGCATGGGCACACTCAAGCTCGATCACATCCTCGACGCCAAACCCGATCTCCTGGTCTCGGGCGACATGAGTTGCCTCATGCATCTCAACGGCTTGGCCACCAAACAGGGGAGGGAGATCCCTCACCGGCACGCCGTGGAAATCCTCGCAGAATCCTTAGATCGTGCTTGATTCGAACACCCCACCCATGGCCTCTCCTCTCCAACCCATCGATGACTACGCACGCACCCTCGCCCCCGAAACGCGAGCCGCGGTGATCAAGAGTGCGGCCTTCACCAGTGGACAGCGCATCGAGGTTCTCCGCCGGGACTACGAGGACCCCGATGCTCTGAGAAAGCTGGCCCGCAAGATCAAGCAACACACCATCGACCGGCTGGATCACTACCTTGAGCAAGCCGAATCCCGGCTGAAAGCGGCCGGCGCCCAGGTGCATTTCGCCACGGATGGACCTTCGGCTTGCCGTCAGGTCCTGAAGATCCTGCAAGAGCACGGCGTTACGCGATTGGTAAAGTCAAAGTCCATGGCGACCGAGGAAATTCATCTGAATCCCTTTCTCGAGAAGCACGGCATCGAGAGCATCGAAACCGATTTGGGAGAGTTCATCGTGCAGATCGACGATGATCATCCCAGCCACATCGTTCGCCCGATCATTCACAAGAATCGCCGTCAAGTCGCCGAATCTCTTGAACGCCACGGCTTGGGAGCCTACGACGACGATCCGAAAACGATCACGCGGCGGGCTCGAGTTCACCTCCGCGAGAAGTACATGCAGAGTGGTGCCGGGATCACCGGGGGCAACTTTGTCTCGGCCGAGTCCGGGCGCATGGTCCTGGTGACCAATGAAGGCAATGCCCGTTTCAGCATGGCGCCTAACAAGGTCCATATCGCGGTCATCGGCATCGAGAAACTCGTTCCCCGTGATCGCGATCTCGCCGTCTTCCTCAGTCTCCTGGCGCGTTCGGCCACGGCGCAACAGATCACTGTCTACACCCAGTTCATCAATGGTCCACGCTCGGCCAATCAGCCCTCCGGTCCCGAGCACATGCACGTCGTCTTTCTCGACAACGGCCGCAGCCAGGTGCTGGGCGGCGAATGCCGGGAGATTCTGCGCTGCATCCGCTGTGGCGCCTGTCAAAATGTGTGCCCCGTCTATCGTCAAGCCTCCGGGCACGCCTACCGCGCCGTCTACGGCGGTCCCATCGGGGCCGTTCTCTCCCCACTGATCGGCGATTCTATCAGTTTCTCCAACTACGGCGACCTTCCAAGAGCGTCCAGCCTGTGTGGAGCCTGCCGCGAAGTTTGTCCGGTAGACATCCCCATTCCCGATCTCCTCTTGAAACTCCGCCACGGAGCCAAGAAAGCCAAGCTCCCCTCTCCCGGATCCCCTCCCATGGGACCGTTCGCCGACCTCGCGACCTCTCCCAAACTCTGGCGCACGTCGATGACTGCCTCCCGTGCGATGAACTATCTCCCGCTCCAATTCGCCCCGGTCAAGCCCTTGCGCGATTGGCTAGACCAGCGAACCCTGCCCAAGTGGCGGGGCGGTGAATTTCGCCGCTGGCTGAAACAACGACCCTCACCCGTGGAAGACCAGAAGAAGCATGCCTGACTCCGATCGCGACAGCATCTTTGGCCGCATCCGAGAATCCCTCGCGACGGCCTCGCAACAGGCTCCCTACCCGGAGTATGAAGACGAGGTGGCCACGGCCAAGCGGCGCTTCCGGGATGGAGACACCCTCTGGGAGACTTTCGCCACGAATTTCTCAGCGGTGAACGGCCGTCCCATGACCGAACTTGCCGAGGTCATCGACTTCCTCAAGAGCGAGGGCGCCACCGTGGGCTACTGCGATCCGACCCTCGAGGAATCCATCGGCCGGGTCTGCCAGGAAAACGCGTTTGAGATCCACTGCCATTTCGAGCGCGAACGCTTCGACGACTATCAGTTTGGCATCACGCGAGCCTCCGCCGCCATCGCCGAAACTGGGACCCTCGTCCTCACAGATAGCGACACCTCTGATCGCTTGGGAGCCCTCACTCCCTGGATCCACATCGCCGTCCTCCCCGAGTCCCGCCTCGTCTCCAGCGTGGCTCAGGCGATCGCCGGCTTCGGCCGGGAGAGCAATATCATTTGGGCCACCGGCCCCTCAAAGACCGCCGACGTCGAAGGCATCCTCATCGAGGGCGTCCACGGCCCCGGCGAACAAATCTGCCTGAAAACCGCCGGTCTCCAATAAGGAGAAGTGCACCTTCATAACTCATCATCTGCGAACATCGGCGCTCATCGGCGATTCCCCCTCTCCCGAGGATCCAGAACCCACACCACCCGATCACAAAACGCGATCCAGAGACGCGCGGGACTCCTCATCCAGTGCAGCCACGGATTCGATCTCATAACGGTTTCCCATGCTATCCCGAATCACGAGATGATCGGGCGAGAGCCGGGTGATATTGTTCCCCGGTTCCCGCAGATTAAAAAAACGGTCGCCTCGATTCGTTTCGACCCGGAGATAGCGATGCCCATGGTTGACATAACTCTCCGCAATCCGGGTGATCTTAGCGATTCGATAGCTCCTCCAGAGAGCCCTCTCGGCGATCTCCCGTGATTCCTCGTCGAACTCCTCAATCGAGTGCAACCAGGCCAGCTCCTTGGAATCGTCGAGGCTCATGACCGAGATTTCTCGATCCCGGGCCGAAATCGGACGGGCGCAGACCAGCCGGACCGCGACCGGATCTTCATGGCCCTCGATCACCGCCATCAGGCGATCGCTTTCCTCTAGTAGCCGAACACTCATACTATCACAGTCTCACGGATCACTCGTTGCTATAGGCTTGCTGCTCCAAACGCAGCCGATTGTTCTCCGCCTGGATCTTGACCAGTTTGGAAAAATGACCTTCCTCGTTCTCCAACAATTCCTCATGCGTGCCCATCTCGACCACCCCGCCGTCATCGATGACTAACAAGCGGTCGGCATGGCGCAACGTGGCCAGACGGTGCGCGATGGCGATGGTGGTGCGCCCCTTGACCAGGGCCGCGATGGCCGCCTGGATGGTTTTCTCCGTCTCCGAATCCACGGCGGAGGTCGCCTCGTCCAGAATGAGGATGGGCGGATCGTTCAAGATGGCACGCGCGATGGCGATACGCTGCTTCTCGCCGCCGGAAAGACTGGAACCGCCTTCGCCCACCAGGGTGTCGTAACCTTCCTCCTTGCCCAAGATGAACTCGTGTGCCTCAGCGGCTCGGGCGGCGCGGACGATCTCGTCAAAGCCCGCTTCCGGCCGGCCGTAGCTGATGTTGTCCATGATACTCGCATTGAACAAGAAGGGATCCTGCATGACGATTCCAATGCTCTCCCGCCACTGCGTGAGCTTGACCTCACGCAAGTCGTGACCATCGATGCAGATGGCTCCCGAATCCACATCGTAGAAACGGCAGCAGAGATTGATCAACGTACTCTTGCCGGCGCCGCTCTTCCCCACCAGACCGATCATCTCGCCCGGAGCGATATCGAAGCTCACGCCCTTGATCACTTCCTTGCCGCGATCATAACTAAACCGGACATCTTTGAAGCTGATGGCGCCCTCGACCGCGGGCAAAAGAATGGCATCTGGAGCGTCGTATTCCTCCGGTTCCTGATCGAGGATGTGCAAAATCCGCTCGGCCGAGGCGAAGGCGTGCGTCATCCAGTTGATCACTGCGGTGAACCATTGCAAGGGCCCGTAGAAAATCGCCATGTAGCCGATGAAGGCGATGAGATCACCAAAGGTGAACTCGGAATCCGGATCGAGAATGGAGCTCCCGCCGTAGTACCACACGGCGACCGACCCCAGCCCCATGACGACGGCCATGACCTCGGCGAAGCGGATCCAGGTCTTTTCCAAATGGAACATGACGGAAAAGAAGCTCTCATTATCGCCCGAGAACCGCGCGTGCCGCCGGTCTTCCTGCGAGAGCGCCTTCACCGCCTTGATCCCGCGAACGCTCTCCCCTAGGGTGGAGTGGAGAATGCTGTTGCGATTGCCCCGCTTGTGGAAAAGAGGCACCAGGTGCTTCCAAAACCATCCGCCACCGAGGGTCAAAAATGGAACCGGAATGAAGACGAAGAGGGCCAGCAAGGGATTGAGCCAGAGCAAGATGATCCCGATGGAAACGAATGAGAGCGTGTTGATAAAAAGATAGGGCACGCCCTCGACGAGAAAGTGCTTCAACTCGCCCGTATCATTCATCACCCGCCCGATGAGTTCGCCGCTCTCCCGCTTGCCGTGATAGCGCATCGTCAACCGCTGCATCTGCTCGTGCAATCGCGCGCGCAGGTCCGCCGTGACCCGTCCGCTAAGCCACGCCGTGATGCTGTTTCCCAAAGCACGACCGAGGCTAATGACGATATAGGCCACGCCGATCAAGGCACAGAGAATGGCTAACAATCTCTCTGATTCCTCGGAATTGACGAGAGCGAGGTTTCCCTCCTTCAAGACGTTATCCACGATGAACTTCGTCGTCAGAGGAATGGACATCTGGGCGACGACCGTCACCAGCATCGCCGCCGTCATCAACACCAGGCGCCACCGGTAGGGACTGACAATCTCGTAAAGCCGCTTGAGGATTTCCCACCGCGGCACATCCATCGGGCTCTGGGCGCCGCGTTCGGGAAGCGGGATACCGGACTTGGAATAAGCCGCGCCCTCCAAATCGGGCAGCACGACTTCGCGATCCTCAGCCAGGTCTTCGATGATCCGCGCCCCGGCGGCGAACTCGGGGACGAGATCGCGGCTATAGGACGCCACCGTCTTCATCCCCGAAGGCGTCTTCACCATCACCTGCCCGCCACCGAAGAGTTCCACGTTCTTCACCTCCTCGATTTCCGTTAGAGGAATCACGAGAGGCTCTTCTCCCTCTTCCAGATGGATCACCGACCGATCGGTAATGGCGAGATAGGTCTCGGTAAACCGGCCGGAGCGACCCATGTCCGCCCGCAGACAATAGCGCACCGTTTCACCGACAGGCACCAACACCTCCAGTGCATGCGGCAGCGGCTCAAAGAAGCGCTGATCCGGGGCCTTGTCTTGATCTCGCAAATTCATGCGCCCCGGAGCGAAGCACAGGCGCAACAAAAAGGCCAATCCAAGTTTTCCCCCT
>JANQJH010000077.1 GCA_028281705.1 Verrucomicrobiales bacterium
CTCGACCTCTTCCGCGCGCTCGTGATATGGCCTTGGACTGAGAAGGCTTGCGCCCCCAGACCTTCGCCATGGCGGCCGTGCGTCGCAGTTGGGTCATCCGTTCCTCACAGGTCCCCACGATGAGGCTGCCCACTTCCAACCACCCGATGTCGTGGCCCGTCTCCTCTTCCAACTGCCGGTAGAGTTCCACGCTGTACTTGTTGATCTTCGTCTGGCTGCTGCTGGTGCGCAGCTGGCCTACCATGCCCGCCGCGTGCCAGGTGGTCCCGCAGCCGATCCGGCCTTGATCGACCAAGACGACGTCTCTCCAGCCCAGTTGGGTGAGATGATAGGCCACACTGGCGCCCGCGACACCGCCTCCCACGATGACGGCGCGGGCGGACCGCGGAAGCTCCGTATCCGGAAAAGTGTGATTGGGTAGAACGGGCGTATTGGAAACAAGCGTCTTCGTCACGTGCCCACCTTAGGAGCCTTCTTCGTGGAGAACAGAAGAAAGAAAGCGCCGCCTCAAAAATGAAGCGGCGCCTTCCCAGTCCAGCCTTCGCCGTTCCATGGCGTCAAGGACGGTTGGATTAGCTCAGGGCATGACCACGCCCACGAAATAGTCCTCACGCTGTTCCCAAGTCTTCCCTTGGGGATTCTTGTAGCACCGCGTGGTCTCCAGGACGATGAAGCACTTTGCGCCTTCCTGGACCTGGGGAACCTGGATATCAAAGGCGTGCACGTGGGCGTCGCCTTCCTGGACTGCCTTGTCCTTGGCGAATTCCTTGCGATTGCTGCCGTCCTTGAACTTGAGCTGGGTTTTGATCCACTCGCCTTCACCGGGCTTGCCGTCCTTTTTCGGATTCCAGCATCGCATCACGGGGATGACGACGGTTTTCACCAGGGTCACGTGATCTGCCTTGCTGTGCCAGACCTGGGCGTTGACCAAGTTCCCACCGGGGACCTGGAAGACAGGCATTCCCTTGACGGTTTTGAGAGCCTTGGCTTTCTTCAAGAGTTCCAACAGCATCAGGTTATAGCGACGCAGAGCCTCTTCCTTTTCCCCGTGCTTGATGAAGACATCCACCGCATTGAGGATGTCCAGGATGGCCTTGAAAGCATTTGTCACCTTGCCGGCAAAGCCCTCGCCGAAGGTCTCGGCCAACATGATTTCGACCAGTTTGACGATGCCTTCCTTCACGAGAAACTCCGCCAGCTGTGCCACGAGTTTCTTGAAGGCCTCACTCTTGACTTGTTGTTGAGTGAGGTATCGGCAGATCTCTTCCTTCAGTTTGGCCAGCTTCTCCTTGGCTTGAGGGTCGCTCCGCTTGATCTGGCAGAGCTGGTCTATGAAGGCGTCTAACTGATCGAGGATCAGGCGGATCTGCTTTTTCTCCGCCGCCGTCAAGTTCGACCGGTACTGAGCCTGCCAGTAGAGCGAGTAGCGCACGAATGCCAGGGCCTCCTTGAAGACCACGGGATCGATGACGTTCTGCATTCTCCGTTTGTCCCCCTGTAGCATGCCCAGGACCGCGTTGTTGAAGTCATGGGCCCAGGGGCCGGCAATGTTGTTGCTCACGATGCGGAAGAGCAATTCAAAGGTGCGGATCTCGGCTACCAAGGCGTTCTTCTCAAATTCGTCCTCGGCATCGGCGGCCTTCTTTCGCAAAGCCTCCAGGGCCTCGAAGATGGCATGAAGTTTTTCTGCTTCTAACAAAGCGACGCCGTCCGGCGGGCAGGGCTTTTCCTCCACACCGGGTTGGCGTGAGTCGGGATCCGCATCCGGGCCCGGATTGATCGGCCCCGGGTTGTTGTTTCCGCCAAACTTGTCGACCGGCTCCTCGTCATCGCCGAGGGGTCCATTGACGCCGTTCCCCGGTTGTTCAGGAGGATCGTTTTCGGGGGAGGGGATGGGAGCCGGAGCCGGAGCCGGAGGAGCAGGCTTGGGTTCGTCCTCCGGGTCTTTGGGTGAGAGGTCCGGGTTGTCGACGGGATCCTCGGGAAAGGCGCCAGGCGGCGGCACGATGAATCCGTCACCCTCCTCATGGGCCGATGGTTCTTCGCCCGCCGCAGCGTGGTCTTCGGCCTCTGGTTCGACCGTCGCCGATTCGTCCGCCTCCGGGTTCGTTTCCGCTTTGTCGACGGAGGCGAGGTAGAATCGATGCTGAAAGCGATTGAGGACGGTGTCGACGTAGAGGAATTCGCCCGGAACCGACTCCGAGGCCACGGCGGTGCCGATGGCGGTCCATCGTTGCAGATCGAGCGATGCCCAGATGGTGGGCGCCTCGGGGAAGGCGCCGACGACTTGGAGGTGAATCTCGTCGTCCCCGTTCCGGGAGATCGACAGTGGAGCGAGGTCGGACCGGTCCAGGGCGCCCCGGTCTTTGGATCCAGCCAGGGCCAGGTTGACCGACGCCGCGGTGATCGAGAGGAAGACGGCAAGGTGTTCTGAGGGTATTTTCATGCCCTCTTCAATGCGCTTTTGAGGCGAAAGGTACGCCCTTTCAGCGGGGTTGTCCCTCCGAGTGATCTATCGCGCTCTCTGAGTGAAGCTCTGAATGGGCTGCTTCAAACCAATTCAGGAATGGGGCGCCCCTCGTCCACGAGAAACTGGGGACGGCCCGTGGGGTCCTGCAAAACGGTGGCCGCCGGATCGATGCCTAACTGATGATAGAGGGTGGCGATGACATCCTGATAGTGGATGGGCCGTTCGATGGCTTCCCCGGCATAGCGATCGGTGGCCCCAAGCACTTGACCGCCTTCGAGTCCGCCTCCGGCCATGATGGCCATGGCCACCCGCGGCCAGTGATCGCGTCCTCCCTTGGGATTGATCTTCGGCGTCCGGCCAAACTCGCCCCAGGCGACGACGGTGACATCGTCCAGCATGCCGCGCTCGGAAAGGTCGGTGATGAGGGCGTGAAGCGCATGATCCGTGATCGGGCCTAACTGACTCATGCGGTCATTGTTTTCGGCGTGCGTGTCGAAATCACTGATGGAAACACTGACACAGCGCACGCCGGCCTCAATCAATCGCCGCGCCAGGAGGAGTTTGCGCGCGGCCATCGGGCCCTCGCTGGTATAAGACAACTTGCTCTTCCCCTTCAATTCCGGGGTGTAACGCGCCAGCATTGCGGGATCCTCGTTCTGCAAATCCATCGCGGCGGCGAATTCGCCCGATGTGAGGATGCGATAGGCCTGCTGATTGAAGGTGTCCATCGCGCTCATGTCACCGCTGTGATCGACGGCGCGCCGCGTTTGGTCGAGTCCGCGAAGGAGGGAGAGCCGATCATCCAGCCGTCCCACGGTGATGCCGTCGATGAGGGTGAGCTTGGTGCTGTGTCCCGCGCCGAGTCTGGCCAGCTCGATCTTCATGCCGTCCTCCAACCGGCGTTTGAAGAGCTTGGAGATGTCCGGTCGGAAGGGGCCGTAAGCCGGGCCGAGAAATCCGGGGCGCGCGCTGTTGCGCACCAGGGGGCGTCCCTGCATGAGATCGACGAAGGTGGGCGCGTGGTCACGGGGCGAGGCCAAGAGGTGGTTGAGCACGCAGCCCATGGCGGGGCGGCCGCCGACACTCTGCAGACTCTTCTCGTCGAATCCCGACTGGCATTGAAAGGCATCGTGCTTGTTGGCCGCGCCCACGAGTGAGCGGATGAAGACCATTTGGTGGGCGATGGAAGCCACCTTGGGCATCAGTTCGGTCACGTGGAAACCCGGTATCGTCGTCGGGATGGGAGCGAACCGGCCCCGGTATTCGGAGGGCGCCTCCAGTTTGGGGTCGATGAGATCCATTTGCGGAGGACCGCCATCGAGATGGATGTTGATGATGGCTTTCTGCGAAGAACCGGTGCCCGCTAGCTGTTCCGCGCGCAACAAGTCCGCCAAGGTCAAGCCGGCAATTCCGAGGGACCCGGCCTTGAGAAAATTTCGTCTAGGAACGCCATCGCAATGACCACGCGTGGGTTGACCAAGAACGTTGAACATCCCGGTCACTGTAGCGGAAAGAGACTTTGAGGCAAGGACGGAGGCGTGAAACTCTCCGTTAGACGTCGGTTGGATCGCTACTCGTCAAATTCCACCGACTCATTGAACTTGGCCGCCGCGTCTCTGGCCTTCTCTTCGCTCATGCGGGTGTGCGCCGCCTGTTTCTGACGTTGTTGCACGGCGGGTCTCATGGACAGGGGGACGGGATTTGGCCAGGGCAGGGATTGCCGGTCCCAAAACCGACGGTCCTGGAGGTCGAGGACGAGCTTTTGGAAGGCGGCGAGGTCGAAGACGTTCTCTCCAAAGTAGGGGCTGGAAACGGCTAACTGACCGTTCTCGATCTTGGTGAGGAAGAAGCGGCAGGTGCCACGGGGAGCGAGGTGGCCGTCGAGGACCATGCCCAGCTGGTGCTCGATGGGATACTTCGTCACGGGAAATTGGATGAAGGCAAGCCGGTCCGTGGGGAGTGCCAGGCGACCCACTGCCGTATCAAAGGTCAAAGGCGCAGCCGGGGCCGCCAGACCCAAGGCCTCGGCGCGAAACTCGTCTTGATTCCGGAGGCGGACGATCGTTTGACTCTCTCCCTTGAGCGCCTTGTCATCCAGGGGTGGATCTGGAAGAACGCCGTTCCAGTCCCGAATCTCCAGGGCGTGCACCGTCAAGGTGGTCGCTTGGGTATGTTGTTGCAGGATGAGACCGTTGGCCGGCGGGACAAGGCCCGCGGGATCTTCCCAGGTGCGCAGGTGCTTGCCGTCGAGGAGGAGAGAGATCGTGCCCTGAGCCCTATCCCAACACAGGGTGATTTTGCGAGTGAGTTTGTGGGATTGAAAGCGAATGGAAACAGGGCTCCCCAATCTCCTGGAAGCGCCGCCGCCGTACTTGGCTGAAAAGCGCTCTAACTGTTCGGCGAGTCCGCGGTTTCGCAGGGGATTGTCGTCGCCCTCGTGATCTCGCGCCACTTCGTCTTCCGAGAGACCGCGGTAGAGCGAGATACGCTCCATCTCACAATGCAAGCGGTAGGATTTGGGTTGGATGCCACGGTGCAGTTCGCGGGCGAAGAGTGTGATCGATGTGTCTAACTGGCCTTTCCAAGAAAACTCGACATCAAGGCGGCCGCGATCCGGAAGGGGAAGAGCGCGGCTGACTCCGCCGGCGCCTCGTCCAATGAGTGCTCCTTCGGCGTCTTGCTTCCAGGTGGCGTCGGTCTTGATGGGTTTCCACTTGTCGAGGGACCCCGGACCTTCGAAATAGAGGCTGGCGGGGTCTTGGAAGATGACCTTGCGGACCAGGGGCAGGGGAACTTGCATGGCAGTGGAAAAGGCCGTTTCGAAACCCAGCACGGAAGGTGTCAGGCTCGTGATGGTTCCCGGCAAGGCGTCTCCACTGGCCAGGAGGACGGTGGTTTTGGAAGGGGAAAGGGAACGCTTGGCCCGCAGGTGAATCTCGGCGGCGGCGCGGGCGGGAAAGATCAGGGGTTCTTTCCCGCCGGTCCAATTCCAGAGCAAGCCGCGATCGTCATCCCAACGGTGCAGATGACCCTCCAACTGGTCCCCATTCTTGAACAGGATCCGGCCCGGGGGAGAGGCCGCGGCGTGCTGCCGAAGGCCGGGTGCGCCGGAGTTGGAGCCGGAGACAAAGCCGTCGATCATGGTGAGGGGCAGGGCGAGTTCGCCTAACAAGGCGTGTTGAAGTTGCAACTGACCGGCCTCCAGGTTCAGCCGGGCTTCGCCGTCCAGCTGACCGCCGGAGGAGAGAAAGAAACGGAGGGGAGCCTTTTCCGCGGACGATCGCGGGGCATTCAAGGGCGCCAGGGACGCGGCCAGGAGCTGCTCCACGGGCGCGCGCTCTCGTCCGCCCGCCCTGGCGGCGCCATCGATGATGGTGAGGGTGTCCTTCCACGATTGCCCGTCTCGCAGTGCCGTGGTTCCGCGTGCGAGCTTCTTCAGATCAACGCTGAGACGCTCCAAGGCGTAGACGCGGATCCCGGTGGCGCGGACGGCGCCATTACCATAGCTCGCCAGGATCATGCTAGAGCCCTTGGGAGCTTCCGGGGCCGGATCTCGAAAATCGGCGTAGAGCTTGCCGTTGACGAAGAGTTTCAAGCGTTTTGCCGGGCGATCAATCTCCATCGCGAGGTGGACCTGTGGCTGTCCCAAGAAGAGCGCCTTGGTCTCTTCGTCCTCGTATTCCTTGATGAGATTGATGTAGGTCCGCGGGTGATCCCGCCAGTAGCGCTGGCAATTGATGATGTTAGGCGTGAGCTGGAGGTAGTAGTAGCTGTCTCCCCCATTGCGCGGGTTGTCGGCACAGAGAAAGATGTTCAACGTGGGATCATCCCGAAGGGAGACGTCGAGCTCGATGCGGGCGCGCCCGGGAATATTCAACTGCCGCCCCGTACTGCTGTAGCTTTCAGAGATCAAGTGGCCCTCGCTGAACTGCCAGTTCTTCCCTCGATAGCCGACTTCCCATTCATTGGGGCCGCTGGGACCTTGATAGATCAGTTGCGAGGCGTTGAGGGCGGCATCGAGCCGATGCACGTGAGCCCGGGATACCCTGAGGGGATGCTCCAGCCCGGCGTCGAAGAGGAGAGTTTCGGCATCGAGACGCTGGATCACGCCGATGATGGAATTGCCGTCCGTTAGGGTGAGTTTAAAGAGGGGCTGCGAATGGCCCGGCATGGCCGCGGGTCGACGTTGAAGAAACGCGTGGGAGACGGCCTCGAGGTCGAACGCAAAGGGCGAAGGAGAATCCGGGTAGGCCCACTGAAGTTGGCCCGATCTGGTGTCGATGTCAGTCAGGCGACCGGCGAGGGTATCGCCGTTATTGAAGACGATTTGGCCGGCACCGATTGGCGTTTGCTCCTCTGGGAGCACCGCTTGCCGGCCGAGGCAAACGAGGAAGGTGACGAGAATGGCCGTCCTAACGTTCATAGATGGGAAGGTAGCGGTAGTTGAGGGCCATGGAGAGCAGAGCGGCCGCGGTGGCAAAGGTTTCCCCGTGTGAACAGGTCCAGGAACCGTCGTCCGCTTGGTTCTCTGCGAGATAGCTGACGTTTCGCCGGTCCCACTCTTCCCAGGTCTTCGGGTCCCACTGAAAGAGGGCTTGGGCCATGTAGTACTCGTAATAAAAGGGGTAGCTCTGATCTCGGTAATCGAGGTCCTGTACGAGGTAGCGATAGGATCGATCGAGGCCTTCGATGTCCTTTTGGTGCGCCAGAGCGTAGACGAGGAGGCCGATGGCGGTGCGCGGAATGTTGGGACTTCCGGGACTGCTGTAGCCGAAGCCGCCGCCGGGGCTCTGGCAGTTGGTGAAGAACTCGAGCCCCGTGGTGATGGCGTCCTCGGGCACGTGGACGCCGGCGTTGCGGGCGGCGAAGAGGGCGACCATTTGGGCGCCGCTGACCGTGGTATCCGCGTCCTTGCTCTCTGGTTGGTAGCGCCAGCCTCCGCGCGGATTCTGCGCCTGGGAACTGAGAATGAGTTCGGTGGCCCTCTTCAGAGCGAGGCCGAGGTGATCGTGATCGACCGTGCCGTAGGCTTCCGCTAGGGCGATGGTGGCAAAGCCATGGTTGTACATGCTGTCGCCGATGAAGCCGTTCTCGTCGTTCTGTTGTTTGAGGATGAACTCGAGACCGGATTGAATCTGGGCCCGGTAGGGGCCTGCGTTGGGATCGTCTCCGTGCGCCAGCATGGCCATGACGGCGAGTCCCACGACACCGGGATAGCGCCCGTAGCGGTCTCGCCAGCAACCCTCGGGTGTTTGCTTGCTCACGAGGAAGCGGAGGCCTTTGAGGTAGGTGGTCTCGACCTCGGGTCGCACGGGATCGGGGAGGCGTTGTCGATTGTTCTGCGCGCCGGCGGAGAGCGGTAGGGCCACGGCCAGGACTAGCCAGAGTGGAAAGAGCATTTGTCTCATGGTGCCGATTCGCCCTCCCGAAGTTCCTCGCGTTGTTCGAAGAAATAGCCCAGCGCCTCGCGGAATTCCTCGGGAAAATCTCCTCCGGCAAATCCACGTGTGTTTTCGATGCGGCGTTCTTCGGGTTTATCCTGGCCGGTCGCTCCCTCGGCGTTCGCGCTGGCAAGTGCGGACCTCCCGCCGGAGGCATTGCCACCGGGGCTGTTGCCCAGTTCCATCTGGACGAGCATTTCCTCCAGGGCCTGCACGGTTTTGGAATTGCCGCTCGCCTGGCCGGAGGATCTGGCGGCGTTGGCTAACAACTCGATCACTTCGGTCTCGGCGGCGATGGTCTCGCCGCCGGTTTCGGGGCGTTGGAGAAGCTCGGACGCATCGTTGATGGCGGCGGCGGCGGCGCGGAGGCGGGCTTGCAATTCGGGGCCGAGAACGCGGACGATGAGTTGCGCCACCGAAAGCCCGATGGCCCGTTGTTCCTCGGCGAGTTTCCGGGCCGAGGTCGCGTAGGAGGGCGCGTTTCGGCGCTGGTCGGCGGCGCGGGTTTGGTCGCGCAGGGTCATCTCGCGTTGCACGAGACGCATGAGGGCCAACATCATCTCGGCATCGCCTTCGCCCTGGCTCTCTCCCGACCCCTCCTGCGGCGGGGGATCTTCATCCGCCTCCTTGCTCGCCAGGGCGTCGGCCCAGGCGTGGAACTGTCGGGCCCAGCGGAGGGCGTTCTGCATGACGCGCCCGTGCTGATTGCCTTGCACGCGCCGGGTGATCTCGCTCAGTCCGAGGGGCACTTGGGCATCGACCATCTGTCGATGGACCTCGCCGTAGACAGCCTTTTCCGTGCGGCGATGATAGTGTTCGAGATCGCTCATGAGGTAGTCGATCTCCTCGCAGGTCGCTTCATGGCCGGCGGCGAGTTCGTCCAGGGCGCGGTTTCCGTCCGGGTCGAGCTGTTCCGGGGTGAGCCCGGCGGAGCGGTAGACGGAGGCCTTCATCGTGGTGGCCACGTCCTCCTCGGAGGCGGCGGCTTGGCGGAGACGGTTGACGAAGGTGGCCGCTTCCAGTTTCTCCTCGGTGGCCTGCCCGTGGCCCATGGCCTGGGCGAGTTGCTGGAGGTTTTCCTCTTGCTGGGCGATGGCTGCCGCCAACGCCGCCTTCGCCCGGCCGGCCTCGCCCGCGGAGGCGGCGCCCTGGGCTTGAGATAGCGATTGAGCCGCCTGGGGCATGCCCTCTTGGGCGACGGAACGCATGGCGCCTAACATCGCGCTCCACGGCTTGAGGGCGTCGAGATCGAGCGATTGGTTCTTCATCGCTTCGTCTAACAATCCCTGAGTTTCCTCGGACAGCTGCTTGAGGTTCACGGCGTTGGCCTCTTCCGTCACTCGCTGCCGCTCGATGGCCGCGGGGTCGAGTTTAGCGGTGGCGGCCAGGGCTTCATTCTGCTGCATGAGATCGGCCTCCCGGCGGGCGACGGACTCGAGCCGTTCCTGGACCTGGCGGAACTGGGCGCGCACGAGGGAGGCGTGCTGTTCCTCTGTGAGGATCTGGATGGTTTTGGGCGAGGAAAAGGCCGGTGGTGACGAGGGGCGGTAGTCTTGCGCGTAGGCCCAGACGAGCCAGGCGCCCGGTTCCAAGCCGTGGTCCTGTGGTGAGAAGGAGACATCGGCGTCCAAGACGGCGGCTTGGGGACTTCCCTGGGCCAGGCTTTGGGTTTCGGTTTGAGCCCTCCAGAGGTCCTGGGGCTGGTTCGTGGCCGCGCCACAGACGTAGCCGAGGTTTTTCATCCCGAAATCGTCTTCCGCCCGGAGGGCGAGAGCGATGGTGTCGCTGGCTAACAAGGTCACGGGCGAAGGCACATCGGCGAGAATTTCAACCCGGGGCGGCTGATCTTCGAAGGTGGTGAACTGGAGGCGCAACGGAGCCTTGGGAGTCAATCCCAGGTGGTCTACCCAATCCATCTCCACGACTTGAGGTTGCTCGGTTAGGGAAAGTCGAGGGGAGCGGAAGGCGGGGCCAGTGACTTGCAGTGCCTGGATATCGAGGCCGCGGAGTTCCACCTCGGCCAGGGGGCGGGTGACGGAGCCGTGCAAGATCAACTGGCTGCCGCGCACGGCCTCGAGCCGGCCGTTCATGATTTCGACTTCACGCGGTGGGTGCTGAAGGTAGTCTGGCAGTTCCACCGATGCCACCAGCGATTTGAGGCCCGGCCGGTGTTTGGGGATCAACCGCAGGGTGTGTTCCGCGTCGCCCACCTTGAAGGCGATGCGTTCTTCGGCGACGACGCCGGGTAGGGAGAAATGGTAGTGGCCGTCCTCCAAGAGGGCGCTCAGCCGCTGGCCGGAACGGAGGAATCGAGCCGAGGCCTGCGAGCGTTTCCATCGCGAGTATGGTGTCAGTGACAGGGTAAAGGTCGAGGGTTCTCCGTGCGGGACCAGCCGGCTCTCCGGGGGCGCGTCTAACTGAACGAAGGTGTAGCGTTCGACGTCTTTCCAGGGGGTAAAACATCGCAGGGCCGCGTTGATGCCCGCTTGCGGGGCTAACAAGAGAAGGAGACCGACGAAGAGAACGAGGCTGACGGCGGTGGACGATCTTCGCTGCAGACGTGTGGGGTTGATCGAATCCATGAGGTTCACCTGGCCTAACTGATCGCCCAGTTGGCGGATGGCGGCTTCCCGCAGACTGGGTGATTCCGATTTCAAGGTCTGGCTCTGCGGGCTGCTCAATTCGATGGCGGCGAGGACGCGATCCCCGGAGCGGCGGTTCCACCGGCGCACGAAGCGTCCCAGAGCATCCCACCGCCCGAGACCCATGCCCCAGCGGCAGGCGGCCCAGGAGGCCGCGATGACGATGGTGATGACCACGCCGGTGAAGAGGGCGAATCGTCCCGCGCTCGGCGTGTCCCAGAGGCGATCAGAGATCCAGACGGCGAGGTAGGCGAGGAGCACGAGGGAGAGGCTGAGGCCACTCCACTCGAAGAAACGCGTGCGCCAGATCCCCGCGCGCAAACCCTCGAGTTGCGCGCGGAGGGCAACCGGGAGGCTGAGGGCTTGGGGATTGCTGGAGGGAGATTCGGGCATGGCCGGTCAGGTCACGACGATGGGGCGGTCGACTGCCTTTGAAACCGTTGGCGGAGGTAGCGGTCGCAGATGGTGAAATAGGTTTCCATGCTCGCGATGTCGATCCATTCGTTGTCTGAATGGAGATTGCCCACCAGCGGCCGGGAGAGGAGGACGGGCGTGCCATGGGCGCAGAGAAAGCGGGCGTCGCTCCCGCCGGAAGCGCGGACGCGGACGACTTCCCGGTCGGTGACGGCCTCCGTGATCTGGATGAAGGCGGGATCGGGATCGAGTTCCGTCGGTTCGGCGCCAATGAGGGTTTCGATCTCGAGCCCTTCGCCCCGGCCCAGGAGATCGTCGATCAGCGCTTCCATGGAGTTGATGGAGTGGGGTGGCGGGAAACGGATATCGAGGGAGGCTTCGACGCGACCGGGAATGCGGTTGATCGAGGTGTTTGGGGTGTGCGCCTGGGTGATGGCGCAGGTGGGGTACCAATGCGCGCCATCGGGGCCGGTGGGCGATTTCAGGTCTTCGAAATGCGCCGTGAGTTTGGCCAGGCGCTCGATCAGGCGATGGAGTGCGTTCTCCACGAGCCAGGGCCGCGCCGCGTGAGCGGCGTCGCCGCGACAGAAGACGCGCCGATGGAGGATGCCCTTTTCGGCGATGGTGATTTCGGTGAGAGAACCGCCATCCGGAATGATGGCGAGCTGGCAGCGGAGTCCCTCTTCTTCCACGAGGTAGCGCAGGCCGTGCATGCCGCCGATCTCTTCGTCTGAGGTGATGGCGAGTCCGAGCGAGATCCCCGGTTGCTCACGGTGTGCCTTGAGGAAGAGCTCGAGGAGGATGGCCAGGGCGCCTTTCATGTCCCCGGCGCCCGGGCCGTAGATCCGCCCGTCGCGGATTGTCGAGGTGTAGTGTTCTTGGGAGGGGTGCTCCACGACATCGAGATGCCCGCAAAGGAGGACTTCCGGGTGCCGCGTTCCCTCGGGGCCGGTCACGAGGGATTCGTAGCCTCCGGACTCGTAGCGGTGGATGGCGACGCCGGGGATGCTCTGGAGATGGTTGAGAAAAAACTGAAAGGCTCGCGCGCGCTCGTCGGGATTGCGGTCCGTGCTCGGGATCAGAATGAGATCACGCGTGAGAGAGGTGAGTCGATCGGTGAGTTCGCTCATGAGGATTAATCCCGGACGTAGTTCCAGTCGACGGGAAGCTCTCGTTCGCCAAGGAGAAGGAGGCGCTGGCAGGCGTCGATGGTGGCAGCGAGGCAAAGGAACTGCCCTTTGGCGACGCGGCCGTCCTCTGTCGTATTGAAGTTGATGGGCAAGACGCCGCCCCGACCGCTGTCCGGTTGGTAGAGGTGACCGCCTTGGGCCAGGAGATCGAGCACTTCTTGGGCGAGAAGGGGGCGGCCGAACTTGAGATTGCGCATCAGCCAGGCGCCTTCGGGCATGAAGTGGCGGGCCAGGATGGACGGGTAGGTGGCTCCGGTGACCCGCGCGTTGATTTCACAGACGTAGGCACGCGGTGTCTTGGCGTCCGGGGAGGTCGCGAGAAGGAAATCGACCGAGGCCGTGCCGCGGTAACCCTGTCGGTAGAGCCAGGAGGCGGCAATCCCGGATTGCCGGTAGAGTTCTCGTTCCGTGTCTTTGGCTTGTTCCCGGAGATAGGGCGGGGGAGAAACGTTCCCTTCGTGGACGCTATCGTGTCCGAGAATCTGCTCCGTGATGTCGTAGAGAAACACGCCGTCGGACTCATCGAGATAGAGTTGGATACTCGGGCTCTGAATGGCGCTGATGCCGCCTTGGCCCGGTTCCAGCCAGCCCTGAACCATGCAGGGGCCCTCGAAAAAGAGGAGTTGGGGGATGTCGGTGGCGGGATCGTCGGTCGCGATCTGCTGGATGCCGATGCCCGAGGCGCCGACCTGGGATTTGATCACGGCCCGTGCGTAGCCGCGTCGGCGAAGGGTGTCGAGGGCGGCTGGGATTTCGCCGGCGTCTTCCGCCATGACGGTCTCGAAAACGGGGAGCCCGAGGCTCTCCAAATGCCGATGAAGCAACCATTTGTTGTTGCCCCGCCGGCTGGCCTCGAGGGTGCTCCGGGTCGTCGTCCCGCAGTACTGCGCCAGTCTTACCAGGGTGGGATCGGTCACGTAGCCGTCGATGGACTGGAGGTGTCGCGTCCTCAGCCAGTCGGGGAGTTTGCTGAGTTGCTCCAACTGCGTGTGCCCCGAGGCCAGGCGATTGCCGATCCGGAGATAGTCATCGTGGGGCAGGGTGTGGATACCGGGGAGTTTGAGACCGAGGGTCTGGGAAAAATAGCGGAGCAGGGTAGCGTCCGGCGTCGTTTCCAGGATGAGCTCGGAGGGGCCGCCACCGTAGAGGAGATCGAGGATGGGGATGAGGCGCCCTCCGTAAGACTCGAGGCTGCCGACTTCGCGTTTGAGCAGTGCGGTCTCTTCTTCGTTTCCGTAGAAGAGCGAGAGGAGGTTGGCCACGAAGGCCGCCCGGCGATTGCGGAGCGGCGGGAGATGGCGGTCGGTGACGGCGACGGGAACGGATTGGTCGAGGGAATCCACGTTTTTCGGTCGCGATGCCATGTGATGTCTGTGATGGGATGCCTCCGCTAGCGCCTCGTTCCCGGTGCCCCGTTGGTTGGGTGGAGTGCCCCATTGTCCAAGGACGCCATTGGTCATAGCTCCACGGAGATTGGGGAACTGTCGAGGACTGAGTGGCCGCATTTCTTGTGGGATTGGGACAATTACGCGGACCTGGGGCGCTTATCTCGCATACACGGTTGTCACACCGCAGTTGACCTGCGATGGAGTACCCTGTCTCGTTCACCGAAATTTATGAAAGATTTGTTCCTAGATTGTGCGCGGAATGCCTCCTGTGAATCGGAGGAAAAGTTGGCCGATGTGCTAGACCAATCGGTCTTCCAGCAGCGGTCGCTTGTGGATGATGCACTGGATACGCATCTCCTTGATGAGGAACAGTTTTTGGAGAATCTGAGCGAGAAATTGAGCATCCCCTGGGAGAGCGATCTCGAGCGCGACGACGTCAAGCCGCGCCAGTTGCGCGAGTTGTGTTCGGCCCAGGTGGCGCTCCGGCATCGCTTGCTCCCGGTCTATTATGACGATCCGGCGGCTCAGGAGGAGGACGAATCCCTCGGCGGGGAAGAGGAGGGAGGCAAGAACGGTAGTGGCTCGGGGAAACTCGAGATCGCGACCTATGACCCTTTCAACCTCACGGCACGTCAGGCAGCGAGCCAGCACATCAAGGTCCCCATCCAGTGGCGCATGGCCTCGCGGACCCGAATCATCGATGGCCTGCAGAGTCTCTATGGGGTGGGGGCGGATACTTTTGAGCAGCTTCTCGCGGGGCGGGATCTCTCCGAGGACCTGATGGACATGCGGGAGGACGTCAATGTCCTCGACGACGATGACGAGGAAGCCTCGGTGGTGAAATTTGTCAACCAGATTCTCCGGGAGGGTTTGGACCAGCGGGCGACGGATATTCACGTGGAACCGCAGAAGCACGAGCTGCGCATCCGTTACCGGGTAGACGGCAAATTGGTCGATGTGCCCGTGCCGGAAAACATCAAGGCACTCCAATCGATGGTGGTGGCCCGTTTGAAAATCATGTCGCGCCTCGACATCGCCGAGCGCCGCCTTCCCCAGGATGGACGGATCAACCTCGAGATCGAGGGCAAATCGATCGACGTCCGGGTTGCGACCATCCCCACGGTTGAGGGTGAGCAGGTGAGCCTCCGTCTGCTAGGGCAGGAGCGTTTCAATCTGCAGAAACTCTCGCTTGGGCCGGGCATCAAAGAGACCTTCGACAAGCTCCTGGAACTTTCCAACGGGATCGTTCTTCTTACTGGGCCTACTGGTTGTGGTAAATCGACTACCCTTTACACCTTTCTCACGGAACTGAACCGGTCGGAAACCCGGATCGTCACGGTGGAGGATCCGGTGGAGAACAAGCTGGAAGGCGTCATGCAGGTGGCGGTGAAGCCCGAGATCAATCTGACCTTCGCCAATGGGCTGCGCAGTTTTCTCCGTGCGGATCCGGACATCATCATGGTGGGGGAGATTCGTGACCTGGAGACGGCGGAGATTGCCATTCGGGCGGCGCTGACAGGACACTTGGTCTTCAGTACGCTGCACACGAACGATGCCATTGGCGGGATCAGCCGATTGGTGGACATGGGGCTGGAGCCGTTCCTCGTTTCCGCCTCGGTGCGGGCCTTCATTGCCCAGCGTTTGGTGCGGAAACTCTGCCAAGCGTGCCGGGTGGAGACGAGCTATCGGCCGGAGTACTTGAAGAGCGTGAATTTTCCCGAGGATTTCTCGGGGCCGTTTTACGCCAAGGGCGGGTGTCAGGCATGTCGGCACAGCGGTTTCCGGGGCCGGATGGCGATCTACGAGATTTGTTTGCTCACGCCCGAGCTGCAGGAATTCATCACGGCGGGGCGTCCCTACTCGGCTCTCAAGGAGCAGGCCATTCGTGACGGATTTCTCCCCATGCGCGGCTACGGCTACAACAAAGTCATGGCGGGTGAGACGACGCTGGAAGAGGTCGTGAGTGCGACGACGACCGAAATGGAAGGGACCTAAACGATCGCATGGCTCCGGAACGGACCGACACCACCGAGCGAACGAACGAACGCGGACTGATCCGAACAACCACTGACTTACCTTTATTTTTATGCCGACCTACCGATATCGAGCTCTGAAGATGGACGGTTCCAAAGCCGAAGGGACGCTGGACGCGGCCGATCGGTCGGAGGCCTTGCGCCGTCTCAACCGCGGCGGGATGCAGCCGCTCTCTTTGAACGCGGACAACGGTTCGGGAGGTGGCACCGCGACGGCCACGGCCACGGCGAAGAAGCAAAAGCTGAAAGAGAAAGAATCGCCCACGCCTGTGGGGGAGGCTCCGGCGGAGGTCCCCGATGCCGCAGCGCCTAAAGGAAAGGTCAAGCCCACATCCAAGGAAGGGAAGAATGGCAAGGAGGCGGGCGCCTCCAGGCTGGCCGCCAGGAAGCAGGCCCGGACGGCGCGGGAAAAGGGAGGGAAGGTGGCGGCGGAGCATCTGCCCAAGGGGCCGATCAAGCTGAAGCGGAGTCAGGTGGTGATGTTTACCGAGGAGCTCTCGGAGATGCTGGCTGCCGGTCTCCAGCTCGAGCCTGCCTTGCGCGTCATGGAGAGTCGCGAAGAGCTCTCGGCCCTGAAGGATGTGACCATTCTCGTGCGCCAGGAAGTGCGTGAGGGTGCCGGGTTTTCCAAGGCCCTGGAAAAGACGTCGCCCAGTTTCGGGCCACTTTATTGCAGCATGGCCCACGCGGGGGAGGTCTCCGGGGCGCTGCCGAAAATTCTTCGCCGTCAGGCCGAGTATCTCAACACCATCGCCGATCTGCAGAGCAAGGTGCTCTTTGCCCTGATCTACCCGGCCTTTCTCGTGGCGGCGGGGATCGCCGTGACGGTGTTGTTTGTCGTCTACCTCATCCCGCAGTTGATGGGATTGATCGGCTCGACGGGAGGCGATCTGCCCACGGCGGCCAAGCTCCTGATGGGCTTCTCGGATTTCCTCAAGGGCTACTGGTGGGCCATCATCTTGATCGTTGCGGGCACTGTCATCGGGTTTCGCATGTGGCTCCGAAGTCGGAAGAACCAGGAGACCTGGGACCGGTTCATTGTCCATGCCCCCTTGGTTGGGGGCGTCCTGTCTTCGAGGTTTTACGTGCAGTGCATGGAGACCCTGGCAAATCTGGTGGGCAATGGGCTCCCGTTGCTCAAGGGCCTGGAGCTGACCCGGGAAACGACGATGAATCTCTATCTCAAAGAGAAGGTGGGCCAGGTGGCCGCCATCGTCGGGGAGGGCGGTTCCCTCTCGCGCGCCATGAAAAAAGTGGGCTACTTTCCCGCCCTCCTCATCGACATGATTTCCGTGGGTGAGCAGACGGGCGATATCGAGAGTTCTCTTGTGAGGGCGGCCGGCCGTTATGACAAGGAATTGGGGAAAACGATCGAGAAGATCAGCGCCCTCATCCAGCCGGTCATCGTCTTTGTCATGGCTGCCGTGGTGGGGACCATGGCCTACCTCATGATTTCCATTATCTTTGAGACGGTGAGTGGTCTCAATAGCGCTCGCTAACACCTAAGACTAAAACAAAAACAATCGCCGGCAACGCCTAACTAATTGATGTCACTCTAGTGGGGCCAAAACTATGCCGGCTGATGACTGATTCTATCAAGCAGCAACCTAGTTAGAATAGAAACCGAACTGAAACTACGATGAAAGTACAACCCACAACACTCTCCCGCCGTCGACGCCGCAACGCGGCCTTCACGTTGATCGAAATGGTGCTCGTGCTCGCCATCATCGCCTTGCTCGTCGGGGCCGGCGTGATGAAACTCACCGGCGTCATGGATGCCGGTAAGGAAGGCGCGGTCAAAGCGGACATCACCGCCATCACCAGTGCCCTGCGTCTCTACGCCATGAAAGCCGGGCGGCTCCCGAGCCAGGAGCAAGGTCTCCGCGCTCTGGTCGAGCGCCCCACGACGGCGCCGATGCCGAAGTCCTGGGCGCCGCAAATGAAGGATCTCGAATCGCTCATGGATCCCTGGGATAACATGTATCAATACCGTTATCCGGGTCTGCAAGGCCGCGAGTTTGATGTCTATTCCCTGGGCGGCGACCGCACGGACGGCACGGAGGACGACATCGGCAACTGGTAGGCTCTAGCGGGCTGACAGGCGAATTTGTCAGGGCCGGAGCAAGTGCTGGTTCTGAGTGCAGGAAATACCGAACCGTAACCGAATCGACCATGAACATCCATCCCATGACAGTCTCTCGCCTTCGCCGTCGACGCCGCAACGCGGCCTTCACCTTGATCGAAATGGTGCTCGTGCTCGCCATCATCTCCGTGCTCGTCGGTGCAGGTGTGATGAAACTCAAGGGTGTCATGATCGTCACCAAAGAAAGAGCGGTCATCGCAGACATTGTGGCCATTGGCAATGCCTTGCATCTCTATGCGATGAAAGCCGGGCGATTCCCCAGCCAGGAGCAAGGTCTTCGCGCTCTCATCGAACGCCCCACGACGGCGCCGATGCCGAAGTCTTGGACGCCGCAAATGAAGGATCTCGAAACACTCACGGATCCCTGGAACAACGGGTATCAATACCGTTATCCCGGTCTGGAAGGCGGCGAGTTTGACGTCTTTTCCCTGGGTGCCGACGGCGCTGAGGGGACAGAGGATGACATCGGTAACTGGTAATATCACAAACACGCCAAGTGATTTTAGTTAGCACCTCAATCTTGAAGATGACCTCCGGCAATTAAGAACGCAGACGGGGAGGACAGGAGTGTCCGCACCACTTGGTTCCACTTATTCGGAGGGCTGCAGGCTCCCTCACTTTCTTCTCATGCGAATGACCCATCCAGACCGTGCTCGCGGGTTTACCCTCATCGAGATCGTGGTGTCGATATTCATCGTCACCCTGGTCCTCGGTGTCGCGGTTCTGAGTTTCCGGTCGATGCAGGATGAGGGGAGGTTGAAAAATGAGGCCGTGGCCTTGAAGCTTGCGGCGCGCAAGCTCATGCGGCAGGCGGTGGAGAACAACCGGTCCTATTCCATGACGCTGGCGCCGACCTTTTTTGCCGTGGGGCCGACCTATTCGGATTCCGTGTTGGAGGGGTCGTTTGCCGGCATGGATCCGGAGGAGGCCATGCGCCAGATCCGGGGCGAGCGGCACCAGCTGGAGAACAACATCCAGCTCTGGGTCAGGCGCTGGAACGAGCCCATCTTTCGCGCGCCGCGGGTGCCCTTTGAACGTTGGATTTTCGAACCCGGCGGGATCTGTGAGCCTCTCAGTCTCCGTCTGACCTATGGCGATGCCACGATGTCGATGACCTTCAATCCGCTCACAGCCCACGCGGAGGACGAGTCCCTCATCATTCCCAACTAATCATCGAATGACCCGGATCGTATGCGATTGACGACGCCCCCATCTTCCTCGGCTGCAGATCGAGACGGCGGATTTCTCCTCCTGGAGGCGATTCTGGCGGTGAGCATTCTCAGCGTGATCGCGGTCTCGTTGACCGTGGCGATCGATCGCCTGGGGGCGGTGGCGATGGAATCGCAGCGGGAGATGGCGATGATGCGGAACCTCGAGACCCTGCTCACCTGGCATTTGCGTGATCCCAACATCGAACCTCGCCAGGAGGAATCGGCGCCGGATGCTTATGGCGTCATCTACCAGAGTTTGGTCGAGGAGATGGAACTTTTCAACGTCGACGGCGAAGCCTTGCCCGAAATGCTGCGGATCCAAATTCGCGCGGTGTGGCAGGAATCTTCAGGAATGCAGGAACAACTCGTAGAAACCTATCGCTATGCGCGTCTCTATCGCACGACGCAGTAACGGCCTCTCCATCGCCGAAGCTCGGGCGCAGGGTTTCACCCTGCTGGAGATCGTCCTCGGCATGGCCATCATCGGGCTCATCGTGGGAGGCATCTATGCCGTGGCGGTGGGCACGGTGGAGTTGAGTAACGCCGTCTCGGACTCCCAGAACGAGGAGATTCGACTGCACAATTTCCTCCGCCTGCTTCGCCGTAACTTCGAACGATTTCCCGGCAATGCGGGCATCACCATGATGCCGGTGAACGGGAATCCGCCCGAATCCGACATCGTGTTCTACAACTACCCACTCGCCTTTTATTGGCCGTCCGTGCCTGCGGGATCGGCGCGCGTGGTCTTGATGTCGAAGCGATCTTCCCGGGGCACCCTGGATGTGGGGCTGATGTATCTCGACGAGGAGGCTCCGGAAGACTTCCGGTCCGCCATGGGCGGGATCCACCAGTCGCCCGGGCTCTGGTTGCATCTCCTCTCGGACGTCATTCTCTTCCGCTGGACCTTTTTCGATGAAACGCTGGGTGAGGCGGGCGAGTGGGTGGAGCTGTGGGAAGACCCGCAGAAGCGACCCGGCATCGTCCGGTTGGAGCTTCAGTTTTACGGGCAGGGCCTGGATGACCGGACGGAATCCATTTTCTGGATCCCGAGCATGGTGAATCCGGAGCAGCTGGTGAGCGCCGGCCAGGGCGGACGGGGCGGCTTGCCCGGTGGCGGTGGTAGTGGCCGTGGTGGTGACGATGGACGCGGTGGCGGTGGCGATGGACGTCCTCCAGGCGGTGTCGTTCGCGGGGGTGGCGGCGGCGGCGGGGGTGGTGCTTCCCGCGGTGGCGGTGGTGGTGCACGACCCGTAGGAGGACCGGGACGATGAATATTTCACCTTCCACATGTCCCAGACAGCGTGGGTCGGCCTTGATGATCGTCTTCTGGCTCATGGCGATCCTCTCGCTCTTCCTCTTCACCACAATCCAATTGGTGAGTAGCGATGTCGACTTGGTCGTCTCCCAAAAGCATGATTTCCGAGCCGAACAGCTCTGCGAGATGGGGATCGCGGTGGCGGCCAATCCCTCGATCCAACGCTATGATCCGCTCCTCACCCAGTTCAATCCCTTGACTCAGGAAGGCTACCACGTCCTCATCCGGGGCGAGGGCGGGAAGATCAACATCAATTTGCTGCTCCAGCAGAATGATCGCGAGTTTCTCGAGCGCATTTTTACCTTCTGGGGCATGGAACTCGAACAGGCGGAGGAGCTGAGCGATTGCCTGATCGACTGGATCGACCCGGACGACCAGACGAACCTCAGCGGGGCGGAGAACGAGTATTATTACGAGATGGGCTTTCCCACCTATCCCTTCAATCGACCCTTCTACGATCTGGAAGAGATGTCCTTGGTCAAAGGGATGGATTATTTGAATTTCGTGAAGCCCAACTGGCGCAGTTTCTTCACCCTCTTCAGCGGGGGCAAGCTCGATCTGCGGCACGCCGACATGGAATCGATCATGATGGTGGCAGAGGTGGAGGATTTCGCGGCTGAAGATTTCATTAGGCTGAGACTGGGACCCGATGAGATTGAAGGGACGGAGGACGACGTCCTCTTCGAAAGTTTACAGGAGGCCCTTTCCGAACTAGGGATGTCCGCCGAAGACCCCCGGGCAAATCGGCTGACAGTCAGCGACGAAACGGTCCGAATCGAGAGCACCGGCAGAGTCGGTGATTATCAAAAACAAATCGTCCTCGTGTTGCGAAACCGCGAGAGCAATCCGGTGATTCTAAATCGCGAGGAGATTTTCCAATAAAATGACAGCCAAGAGTAGTAAGAGTTCTTCCACTGCCGAGATCGTCCTCGCCTACCCGGGTGAGGAGGGTTGGGAGCTGTGGACTGCCGATCCCAAGAAA
>JANQJH010000078.1 GCA_028281705.1 Verrucomicrobiales bacterium
CCCTGGCTCGTAAACGTCCCCGCAAGCCTCTCCGACACAGGTAAGCGAAAGCGCGAGTTCTTCGAATCGAAGCGCAAGGCGGAGGCGCGAATCCGCTGCTTGAGCAGAGTTTCAAGGACGGGAATCAAACAGGGCTGAGCTAGCAAAAGCTCTGGAGCCCTACGGCGCAAGCCTCTGGGAAGCAGTGAACTTCTTCGTTGCGATGCAGAGCCAGTTCCTGCCAGCCCTTGGTGAGCATCAGGCCTCGGTTGAGGATGCGATTCGGTTCTTCCTCAAGCACCAGGCGGAAAGAGTCGCAAGCCGGGAGTTCTGTGCAGCGTTCGATGAATTCAAGGCCGCCAAAACCAATCGACGCCAACGGACGAAAGATGATTACACCCACGTCTCCGGAAAGTTGGCGAAGCACTTCAAAGGCAAACTGCTGGCCGACATCACGGCACACGATATCGACGCCGCTATCAACCAAGAGTGTCCTGGCGAATATGGCCGCCGGAAATTCATGGCCGTGTTGAAGACCTTGTTCAACTGGTCAATCCGAAGGGATTATCTCTCCACGAATCCAGTCCTGAAAATCGATCCCGTCGAGCTCCGCCCCTCCCAGAAACCGATCTTCACCAATACCGAGGTCATCCAGCTACTCACCCACTGCACCGACGAACTCCTCCCCTACTATCTCTTCGGCCTCTTCTGCGGCATCCGCCCGAAGAGCTTCAGCGCCTGGAGTGGCGGCACGTGAACATGAAAGAGGGGCACATCTACGTTCCCGAATCGGCCTCCAAGACGTGGGAACACCGCTACGTCGATCTCCCAGACAACCTACAAGCTTGGCTCGAAGTCTACGGCAGAAGTCGTTGCGGCTGGATCTGTCCAGCCAACTTCGCTGAGAAACACCGAGCCAACTACCAACTCGCCGGCTTCACCAGCTGGAAACAGGATGTCATGCGACACACCTTTACCAGCAATCATCTCGCCCATTTTGGTGATCTCGACGGGCTACTCCAGGCAATGGGTCACCGCTCGAGCCCTCAGACCCTCTGGCGCTACTACCACCGGGCTCGGACGAAGTCGGAGGCTGCAGAATACTGGGCAATCGGTCCCACTATTCGAGAGAAATCGGCGCCCCTCGAAGTGGTTCTCTAAGGTTCCGTCGCCCCCTTCCGTCGCCCCCTTCCGTCGCCCCCTTCAGAGCCTCACACAGATTCTGGAAGATACACGATTGCGTTCATCGGACTCTGTCGAATAGAGCGAACCAAGACGTGCATGCGATTCGCCTCACTTCCGAGCTGTCAGCCATCGCGTGTTCACTCAATTGCTCCAATAGGGAGCGACTGTGAATCTTCTGGCTTTGCCCTCGATGGATCGAATCCAGCCTTCCCACCAACCTCACGGTCAATAGGTTACGTAGGCAGGTCAATCGGGAACGCTTCCCGCAAAGCAAGCAACTTTGCACTGGCCTTGCATCTTTTCGGGTTGTGCTCCAGCCCCTTGGAGGAACAGAGCTTCCGCTACCCGAAGACCCGCAACTCCATACGACTTGTCCCTGGTTCTGCGACAGAGAAGGCGCTAAGACAGGAGTCCTCAGGTATTTACGAACCGGTCGAGTCCACGACTGGCGGCTCGTTCGTTTTCGCCACCGTGACACCTGGTGGAGGCTGCGCTCCGATTTTCCAGGAGGGGGCGCGTCGGCTCGGCCACTATGGCGCAATAGGTGTGTTCACTTCAGCTCAACAGTGAAGCCCCCTTCTCGGCCAAGCTAAATGCTGAGGCTGAGCCGGTTTGCACGATGTGTAAAGCCTGGCCGTCCCACTCGAAAAGAGGGCGCACATGGGATTGGAAAAGCAGAGATTTACATGTTTCGTGAGCTATGAACAATTGGGAGGTGTGGAAATGAATTCTGGTTCGCGTTGGCATCGTTGGGAGCCACATGTGCACGCCCCCGGAACCGTTCTGAACGACCAGTTCAAGGGCCCTGACCCATGGGAGGCCTACCTCACATCATTGGAATCAGCGACGCCTGTGATCCGCGCAATCGGCGTTACAGACTATTATCAGACCAACACCTACGAGCGTGTCTGCGAGGCAAAAAAAGAGGGGCGCCTACCGAAGTGCGATCTGATCTTTCCGAATGTGGAGATGCGATTGGCGCTTGGCACCGTTAAGGGAAAGTGGGTCAACATACACCTCCTCGTTAGCCCCGAAGACCCGGATCACCTTACAGAGTTAAGTAGGCTTCTCGCCCGCCTCTCTTTCGACGCTCATGAAGATTCGTTTTCATGTAGCAGAGATGAACTTGTTCGACTTGGGAAGCGATCAGAGCCATCAGTCAAGGACGACCATGCTGCACTGATGCACGGTTCGGAACAATTCAAGGTCTCCTTCAAGCAGCTGAAGCAGGTATGGCGCGATAGTGCTTGGGCAAAGGAAAACACATTAATCGCCGTGGCAGGAAGCCAGACGGACGGAACTTCAGGCGTCAGAGACGGTGCAGACGCCACCCTCCGGCAAGAGGTAGAGAAATTCGCCCATGTGATCTTTGCCAGCAGCACAGCCCAGCGAGAGTTCTGGCTCGGTCAAAAGGCGGCATCCGAGGACGAGTTAAAGGAGCGATTCGGGGGCCTCAAGCCATGTATGCATGGTAGCGATGCACACGACCCAGGAAGAGTCGGATCTCCCGACGGCGACCGCTACTCTTGGATAAAGGGGGCAGTTCACTTCGACACGCTGCGACAAGCATGTATCGATCCAGCTGGTCGGGCATTTGTGGGTGATGAGTCTCCAGCTATTGCTACCCCATCGCTGATCATTAAGGAAATTGAAATCAAGGGTACTTCCTGGGCGCAGGTACCAAGGCTGGCGCTTAATCCCGGCCTTGTGACCATCATCGGCGCGCGTGGCTCAGGCAAAACCGCACTCGCCGACATGATCGCCCTTGCTTGCGACGCTGTCTCTGATCGCCTCAGTTCGGCTTCGTTCCTGAAAAGAGCCGAAGACCTTCTTCACGGGGGCTCAGTCTCCCTGACCTGGCAAAACGGAGAGACAGTCACACGTTCCCTCGACCTTTCAGACGATCGTTCTATGGGCGAGTATTCTAGTGCGCGTTATCTGTCGCAGCAGTTCGTCGAGGAATTGTGTTCAGCTCAGGGTGTGACCGACGCACTAATGCAGGAGATCGAGCGTGTAATCTTTGAAGCCCACGCGCTCGCGGACCGCGACGGTGCTGTTGACTTCCAAGACTTGCTCGATCTAAGGGCTACCCGGCATCGGGAGTCTCGCTCACGGGAAGAGCGCACCCTGTTCGATCTCTCGGAGCAGGTCAGCGCGGAGCTAGAAAAGAAACAGCTCATTGAGGGATTGAAGAAGCAGATACAGGAAAAAACGAAGCAGGTAGAGTCATACACCAAAGAACGATCCAAGCTCGTATCGAAAGGCAGTGGAGCGAGAGTGGAAAGGCTAAACGCTTTGACGGCGGCCGCCGACAAGGTGCGGAGCCAATTACGGTCGATTCACGCACAAGAGCAGTCGCTTCTCGCCCTCGAAGACGAAGTAAGAAGTTTTCGGCGCTTCCAAGCACCTGAAGCACTGCGGAAGGCAAAGGAGAAACACAGGCTGAGCGGACTGAAATCAGAGGATGACTGGGCGCCATTCTTACTCGACTACACAGGGGACGTGGATGCCACGATCGCCGCCCACCTTGTTAAGGCACAGAAGGCGGGTAAAGACCTAAAGGGCGCGGCTCCGACTCCAGCCGATGACGACCAGCAACCGTTGATACCTGCCGATGCGAACCTCGACGAACTTCCTCTCGCGCTATTAGACGCAGAGATTGCACGCCTTGAGAAGCTTGTGAGCATCGATAAGAACACAGCAAGGAGGTTCTCGGCTGTGTCTAAACGGCTCGCCGAGGAATCAACGACCCTGAAAGGACTGAAAGAGAAACTCGCTGACTGCGAGGGGGCAAAAGAGCGAGCTAGAGCTTTGGTAGCAGATCGCGAGTCGGCGTATGTTAGAGTGTTTGAATCAACACTGGCAGAGCAAGATGTTCTGACGAGTCTCTATGAGCCACTGATGGCTCGTCTTCAAGCCGCCGAGGGAACGCTGAGTAAACTCTCCTTTTCGGTAAGTCGGGAAGCAGACGTTGCTGGCTGGGCGGATGAAGGCGAAAGCCTTCTCGATCTTCGTCAAAAGGGTTCATTTAAAGGTCGCGGAAGCTTGCGTCAATATGCCGAAGCCTCACTGAAATCAGCATGGGAGACGGGAAGTGCTGAAGCAGTTAGCGAAGCGATGCAGCAGTTTCGATCCAGGCACGAAAGCGAATTGCTGGAGCACTCGCCGGTGTTGAAAAGGAATCGACAAGACTATCGGGCCTGGGCCAAGAAATTTGCGAAGTGGCTCTACGGAACCAACCACATTTCCATCCACTACAGCATCGACTACGACGGAACGGACATTCGAAAGCTCTCGCCGGGAACACGGGGCATCGTTCTCTTGCTCCTATATTTGGCATTGGACGACGCAGACGACAGACCTCTGATCATTGATCAGCCCGAGGAGAGCTTGGACCCGAAATCTGTCTACGATGAACTGGTGGGGCTTTTCTTGGCGGCAAAAAGCAAACGGCAGGTAATCATGGTGACCCACAATGCTAATCTGGTTGTGAATACCGACGCTGATCAAATAGTCGTCGCACACGCTGGAACCCATCCTCCCGGCGAACTCCCCCCCATCAGCTACCACTCGGGAGGGCTCGAAGACGCCGACATTCGCACGACCGTCTGCGACATCCTGGAAGGCGGCGCAGAAGCATTCAAGGAGCGAGCGCGGCGACTACGCGTGCGCCTGGAACGCTGAGCCATTCAGGCTGTGAGCCATCAAAAGATGTCGAGGGATATTAGTTTTAGGTCAGGAAAAGGCTCACATGCCCCCCTGGTTGTATAGGGACGACAAAACCACCATCATCGACTTCTGCACCTAACAGTATTGCGGAAGTAAATCCCGGGTCGCCATCTAGGAAGAGGCGCGATCCGCCGTGGATTGGAGCTTGTTTCAGTATCTTTAGTGGAATATACAATCTCGGTTCGATTGCTAGGTCTCCATCATAACTATTTCCAGTCGTCTGCTTCCAGCCCTGGGCTACAAGTTCGGCTGACAGTTGGTATGAACTAGCGGCAATTGCTATAGGTTGCTGCCTCGGGAGCACGGATCCAAAATCACGCTCGAACCCGACAATTTCAAAGCGATACTCAGGAGGAAGATTTGAGAACTGATTTTCGCTGTTGACAATTAGAGTCGATTCTCCCTTTGAAACCACCCTCTCGCCTTCGATCAAATGTACTTCAAATTCATAGTCGTAGCCAAATCCCCTTGGAGCATCTCCGCGCGCAACCACCTCTTGATCGGTGTAGTAAAACTCCAGAACCGGGTATGAGTTCGACCGCTCAGGAACTACTGCTCCAGGTACGACAGCCACCGTGACGAGGCGAGTCGGAGCATTATTCGGCTGCGCTCCCTCGACTTGTTCGGCGACCGCACGCCTAATGATCAGCTGGTAGCTTGTTCCCCCCTCGGCTCCGACGTCAGCCATGGTCTTATTCCTCGCATTGTAGAGGATGTGGAACTCGCTGCTTGGATAGTTGCCCGGTTGTGAAATCGGCTGGTGTGGATTCATTGGCTGCCATCGCGGCATAATTGGTCGAGGAGTGAACCAATCTGTCCAGTCGGTCCAATTCGATCTAAGCTCGAAGCCAGGGATGTTCGGGTTCTCGATTGCTTGAATCCGACAGCGCCACTCCCAGGTGTCCCTGCGCGTCAGACCGATTCCCGGGAGGCCAAGGTGCGGCTCCGAGGGATCTTCCGGTTTTGGAGCAAGAAGAACGCTGCCATCCGACACCACATTCGCTGGAAGTCTTGCCGTGTAGCGTCCACTCTCGGCCGCGATGCGACGCGTGTTGATCGGCTCACCCCTCAACCAGCTTTGGAGCATCGCGCGCTCTGGATCGGATATCTGCCAAGTTCCACCAAGGAGTGATTCGGACAACACCACCGCAAGCGAGCGAGACGTAGATAAGGGTGAAAAAGTGTTGTCAGGTCTCGCGCGCCGCCACTCTAGATCAACGTCGAATTCATTCGTTGCGTCATAGATCGGGCGCCTTACGGTTCCCGCCGCACCGGGATCAACGGGATTGCCAGATATCGAGACCCTTCGCAGGGTCTCCCACTCAAACCGCAGGTTCCACTCAAGCGGTATCACTGACCGCAAAGTTGGCATGGGTGGCGTGATGCTTGATCGGAAGGGAAAAACGGCCAGTTCGGCATAACCTTTTCTCGGCTTCGTAATGTCGTTATCGCTTTCTTCGATTTGAGGTCCAGGAACGAGATAACGGGCGACAATACAGATTACATCCTCCTGATCTGCCTCAATCACGCTCATTACAGTTCGCGCTGTCTCGACGGTGGACGCGCCTTCCGCAGTCCCAACGGCAGAACTCTGTTTTTGATAATCTAGTGTCTCGATGGGCTTGGGCTCCGCAAAGGCTAGTTTTGCGAAACGCAGCACTTGGCCGCTGAGCACATCCATTTGGCTCACCGCGATTCCAGATAGACTGACCAATGCGCCATCCTTCAGATCGTCCGCACGAATCTCCCCAAATCCTCGGTGTGTTGGACCATCCTCCGGCTGATCCTGGACGACCAGCTCAAACGCCATTAGGGATCTTTCATCTTCGTCGCCGAATCCCGGAATCCCCCCGTCGGCTAGAACTAGCTTGTCACCGACGATTCCATCGACTCCAATGACCGGATGAACGGTCGCAAGGAGAAAATCGTTATCAAACAGCGGAGGATCCGCACCACCCTGGCCTAAGGCAGCATTAGGAATCCTTCCGCGTGCAAGATCGCTGCCAATACCGCTCGCAATCGTGCGAAATCGAGCATTGGCCTCCCGCGACGTTCCCTCGCGTCCAGGCAGCAACAGATCTATATACGTGTCAAGGGACGACAAGCGGTCATCTGCTTCATGCTCGTACCCAGTCACCGGTTCTGCTGCGGCGAAATAGTCCGCACCCGCAGTCCTTACAAATTGAATAGGAGTTGCGAAGTCTGAGTAGTCGTGTCGGGTGATCCTCGAATAGGTTGCGCCCACAATTGGAACTCCCTCCGGGTCTACCAGATCCCCGGAATTGGGATCTGAAATCCCGATTACACCTCTTACTCCGAACACCGTCCTTGCACTTTCCGGTATTCTGATTCGGTGTTCGATCCACTCTCTAAATGCAAGAAGGAGCGCGGGATTCTCCTCCAACTTGGGAGTGCGACGCAAGATTCCGAGGACGTAGTCATCGCGGAACTGCTCAGGATCATAGTTGGCCCCTGACGGAGGAGAAGAAGATGAATTCATCAACTCCAAGACATCTGCGATCACAACCCCCTCAATGCTTTCAAGCGGTATCGTCTCCAGTGATACGATTCGCTGCGGAGAGGGATGCTCTACTGTATGTTGGAGTATCGAAGCCACCGACAGATCTCCCCGTGCTTGATCTCGCGTAGTCATTCTATCAATGGGGCTATCCATGTATGAATGTGGGCGAAGGTGGAATGTTGGTGGCTTGCGCATACGCTACTGGAGCGATCGCAGGATCCGAAAACTCAAAGCGGAACACCTCAGGATCGGTCGTCGAGCGCGAATCGACTCCAATTGACTCCGCGGGGCGAATCTCTGTGCTGCGAAGGATCGCTAACCCATCTGGGGATTCTCTCAGTTCGCATACGGGGAAGCGTGCGCCTAGGGCTACCTTATAGCATAGAGCAGGATCCCGCTCTGCTACAGTAATCGCCAGATACTCCCAGCCTCCCAGCAATGCACCTCCGGCAGCGCCCTCATGATCTGGGCCATCATAGGGGAACTCGATTCTCTCATCTGCAGCAGGATCAAACCCGTCGAAGACGGAGTGACCCAAGAACTGCCAGCGATCAGCTTGGGGCTCGACAAACCAAGATTGTGTAGAAAAGTACGCCAACGGGTCAGCGGCGAGGTAGGAGGCCGAGATTGTTCCATTGGTCACCGCGGATACATCCACGGTCGGACTTCTCCGGAACAGAAGAGCATGAAGTCGAACAATCTTCTCTGCCTCCATAGATCGCATTGGTAAGTCTCCCTCCCAAGCAGGGCCCTGAAGATTGTCGAAGTGGAGGGAAGCGCGGTATTTACCAGTTTGTCCGAGCGGTGTCAGAGCGATAGGCACGTGCTCACGCAATGAAGGAGGTGTAGGCGGGTGTGAAGAGAGGATACGAATCTCGTGCGGATCAACAGGCTCTGGGGGCGTGAGGGGTGACTCTGAGCTCCGCTTGACGGGGTAGGGTCCCTCCCAGTGTCCGCCAGTCGTTTGAGCGTAGACAAAATATCGAAAGTCACGACCGAATGGGATCGCTTTTTCACGCGCAAGTTGCAGCGCATGTCCATCTATCTCATCAATCCTGTCCTCCGGCAGTTGAAGTGCAATTAGCTCCTGCGGCGTCAAAACCACGACTTCGCCGGTTGGCTTGTCAGAATACACCATCAAGGTTTCACGGTAGTCCGGGACCTCTTCTGTGCGATCCGTGCTGATCGCCGGGTCTCCGGAGATCCAGAGCGTATCAGGAGCGTGCCTCCTAGCTTCCTCAGGATCTAGTTTTGAATGAACCTTAGGCTTAGGATCCAGCGTTACCCACGAAGGAGGAACTTGCCCTCCAGTGGTTCGTACTAGCGCAAACGACTTGTGGCGATAATCGGATCCGATATTGGTCACCTTGATTGCAACCTTGCCATCACCAGTCGACGCTTCGAACTGCCTCGTCTCCGCGCCATCCTGAAGTCTTAGGATTATCTTGCCATCCTCAACATACATAGCCTCGGGGTAGCTCTCCGCCCCCTGCTCCAGTGCATTGTTGAAGCAATCTGTGTGATGGGGTGGGTGGTGGGTATTTTCCACAACCTCTCCGTTGTGCGTCCATGTCAGTTTTGCGGTGATCTTTGCAAACGATCCGCTTTCCTCATCCCAGTAAGAGGTCGCATCGAAAATGGGGCTTTGAACCGCAAACAGCTCGCCCAAGGGCAATCTCAAAACCGTGCCTCCAGAGCTGAAACAGTCCAGCTCTGTCCCAGCGGCCACCGCCATTGTGATTTGCTTCAAAGTCTCCTGCCGCTCACTAATCAAAGTGGTTAAAGGAACCAAGGCAGGTTGCAACCGACTAACGATATCGTAATGAGTGATTTCGGTGCCCACTCGACCGATCAAAGGCAGCGCTTTTTCGGCCAGCTCAAGCGCCGCCACGAACCGGGGAAAAAACGTTCCCTTAGTTGCGCCATCGACCACGAGTCTGCGATCTTGCTGCAAGGTGGCCGCCCCGAAGAAACTTTCTGACACAGTTGTGTAGAACGAGGGCAAAAAGGCGTCAATCCACTGATCGATTACCTGCCCATTGTTAGTATATAAGTTTGGCGACAGTGCGAGTTGATCCGTCAAGAGTCCCCTTGCCGCTGCAAGAATCGAATCACGATCAACCTCATCATACAACTCACTCAGTATTTCCTCCGCCGTCTTCCGCTCCGAGGCCACGGCCGTTATCGCAGGTGTCGCTGTGATGCCAACGGCATCCCCATCTCCTGGGCCCGATACCTCTAGCCCTTCCAGAGGCTGGACGTCCTTCCGACGGAGCCCAATACTTCTTTGGTCAACCGCTTCGACTGAGATCGGATCCTCGACCTTCGCCTTCAGTCCGCCTAACAATTGATCTCTAATCTTTGTTTCGTCGTCGTCCTCCCCGGCAGTGTACTCGACGCGAATTTGTTCGACGGTAATCGTATATGACCCCGGCTTCGCCTTTGTGATCAGAACCCGTCTCGATGCGCCGAACAGGTCAATACCATACTGGTCGTCGACGGTAAATTCGTCTTCGTAGACCGTGCCTCCGTCGGCGTTGGAGAGGACAAGATTGAATTTGTCCGAAGGGTGCGGGAGCTTGATGTCCGCAAGGTCTACGTCGGTCGACAGCACGCTTGGCATCACCCACATGAACCGGAACGACCTGTTGTCATCACCACTTCCAGCCACGTAACAGCCCATCCGCAGCTCATAGGTTCCCAACATTCTATTTCGTCTCCTCATTCGCATACCTCAAGGTGTATCATTCTGTGCCGTGTAGAAGGCGAGCAAACCATCGTAAAGGGCGAGTTCAGGTCGGCTCGTGTGAAAAAGGGTCTCCGAGGAGGCCGCCGCGGCGGTCTCGTAAGCCTCGCGTAATCTGACTCCGGAGTTCCTTGGGTAACTTGTATTCTGACCTTCGGCATCCATCCCGTATTTGTAGGTGACCGATCCACCGATGCAGGTGCAGGGAGTGAGACAGACCCGAAATCCAGCGGAAACGCTTGCCAAGTAGCCTGCGGTCATTCTACGCTGCTCAGGAAAAACGGTCACGGTCATTCCAACCGCGGCTTCCGCCCAGACCTCGATGACATTCCACCTGATTCCGAATACGACGACCCCCCCCCTGCCGGCGATACTAAGGGTGACTATTCCAGTTTGTTGGAAATAGATTGGCCGGGTAAGTTGAATCTCGCTAACCAATATTGCACCGAGATGGATGCTGCCAGCGAGATAAGCACCGAATGCTCCACTGTCGGATCCCAACATGTCTTCGTAACCTGCTCTCAACGCGACACCAATTGTGAAGCGCGAACCAGATCGAATCGGTGTTAGGTTTTCTGAATCGATCTCGGCTCTGAACATGATCCCGCCCTGAAGACTGTTGATCGGAATTGGCCAAGGTGGCGGCCTCCACTTTACCTTCACGGCTCTTCTCCAATTGTCTGGCCGGGGAGGGAAACCCCAGTTGATCTCTAACAATCCAGGCCCGAAAGCCGCTCCGATGCTACCAAGGTCAAACGCAAAGCTGCCAAAATCCATTGCAGGGAGCGCAAGGTCTCCTGAAATCCGGCGGCGTCGCCAATCGATAGCGATCATCAAGTTTGTGAACGGCACTTCTGCAATTGTCAGACTGGTGGCAAACCGAAATACCCCTTCATCGGACATGAAAATTGTCGTTCTCCGGCCTTCGAACACAGAACCCAGTCCAGGGATCTGAAGGTTCTCAAAGTGCATCCCCGCGAACCAGTCTGACTCAGGTGAGTAACGCCATTGGTCGAGATTTTCTCCCGTCAGCTTGTCCTTCAGGGCACTATCGTCCAATGCAAGAATGGCTCGCCGCAAACCAGATTGGGTGATCTTGTGCCCCGCAACTATGACTAATTCACTTGCCTCAAGAAATCCGAGGTTCATCGTTTGGTCTCGCCCGCCATCCTCCGGGGGAGATCCATTTACGCCCACACCGACTAGCCAGTATTTTTCTCGGCTCTGTGTCGAGGCCCCACCCGAAACATCACCGTAGACGAAGAATCCAGTAACCGTTTCGCCACTGTTTCCCTCAGACCAGTTCCACTCCACTGTCGTTCGCCCTTGAAGTCTAGTAGGCTCAGTTGTGTTCCCTTGATTCCACGCTAACTGATCAACCGTAATCCGAACGAAGTTGAAAAGTTTGAAGGAGAGTTCGTTGACCCCAAGTAGGTCGAAGGAGATGCCCAGCCTTCTCTGCGGATCCCACAGGAAGTCGATCGCTGTTTCCAACGTCGTTGCAGAAGAGAAGTCAAGGTACGGGATTGAAAATGGGATCTCCCCAATGAATCCGAACGATCGGGGAGTTGTTCCACCGCTCTGATCGGGTCTTCCCAGCCTGAATCCCTTGATACGGAAGTCGAATCCTCGTGGAAACAACTCGAGGTTCTTGGCCAGCTTCACTGTAAGAAAGTCGCTCACCCATGTCCCGAGAGGATCATCGAAATCAAAAGACAGTCCCTCAATGTCTAACTCTTTCAGTCGCCCATCAAACCACTGGCTCACGATAGAGTCTGCTGCTCTTGGATCGAAGATGAGAGCGGCCTTTTCCAATGAAACAGCCCATTTCCGACCTCCCCTAGGACCACTATACGAGATCGCCACTTGATCCACCTGTACACGCTTGAAGTCTTTCCAATCAAGTTCAATTCCCACCTCTGGCAAACTGGCTCGGAGAACGAGTGACTCCCTTCCAGTTTCTTGCTTCTCCCAGCGACCGGTGATATCCACCCAATTTGGACGCTCACCGCCCTCGATTTTTCTCGTAAAGAACGGGATATTCCATAGCACGCGCAAGCGGAGAACTTCGAGTTTGCTCCTGGATATCAGAATTTGGGCTTGGGCTAGGACGAGTTGATAGTCTGCTGCGTTCGGGTTGGTGAGAGCATCCTGTGCGGGAATCCAAGCAGTTTTCCATTCTTCGCCATCCCTCCTCAAAGTTAGCGCATCCTCAGCATTGGACGGCTGCTCCACATTTATTCCATAGCCCACAACGCTCGTAGCCCCCTGGCCGTCGAACCATGAGAGCTTTGCCGGAAGCGATTCCAGAATGGTCTCAAGTGACTCAGGGATCCCCGGGGGAGCACCAACTCGCCCATTAGCAAAAACTATACCGCACCAATTGGGATCGAGAGGGCTGTTTACCGCACTTGCATCGCCGGAATTTGGTTCGGGAAGAATGTGATCCCACCAGTCTTCCACGCGAATACAGCTACCCGCTGCAGGATCATTAATCTTGACTCCCCGCCCACCACCAGGGTCGCAAGCAATCATCGCAGCGGCTTTGGCCTGCCCAGGAAGATTCCTTACATTCTCAACAAGAATCTGCGTCGGAAACCTGCGGGTAAACTCGCTAGAGAGACCGTTAAGTTGAAGAGCCCATCCGTAACCCGCCTCAATCGGATTGGGGTTATTATTTGCGAATTCGGTAAAATCCCCCGTTCCAACCTTCCAAAAACGCCTGAGTTCCGAATTTCGCTTCTTCGCGCCATCCTCCAACCAACGCACTTTCGGTATGTAATCTTCCGCATGTAGCGAACCGATCACCTCCCCGGGCGGGGGGACTTGAGGGAACTCAAAGGTGACATCAATGTCTTCATAGATGTTCGCATCGTAAGAATCCCCCGACTCCGCAAGTCGGATCAACTCAACAGGGTTTACGTTTGAGACTGGCTTGCGAGTCAAAGTCGTCCCTTCATGGAAGTCCAAGATGACGTTCTCTGGTTGGTTCGATCCCCTCCTACCCGCCTCGATCTTGAAGCCTGCGGCAATGTCACCGTTTAGGGCGAGAGCTGAACTTTCTTTGAGCTCACCGGTTGTCGAGAAATTGAGTTCAACGTATCCAGTTTGCCCTTCTCGTGGAACGTATCCCTCAGTTCTCGCATCGGTAATTGGCAAAGCTCTAGAACCATCCTGTCTCGGATCGGGGTCGCCTTTGAGAGGAGTTTTTTGAAGCCTCGTGAATCGAATCCGTACATCGTCAGCACGCGTTTCATCGGGGTGATGTCGGGACACTACGCTCGCAGGGGGGGCGCCCTCATTGCCTTGAACGATCAAGGAGACGTCCCCATAACTCAGACAAGGACTGTGATTCGGCTCCACCAGATCCCTGACGAGTGGAGTCCCAAGCGAGATCGATGTCTTGCTTGCTGAGAGAGCCTCTGCCACAATATACCCAACACCGTCCCCACCTCCGCTACTGTCTAGGTCTCGCTGCCGGAGTCGGATATCCGAGCCGAACAACCTGGCGCCTCGGTTCGAACGATCCGGCAGTCGGAGGAGCTGGATTTCTCCCGAGAACTTGATTCTGTGCTGCCCGGCTAACAATCTACCATCGATGCAGGCAGCGCTAGTCTCGTCATCGTTGAGGATCTCAATATCGCCCTCTATCGGGCGGACGGCGTAGTCTATCTCGGTCGTGTCAAACGGCCCAGCCTTTAGCTGAGCAATTTGCTGTTTTGCACCTCCGGATCCCGATGATTTCAGCCCTTCAAATGCTCGGTTGATCTGTGACCTCCTCGTTTGAAGGTAACGACTCAGTTCTTCGATCCTATCAGCCGGCTCTATGGATGGAGCTTGCCCCTCTACGTTCCGGAGGAGGGAGCGGTTTACACACTTCCCCTGAAGTCCGACATCTAGGATCCGGGCATCTACCAATGGAGCGTCAAATCTCACCCAGGGCTCGTGTTCCCTCACCAGAAGATTATCCGCAACCTCAGGTACAAACCGATATCTAGAGCTGAGAAAAGAAAGCGAGTAACGTATCGTCACTTCACCACTTGGGGTAACTGGCACATCAGATCCAACAGGCAGATCAGCCGGAAAACTCAGAAAAAGCTCGCGCTCCTTAGACGGGATTATCAACGCGTTCCCAAATTCAGGAGCTAGGGCGTACCGTACAAGCCAGCTTTGCGGATTGTCCTTAGAGAGGGTCTTTGTAAAACCCAAGGCCGGATCGGAGTAGTCGTGTGCTCTACACTGATAGATCTCCTCGCCCACGCGAAATCGTACGCTGCCCAGTTGAAGAGCTTCATCAATTTCACTGCCTGAAGGGTTCTCATCTCCTGACCGAATGCCTAGCGCGACTTGGCTCAACTCGATGCTCCGAGAATCCAACCATAGCGGCAGGCCAGCAAACCAACTCTGGACGCCCTGATGGACGACAGGGCTTGCGTTTACGACCCTAAAGAGGCGTCGGTTGACAATTGAATCTGGATCATTGAGTGAGAAGACGTCTTGCTCGATTTTCGTGACGGCAATGGCGCTGCCTGGCCGCCGTGCCCGAACTACCAACGTATGGTTTCCACTTGACCCCAACACGACGGTAATAGCTCCATCGCCGTCGGTGAGTGTCGCCCGGTCATCGGATACGGCAATTGGTGCATCTTTAATCGTGAAATCTCCGTAAATCAGATCACTCATTGCAACTAGGGCTATCTCGGGCTTTAGATCTATGGTGCGGGAGGTGAAACCGTCTGCGGGGTTGCTTCACCAGCGCGGAGCAACCGTATCGGCTCGGCGGTTATTCTTATAAGATCGCCGGGAACCACGGGCATTCGCTCAAACCTCGCCCCACTCTCCCCGAGGTAGATCCCACGCGTCCTGGACACTGCGAAGTAGCCGGACACTTTATCCTCACCCAGAACCGTCACGCCGTAATAGGGATCTCGTTGCCCCTTCGCAAGCGGGCCGAGTGTTGATGTCAGAACATCGGATAGTTCGATCCCTCTTCGCCAGGGCATGATTACCGTCTCGTCGTCTCCGATTTTCACTTTAAAATCACGCGGAGCCGGAAGAAATTCGGTCGCGACCAAGTTCCAGTCTCTCGCAAACGAGCTGCCGGCGAACTGATTATAAATTTCAAGTGCGACAATGTCAGCGGTCTTCCCACGCGCATCTATGAACTTCGGGATTGCTACATCAAACGCCCTTGAGCCGGGATCGAACTTGTTAAATCCAACGGTTCCAAAGCGCATGCTTATATGCGCCCTTACAACAAAGGCTTGGGTTATTCGCTCCCGGTTGTTGTAGAAAGTGACCCGAAACTCATCTCCATCGCGCACAAAAAGATCGCTAGAATCAGAGGACTCAAGTTGAATCTCGCCCAGGATTCCATCTCCAGCCTTGAACGGGGCGTTCGGCGTGCCTTCGTCACCGGTGCGATCACCGAAATGAAGCACAAGCTCCCGATCTAATTGGAGCAGCAAGTCAGCGTAGCTACCCCTAAACTCAAACTGCCCCGTAGGAACGTTTCCAATGTCGCTTTGTGAGGCCCTAACCATCCACGTTTCCGAACCGTTATTGTGCGTTCTGCTAAAAATGAAGGTCTGGATAAAGTGCTTTGCAGTACCTGCAGAGCTGAACCGAACGTCTCTCTTATAAACAAATTTCGTATCGCTAAGAACTTGCAGGAACCTCGGTCTACTTCCGTCGCCTTGTAACGTCATGCTAAAGTGTGATCCGCCCAAAGGACGGTACCCGTTCTTCTCTTCGAACCTGATTACGAACGATGTCTTGGGGCTGGATCGTGCTGCGGCAAGGAAATAACCGGACTCGAGCCCGTTTCGATGAAGTGGCGCGCATCCGGCGAGGAGGAAACTCAACGAAACTATCAGTGCGATGACAGGACACCAAGGTTCATGCCTTGAGTCTGACTCAACCATTTGTGTTTTCTGAGATAAATTGATTTTCCAGTCCTCCCACAAATGCCCAGCTCAACCATCGACGTCCACGGTTGGAGCCTCGCCCTCCTTGCCGGATATCAGCTCACGAGTCTCAAGCAGTTGGAATCGCTGTGTGACGCAGTCGTAGAGGGCGATTGCTAGCCCCTCAGCGAGCCGAAGGCGGTAGTTCTCATCGGCGAGCCTGGTCTCGTCCGGCTCGTTGGTGATAAAGCTGATTTCGACTAAGCAAGCTGCGGTCGAGAGAGAATGATTCGCGGGGTTCAACACGCCAAAATTGTTGGCGCGTATTCCCCGGTCTCGGTACCGAGTTCGCTGTAGTGTCTCTGCTTGCACCAGTTCGGCAAGTCTGTATGAGGCAGCCGTTGTTTGAGTGCCAGTATAGACCCAAGTTTCAGTGCCCTGAATCGAAGAGTTCTCGTCTCCATTGAAGTGAATGGAGAGAAATGCATCAGCTCTATTGTCCCTCGCGACATGCGCTCGATCTCTTAACCCTAGGTTTACATCCGTATCCCTCGTCATCAAGACTGACGTGTTTGGCTGGCGGGATAGTATATCTCGACACTTGAGGCCGACATCCAGTGTTAAATCTTTCTCAAGGGTTCCATTTGGCCCTGTCGCATTGTTTGGGCTAGACCCTCCTATTTCTGTGGTTCCCCCGTGACCTGGATCAATTACAACTGTCGGCATTCTTCCTCCTTTTTGTTATCAACGAGCAGGTGGCGCGTTGAGGTTGATACCCTTCGATTAAACACCGAAGTGATTCGACTAGTCGATCAAAATTCTCTTTTTTCTGTCGGCCGAGTTCCATTTTTTGTTCCGCCCAAACGATATAAGCGCGCGAAGTTTCACGCTAGCATGAGCTCCTGATAGTCAGTGTGTTGATTCAGTGAGTGGGCAGGTCTTACTACCTCTCGAAGACCTATAAGCATCTCGGTTTTCCATTCTTTAATACGACATAATATATCTTATGTCGTATGACAGGCTCCTAAATGGCTGATCTGCATTAATTCAGTTGTCTGTAGGGCAATACCGTGATACGACATAATAACTTAGAGGGATCGGATGATGAGGAAGGATGGTGTAAAAATGTCAGGAGGGCACTCCCGCGCCCGTTCAGAAATCGTCCCTACACACGTGAAGGCGTCCGACTTGCTTCCATCGGATGCGTGCGAAGACCTTCTTGCTTGGTTCAGTCTATACATGGGTATCGAGCGTCAAGCAGCCTCCAATAATACCCTTAAGGCAAAGAAGTCGGATCTGGAGATCTTCCTTGATTACCTTGATCATATCACCGGATCTACCCATCCTGATGATTGGACACGATCGGTCACCCGATCATTCCTCGAACATTTGGAGCAAACTGGTGAGAGAAGTCCTTCAACAATCAACCGCATACTCGCAACCCTGAAACACGCCGCGAGGTGGATTCACCAAGATCGGCCATTTCTCGCTGGAAACCCGTGTGACCATATCACGGAACTTCGGGCAGAGGCGCCAGCATGGAAGGGGCTCACCGACATTGAGATTGCCAGACTAAAGTCGGCTGCTGAACGACGCGTACTTCTCAAGAGACGCAAGACCGATCAGCCTTTCCGCGACAATGCGATATTCATGGTGTTGCTGTATACCGCTCTGCGAGTCTCCGAATTGCTGGCACTACGGCGGAGTCAGTACGAGGGGACGCACTTTGCCAGCGTAAGGCGCAATGCACGCCTAGTGACGCCAAAGGTGTTCGTGGCAAGCCACGCTCAAGACGTCCTCGACGGCTACCTCAAGAAGGAGCGCCCGGCGGATTCGCCCTACTTGTTTTGCACTAGGACGGGCAACTCTCTAGATCGGCAGGCTGTGGATCGCTCGTTGAAGCGCATTGCTACAGCGGCTAACGCCCATTTGCCCCATGACGAGCACATCAGACTTTCCGCCCGTGTGCTTCGGCACACCTTACTACACAAGGCCGCCAATGAACACGGTGTCGAATATGCAAGGGAGCTCTCAGGACATTCATCCGATCGCTATATTTGGCGCTACGTGCAATCATCGGACGAGGTCGAAGGCGGAGCAATTGGGGGCTACTTTTGAATCTCGACGCCTTTTTTAGAATATAACTCACAATTGCTAGTTGTGATGCGTTCGTTCAGTTGCACAATCAGACGCGGTTTCACGGGTTTACGATCAGATAACTCTAACGGTTAAGTTATGTCATCTCAATGACCTGTGGATACTTGACGAGTCCGATTACACTCCAGGGGCACCTCAACGGTGGTGAAAACCGTTGAAGGGGCTATCAACATCCTATCATAACATCACGATTCAGCGCCCAGTTATATCCCAATTGATTTTCATTGCAGGTCATTATCATCTCATCCAGAATACGCCCATGTTCAGAAATCCCTCCAAAATAGGGATTCTGGCAGAGCCCAACGAAGGATCCACAACCAAGAATTCAATCTTCAAAACCGTTGAGGGCTTGAAAGGGTCCTGGTTGGTTCGATTCCTTCCCTCTCCGCCAATTTTCCCAGCCCTCCCTGATCGCCAATCGGCCAGACGATTCCAACATCACCCGCCAAGGTGGCGATACTGTTAGGATTCGGCGCGCAAGGTGGAAGCGCGAATCCGCTGTCTGAGTAGGGTTTCAGGACGCGAGTCAAACAGGGCCGAGCTGGCGAAAGCCCTAGAGCCCTACGGTGCAAGCCTATGGGAAGCCGTGAGCTTCCTTGTCGCCATGCAGAGCCAATTTCAGCCAGCCCTAAGCGAACATCAGGCGACCGTCGAAGAGGCGATTCGGTTCTTCCTCAAGCACGAAGCGGAGAGAACCGCGAGCAGGGAGTTCCGTGCCGCATTCGAAGAGTTCAAGGCGGCCAAATCCAATCGTCGCCACCGGACGAAGGACGACTACACCCACGTCTCCGGGAAACTGGAGAAGCACAGAGGTGGTGGCGGAGTTCAAGACCACCAAACGTTAGGTCTTCATGCCGCTTCGCCAACCGCTTGGCGAAGCACAACCTCTGACACTGCGCCTCTATCCGAAGATGGCGAGTTTCATGAGGAAATTCATTTTGCTTTGTGCAAAGCAAACATACGCCAATTGTATCAGCTTCTAATTCTAGGATTCGACATGAACTTTGTAGATGTTAGAAACTAGGGGATGTCATTTGTGAGGCACACTTTCAAGATCCCGCAAGGCCCCTCTCAGAAGAATGCCAGATGCCGACGGATACCCAAAGGATCTTAGTCGCCCCTAGTGTTGACCCGCCGTACGTCATTCCCAGTTCTGCGCAAATTGCTAAATGGTAATGTCCCAGTCAGCATGCGATCACCTCCGGATGTGATGATGGCCAAAAAAATGAAACACTCCATCCATTTCACGATCACATCTCCTCGGATCTCGATCCCCGATTCGATTCTGCCGATTCTAGGGGGCCACCATACAATACTCCCGGGCTAACCTCAACATTGAGACTCTATTCCCCACGCTTGCCCTCAGCCAACATGACTTCGACTGCACAAATGCGGACAACATCAACCTTGCCGACGCGCCTCACCCTCCCGGTCGAATCTCCTGATCATTTCGTCCGGTTCGAATACCCCGCTCAGGCATACCGGTTTGTCGGGCCATCGTGGGATCGAACGATGTCAATCTGCAAGTTCCGCGATCAGCGGAAACAGATTCCTGCCCACAGTTCTGTAAGAAACGAAAACCCAAATGAAACCCATTTTGATCGCCACCCTCTCAAATTTCCTAGCTGCCTTCTCGATCTTGGCACAGGATGTAGCAGATACGCAGATCCATCTGCCGAGAACTCTGCCAGATCCCCTGGAGCGCTCGAACCGATTCATCTGGGGCCTCAACGTCCGTCTCAACAAGCACGTTGCACGTCCGCTAGGAAAATCCTATAGATTTCTAATACGCAAGCCAGTCCGGCAAGGAATCAACAATGTAGCCCAAAATCTCGCGTACCCTAAGCGTGCTTTGAACAATATTCTCGTAGGAAACTGGGCAGGCGTTCGTGATGAAACCTATCGCTTCCTCGTAGATTCCACGGTTGGAGTGGGAGGCCTGTACAGAGCAAGTAATCGGTGGAAAATTCCTCAGTCAGATTTGGCATTTGCGGACACACTAGAGCACTATGGAATGGGACCAGGATTCTATCTGGTACTGCCTTTTCTCGGTGCGACAAATGCACGGAACGGCCTCGGATTGATTGGCGACGTTGCAGCCCATCCATTGACCTACCTTCCACCTTATGGCTACGCACAGCATGGCTTCACGGCAAACAAATTCATCGACCAGATCGAGGGATTTCACCGTTTCAGTGAGACCGAAGTTGATTCCTATCAGACGGCCAAGTTGGCTTACGATTTCTTGCATCGACGAGGTATTCCCCGTGAGTCCATGGGACAGAAGCATCCCCCCTCGCTCGAAACACTAGACGTGATGTTTGTACAGCCTCAGGATCCAAAGTTTATAGAGCGAGTTAAAGAACGCTCTGTCAGGTCCACAACGACTGGTGAACGCTTGAGATACTCCTGCTGGCTACAACCAAAGTCTGCTTCCTGTATCTACGTGATTCCTGGAATGGGCGCGCATCGGATGACCAACTCCGCCGTTTCGATCGCCGAACTAGTGTATCGTCAAGGGATGCATGTGGTCGTGCTGAGCAGCGCATTTCATAGTGAGTTTATTAGAGCATCTCTCACCGAGACGTTGCCGGGTTATTCTCCATCCGACACCAACGATCTGCATCGCACGATCTTGGAAGTGGATCACGATTTGCGCCGACGTCTTCAGCACCGCATGCGCAAGCGTGCTATCATGGGCTACTCAATGGGAGCCTTTCACACACTCGGCATTGCCGCTTCGGACGGCGTTAACCCGCCAGAGTCGCAATTTGATCGATACATCGCAATCAATCCGCCAGTGAGCCTCGTCAATGGTGCGAAGCAACTTGATGCCTTCTACCGTGCCCCTTTGGAATGGGCTGCAGAGGAACGCACACCCAACATATATAACATGTTCCTTAAGGCGGCATCTCTGTACAAGAGCAACGCTCCACCCAAAGCTACCAGCCCTCCTTTCAACTCGATCGAATCCAGGTTTTTGATAGGATATATGTTTCGCAAGGATCTAAGAGATATCATTTTCTCATCGCAATATCTGCACAATCTCCGCGTGTTAAAAAATCCGCTTCATCGCGGACATCGGAAGGCTGTTTACGAGGAAATCATGAATTATTCATTTCAGGATTACTTTGATAAGTTTGTGTTACCTCATTTTATGACTCAAGGAACTATTATGAGACGGCATGAATTGGATCGGCTCAATGACCTGCGTTCCTACGAAAGAGCATTACGAGCGAACTCGAAGATTCGCGCCATCACCAATCAGAACGATTTTCTTCTTGAGGATGAAGATATCCAGTGGCTTCGCCGAACGCTCAATGGAAATCGGCTCACGATTTTTGGGAACGGCGGACACTTAGGGAACCTCGGAAGTGATGACTTTAGAGAAGCCATAGAGAGAAGCTTGACGGAACTCGAATAGACGCAGAGCAGATAAATTTTTATTTTCTGTTAGCAGCAGACACCAGTTCATCCCTGTATTTTCTCGTTTAAGGTGGACGATTGGAACCAGGGGCTGCCGCCTGTTTCTAATTCGGATGGCAGCCTTGCCTTTGCAGCGATTAGAGACCAGTGCTCACCCTTTTCTCATTATTGTCTGTTAACTAAATGCAATAGGCGCAGAAATCACCTATTAGGCTCTAGGTTCTTCTAGCACATGGATCGGGTCGACCAATGTGTCTTGCCATCCGGCTTGTTCTCCAGTGTTTTGGTAACGACCTCTTCGACTTTGGCATCGGAGATACTCTTGGGAGTGCCGGAGCGGAAAGCATCGACAAGCCCACTGAGCCTTGATTCCAAAAAGCGCCGCCTCCACTTCCCAACGGTGATATTCGTGACCCCCAGCTTCTTCGCTATTTCGACGTTCTTAAGACCATTTGCAGCTTCAAGAACGATTCTGGCGCGAAGTGAATCGCGCTGCGCCGTCTTCGGTCGACGAGCAAGTAATGTCAGTTTCTCACGTTCACAATCGGTCAATTCGATTCTAGCGACAGGTCTTCCTCTGGACATAAACTAACATCCACCGATTCAGTTAAATAGCCAGATATTTATATAACGATTTTCTCTGACGGCACAGTAGTCTTTAGTTGCGGGTCGCCTGTAGAAGATCCACCGTATGACTAAAGTGAAGATTCTAATTGTCGAAGACGATCCCCAAACTGCGGAGTACCTGTCAAAGGGGTTGCGCCAAGAGGGTTTTTCCACAGACTGGGCTGAAAACGGGCACGAAGGTCTGCTCCTCGCGGGGGAGACCGCTTTTGATGTCATCATAATGGACATCATGTTGCCGGGAATTGACGGAATCAGAGTGATCCGTGGCTTGCGCACCCGTGACATCAGTACCCCTGTGCTCGTTCTTAGCGCCAAAGGCTCTGTTGACGAGCGCGTCGAAGGGCTGCGTGCAGGGGGAGACGACTACATGGTGAAACCGTTCTCGTTTGCCGAGTTGGTTGCTCGGCTGGAGTCGCTTGTGCGGCGGTCGTCGCACCGGGAAGTCAATACGTTGAGGATTGGCGATATCTCGATCGATCGTCATCGACACCGAGCGTCTATCGGAGGAGTGGAACTCACGCTCCAACCTCGAGAGTATCTCCTGTTAGTTTATTTCATGCGCAACGCTGGACGCGTTCTTTCCAAATCAATGCTCTTGGAAGCCGTCTGGGGGTTCAATTTTGACCCTCGCACCAATGTCGTTGAGACACGGATCTCAAGGTTGCGATCGAAACTCGCCGAGTTATCGGATGGCGATTGGATCGTTACATTACGTGGTCTTGGGTACCGATTCGAACAGCCTAGAGAGTAGCCCAGCTACATGAAGTTCCCCAGAACATTGACGGGAAGGCTCGCCGTCTCATACATTGCGTTGACCGTTGCCATCAATCTGTTGCTGTTGGCAATTTTGAATTACGGCCTGAAAAGTAGCCTCGAGCGGGGGGTCGATACGTTCCTGGCAGAGATATCCGATTACGAAAGCGATCTTTCGACGGAGAAGTTCCTGACTGAAGTGCGGGAAGATTTTGAGGATGATGATTCTCATTCGATTGGCGAAGACTTTTATGTGCGAGCCTTCGATTCATCCGGCCAAACGATCTTGTCAAAAGGAATGGCGCCGAGCAACACTCTGAGATCAGTAAGTGATCTGGTTCAATCTGTGGAGCCGGGCAAGCGACAGATCGATACGGTAGCGCTGACCGGCGGACGCCGGCTGCGCGTCGTGACCCAGAAATTCCTCGACGGGTTTGCCTTCCAAGCGGGCACGTTTCTCATTCAGGATACTGGTTTGGAGCGTCGTGTGTTTTCGCTGGGAATGGCAGGGGTTGTCGTATTGGCGTTCTTGGCCGCGAGCGTCGGTTGGGTCATGGCCCGCCAATCGATGAAAGGCGTGCGAGAAGTGACCGTGACTGCAAACAACATTTTGCACGGCTCTCTCGAGGCACGAGTCCCGGATAGGAAGGCCCCTGTTGAGGTCGCTCAACTGGCTAACGGATTCAATGCGATGTTGGATCGTATTCAAGAGTTGATTGGTGACGTGCAACGGGTCTCGGCCGACATGGTGCATGATCTCCGAAGCCCTTTAACACGGATTCGCGCGCAAGCTGAATTGGCGCTCCGCGACGAGGACGCAACCTTGGATTCATACAAGGAACTTGCCTCTAAGATGGTGGAGGAATCCACCATCTTAGAGGAGCTGATCCACACCACATTGGAGATTATCACATTAGATGCGGGAACACGAAGGGTGAACCCGGAGCGGTGTGACCTCCGGGCACTGGCTTGTGATGTGCTCGAAATATTTCAAGACGTTGCCGGTGGCCGGGGGATTCGCCTGAAAATCACCGGGAAGAAGGAGGCGATCATCACTACAGATCCCTCGATGTTTCGACGGGTCTTGGTGAATCTGATTGACAATGCGCTGAACTATTCTCCGGATGAAGCGGAAGTGACCGTGGGCCTTCGGTCTCAGGATGAATCCGTTATCCTCACCGTGACCGATTCAGGCCCTGGTATCCCTGATGAGGAGAAAGCTCTGGTTTTCCAGCGCTTTTATCGATCCGATACTTCCCGTAGAACTCCGGGGGCCGGTCTGGGACTGAGCTACGTGCTCGCTGCTGTTGAGGCGAATGGTGGGGATGTCGGCCTGGAAGATGGGCCGGGAGGAGGGACGCAGGTGACCGTTCGATGGCCTGCCGAGGGCTGATGCGACGTCCGGCAAGGCGCTGAGGAATATGACCAAATGGTGATCTTCTGGTCAGCCTACGGTTATCATGGTGGTCGAGCATCGCATCATGACTCTAAATCAACACCGCATCGCTCTTTTCGCAGGGATTCCACTTCTTTCATCACTGACAACGATTTCTAGCTCGGCTGGGGAGACGGACTTTCAGATGGCTAGCTCGGCTGGGGAGACGGACTTTCAGATGGAGGGCAATTTCGAGCTAGAGTTCGAGCCGGAAGCTGACAGAGAAGAATCCTGGGCTGCCGAACTGGAATTCGAATACTTTCTCGACGCGGACTTCGATTCCTCAGGAGCGGAGATTTCTTATTCCCGGGCAGGCATTGAGATCGAAGGTCCAATTCTTGACCTTTCTTACAGCCGTTACGATTTTGATTGGACGGGGGCCAAGCAGATCGGGTTTTCCCGTGGTGCGTCGAATCCGTGGTCGGACCTGCACTCTCTCTCCTTGAGTTCCTCGGCGCCATTCAGACTTACAGATAACCTGGATCTAATGATAGGAGCAGAGGTGGAAAGTGCTTGGGAATCGGAGATCGATAGCTCATTTTCTTACGATCTGAGCCTGGGGCTCCAATGGAAATTCTCCGAAAACTGGGGTCTCACGATCGGCGGAGAATATACCTACCATCCCGATACTAGTCTCGGAAATGAGTTCCTACCGATGATTGCTTTAGCTTGGAGGCAAGATGCCGAAGAGGGTTGGTCAGCCTCTGTCGGAATTCCAACGGAGATTCGGTACATTTTCAACGGCAGTTCCTCCATTGTCCTGCAGGGAAGTGGTGAAGATGGAGTATTCAGGTTATCGAATGACAGCGCGGTTTCCCCTTCCGGCTATGCGGAATGGTCTCAGTTCGGCCTCGGAGTGTTCTACGAGCACAAACTAGATCAGCATTGGAAGCTCTCAATGGGGTTGAGTTATAGCTTTGAGGGCGAATGGCGAATCTATGACAAGAAAGGGGATCGGCTCGCAACGGAGGATGTCGGCGGCGCTCTGGGGTTTGGCGTCGGCATCAAGAGGATGTTCTAGCAATCGTGGAACGGATGCGGCCCAATCCTAAAATCGGGAAGGCTAGGGCTTGGATTTTGGTTCTTGGGCCGGTTTTCTTTGCGCTCAGCCTGTGTTCCTGCCAAAGCGTGGGGAGTCGTCAGTTGATCAGTGGTGCGGCCGGAGTCGTGCCGACCGTGTGGGAAGTGCCTATCAAGGCGATTCCGACCACCCTTTCCCTGGTGGAACTCGTTCACAACAAGCAAATCAGAGCTCTGGTCAAGCACGCCGGCAGGGTAAACCTTGATCTCCGTCAAACGGCAGTCCGCTACGAGGAATCCAGAGCGCTGTTGGGTCTACCTCGGGCAGCAAGATTGCCCGCTCTCGATTGGACTGCAAGCAGTGCGCGTCGCGACGATGGGGAGAACGATGTCGGCTCAAGTGTTTCTTCGGGATTTCGGCTAAGCTGGGAGCTTGATCTCTGGGGACGCCTGGCGGATCAGGCGAAGGCAGCGCAATTGGAATACCGGGCGCTTTATCACGATCTAAGGGGAGCGCGAAATTCCTTGGCTGCCAGAGTGACGAAACTTGCTCTAGAATCGTCCTTCCGGCAGGAATCGCTTACCCTCCAAGAACGCCGACGGGCTTCGCTGGCGGCGAACCTGGGAACCATTCAGGGGCGATTCGAGCGAGGGCTTGGTACTCTGACGGACAAAGATCTCGCTGCCTCCGCTCTGGCCTCGGCGGAGGCCACGCGACGCCAGCTTGAAGAGGACATCGAACGAACCCGAAGAAATCTGGCTGAGGAGTTGGCCAATCCGCAGTTATCCCTATTGAAGCTACCCCGAAAGCTGACCTTCGTAACCAAACCTGTGCCGGATGTACCTGCACAGATCTTGGTCAAGAGGCCAGACGTCGCAGCAGCCTTTGATCGGGTCGTGGCGACTCAGTTCACGGCATCGGCGTCATTCAAGGATTTGCTGCCGAGTTTTAGCCTAGCGGGGAACCTTGACCAGGGCGGTATCAACTTGAGCGAGGCACTCAAGGCGGATCCAGTATGGTTTCTCGTTGGCAATATCACGGTTCCATTAATTGATGGCGGCCGTCGACGCTCGCAGTTGGAAGCCGATCGCCTGGCTGCGAAGCGTGCTGGTCTCGCCTATCGGGAAACTTTGGTGAAAGCGGTTGTCGAGGTGGAGAATTTTCTCGGATTGGAGAGGATGCTCTCATCCCAACTCAATTCGCTGGAGCTAGCCGCCAAACACGCCCTGCAGAATCGCTCAAGTGTCGAAGAACGCTATAAAAGAGGACTAACGGATATTCTCAACCTCCTAACGGCCCAACAGACGTCCTACGACGCGAACCAGCGATTGCTCAAAGCCCGCTATCAGTGTGCTGTTAACCGGATTGATATAGGGCTAGCAATGGGTCTTGATACAACGCCATGACTCGAGTCAACGGAAATATTTTATCGCTGGCAGTCGGTGCGCTTGTTTTCGTAGGTGCGATTCTTTGGGCATTAGGACGCGGATCGATCAAGACTCCAGCGGTCTCCAGCGAAGTCTCCGCCAGATTCCCGATAGTGAGTGTACTTACACGATCGCCCCAAATTCACCAGCCGATCATTTCTACCTTTGGAACTGCTCGTGCCGAATTCGATGTCACACTAACGGCGGAGACTTCTGGCATCGTACGTTCCGTCTCTCAGATCGCCTACTCCGGAGCTGGTGCCCGTATGGGTGTAGAGCTTGTAAAGATCGATGACACTCGTCAGCACGCCTTGTTAGCCGAGGCGCGTGCCAGTCTCGCTCAGGCACGAGTCAACCTGATCGATGAAAAGCTTCAGGGTGAGCAGGCATTGTCTGACTGGAAGCGATCGGGTGCCAAAGGAGATCCGCCTGTCTATGTCATCAGAGAGCCTCAGTTGGAATCAGCCAAAGCGAGCTTGGAGAATGCGAAGGAGGCCGCCGCCGAAGCAGAGAGAGAAGTGCAGAGGACTTCCGTGCGGGCACCATTCAACGCGATCGTTGTCGAGCGTCTTGCGTCTCCAGGGACGTTCGTTCAGCCGGGCACGAAGTTGCTTCGTCTCTTTGGAAGTGATCGGTTAGAAGTTCGTCTAGCTCTGTCAAAGAAAGATTGGCGGCTCTTGCCACCAGAGAAAGATCTCCTGGCGAGTTCATGGTCCGTCGAGTTGGAGAGCGCGGATGGGAGAGATCATTGGATGGCCAAGGTTAGCCGTATCGAAAAACATGTGGTTGAGAATACAAGGCAAAGGGCGTTGGTGGCGGTCTTGGACAATCCTCTGAATCATGAAGTGCCATTGTTTCCTGGAACCTTCGTCCGCGCCTCATTACGCGGCGTTGCTCGGGAAAAAATGCTCCGCATTCCGACCAGTTCGGTTACGGATCGAGGCGAAATCTGGTTTGTCGAGGACGGCGATGTGTTGGAGAAACGTGTCATCAGACAGCTACACTCACAGGATGGTCATTTCCTCATACCGGCGTTTCGTGCGGAGCCCGTTCGCTTGTTGATACACCCCATGCTCAGCTACCTACCTGACATGATCGTCTCTCCCATCGAGGATCAACCCAACATTCCGAATTCCGGCAATGGAAACTGAAGGTGCCTCCAAAGGGATCATCGCCTGGTTCATTCGCAATCCTGTTGCAGCAAACCTGCTGATGGCCTTCATCATCGGTGCAGGCTACATGATGGCAGGCGATCTACGTCGTGAGGGTATTCCCGCCTTCCCACTGGATCGGGTGACCGTATCGGTTTTCTTTCCTAGTGGGTCACCGAAGCTAACGGAGGAGAGCGTCGTCCTACGAATTGAGAGCGCGCTACGGGGAGCCGAGGGCGTCAAGCAAGTGACGTCCACCGCCTCGTCCCAAGGAGCATCCATCGTCGTGGAGATGAAGTCTGGCTACGACCTTGACGAACTCCTGACAGAGATCAAGAGTCGCGTGGATTCCGTTCCCAATTTCCCTCGGAGAGCGGAAAGACCTGTCATCGAAAAGCAGAGATACGACGAGCACGTCATCTCGTTGCAACTCTACGGAGATGTTTCTCTGGACGTCTTGGAGCCGCTCGCCCGACAGCTGCAGACGAATATCTACCGCCTGCCGGGAGTTCAACGTGCTGATCTCATCGGCTCCCGTAGTTCCGAGGTCCACGTGGAACTGGACGAAACGGCTCTTCAGAAATACGGGATCGATCTTTCTCAGGTATCAGCGATCATTGACGCAGAATCCGTAACAGAACTTGGCGGGCAGCTCCGAAGTGCGGATGGCACTTTGTCTTTAAAAGCCGATCAACAGGCTTATTGGCGCCAAGATTTTGAGCAAATCCCGGTCATTACCACCGACGCTGGCGTACGTGTGCGGCTGGGCGACATCGCCCGAATCGAGGACGGCTACGCGGACTCCTCTCACGTGTGGTGCCGGTTCCAGGGGATGCCTTCAATCGGTCTACGCGTTTACAAGGATCCGAATGGAAACTCGGACAGCACTAGCCAGGAAGTCAAGGCTTTCGTGGAAAGTTGGACGAGCCAGGCACGCCTACCGAAAGGAGTTTCGCTGGCGACTTGGAACGATCGTAGCGAACAAGTGAGCGGCCGAATCAGGCTACTTTCGAAGAACGCCCTTCTCGGGGCCGCATTCGTATTCACAATCCTCGCCCTAACAATCGATCCTCGTTTTGCCTTCTGGGTCGCCATGGGCTTGCCCGTAGCTTTCGGGGGTGCCGTACTAGCGATGGGCAGCTTCTTCGAAATCTCGCTTAACGATCTAACCACTTTCGGAATGATTGTGGCTTTCGGTATTGTGGTCGACGATGCAGTGGTGATCGGCGAGAGCGTTTACGATGCGAAGAGGAGGAATCGCGACCGTTCGGGTTCCACGCTCCTCGGAGTCCATCGGGTTGCTCTTCCCACCGTTTTCGGTGTGCTGACAACTATTGCGGCGTTCTCCATGCTACCGCTGGTAGAGGGCAGGATGGGAAAGGTATTCTCACAATTTGCCATGGTGGTCTCGGCAGCTCTGTTTTTCTCGATTATCGAATCAAAGCTTATCTTGCCTGCCCACTTGAGCCCACTGCGCACTGAAGTTCCCCCTCGCTCCTTCATTTCGCAGAAATGGGCAGTGCTTCGGGAAGCCGTGGATCGGTTGTTCGACCTGGCAGCAAGATCCCATGGGAAAATGTTGTGTTGGATACTCCAATGGCGCTACGGGGCTCTTCTGGTCATCTTTGGAGCAGCCATATTCGTTGTCGGGCTCATCCAACGTGGGCACGTGAGATCGGTCTTTTTTCCCGATTTCGCTGAAAACGTCATCTTGGGATCAGTCGAAATGGACGAGAGTTCCGGCTACGGTCTGACGGAACGCAATATCGAACAAATGAACTCGGCTCTAACGAAAGCCACCTTCAATCTCGCTGGAGACAACGGTTTTGCATCCGTTGTTAGAGCAGTTCATTTAGAGCAAACTAGTGATCTAGCCGGGAAGGTTCAAGTAGAGCTTCAACCTGTTTCGGAAAGATCTGTCAGTGCAGATACGCTCGTCGATGAGTGGCGTCGCGCAACTGGTCCTCTTGAGGGCGCCACATCGCTGGTATTTACTTCGGATGACTTGGATGATGATGCCGCCTTCGAATTGCGACTTGATTCGGCGGAACCAGCGGACCTCGTTGCAGCCGTTACGGCACTGCAAGCCGCTCTTCGAAAAGTGCCCGGTTTGTTGGACATCCGCAACAACCTGTCTTTCGGCCGCTCTGAGATTCAACTAAGTCTCACGGACTTGGGACGTGCCAGCGGGCTAACGCTGGGCTTGCTGGCGGAACAGGTTCAGCAGTCGTTCCTGGGGTACGAAACTCAGCGGTTCCAGCGTGGCGTCGACGAAGTGCGACTCCGAGTCCGATATCCTGAACAGCTACGCAGTGAATTCTCAGATTTGGAGACGGCTTGGGTGCGTACTCCGGATGGAAGCCAGCTTCCTTTGACGGCCGTCGCAGATGTCGAGCGAACGCTGACCTTGTCAACCATCCATCGAATCGACGGAAATCGAGTGGCTTCCATTACCGCGGGGATGGAGAAATCGATCACTTCGATAGGGGAGATCCGTCGTGTGCTGAATGAAGACATCTTGCCAGCGATCAAGAGACAGTTTCCCGGCGTATCCATCAAACAGGCCGGCGAAGCCGAAGAGGAAGAAGAAACGATGGCCTCTCTGCTCAAAGTGCTCCTGTTGGCCATCAGCCTGATCTATGTACTCATCGCGATCCCGCTCAAATCGTATACACAGCCGTTGCTCATCATGGCCATCATTCCGTTTGGTGTTCTTGGGGCAGTGATAGGACATTGGATCCACGGTCTGCCAATCAGTTTACTCTCGATGTTCGGCATGCTGGCTCTTGCAGGAATCGTTGTCAATGACAGTTTGTTACTCATGTCCACCTACAACCGGCTTCGACTGGAACGTGTCGACGCAGTTCGATTTGCCTCCTCTCAATTCCCGGATCTTATCGACGCTTCATGCAGGCGATTCCGCGCAATCATCTTAACATCGATCACTACCTTTGTCGGCCTGGTTCCGCTTGTCTTTGAAACATCCGAGCAAGCTCAGTATCTCATCCCAGCGGCCATTGCCCTGTCCTATGGGGTCTTGTTCGCCACCATCCTCACTCTCGTGCTCATCCCAATTCTCCTCGCTGTCAGCTCGGATATCGGTTGTCGTCTTTCATCAATCTCTTTCAAAAGCGGGCTCTCATCTCCCCGAGACTGAGAGATTTCCGATCCCGCTGCCATCTCAACTTCCTCTTTTCCGCATCTTTCTAGCTAGCCCCTAACCGCAAACCTGTTGATTAGATTTAGATCTAACTTTTTTGTTAGTATTACTCAAAGTTAGATCATTGAAAGCCAATGATTTAACAATTGTTAATGCCAACAATATGCTGCAGCGAGGCTGGCTTTACGAAGCTCCGAATCGATCGCGCGAAGGAACGATCGGCTGAAAACGTTACGGGATGGAAGAAGTACTGTCGTCTACGGTTCCCCGAAGACTTTCTTCACCACAGCAAGCTGTTCTTCTCCCAGCGCCATGGAATACATCGTTTCCTTGGCCAACTGCAATTCGCCTGACCCGAGAGCATCCGCCCAGGCACGCTGTTTCGCTTCATTGGTCAGAGCCACCAAGCGCGAGATCTCCATGATGGCGTGATCATGGAGATCGCCCTTCGCTTCACGAGTCGCCCACTGAACGGCGGCGTCTGGATGGGCTCGGTACCATTGCTCGATCACCAAGGCCTGCGCCCGTTCCGCCTGCTCGCCCTTGAGACTCCTCGCCCATGTCAAGGCAGACGCCGGATCCACTCGCACTTCTTGGTCCGCAAGGCCTCTGAGCATGCCGTCAGGGGCCATGTAACCGTGGTCGCTCTGGACAAACGCTCGCGCAGCTTCGGGTTGCTCCTGCAACCAACTCCATTGTGCCTTCTCCATGGCTCTGCGTAGCATCGCCTGATCATCCAAGCCGCTTAGCCACTCACCAATGGCGCCGACATCGATCGACGCCTGAGTGACCCATTTTTCGAGGATCCTAACAACCGCTTGGTTCTTTGCGCCACCCGGACGAAGACCGTCCACCAGCGCAATACCAGCTTGTAGATCTTCATCGACCACATAACCAACGATCCTGCCAATGGCTTGAGCTCGTGCTGGCGCTGGCAAATGCTCCTGGCTCCACAGGAGCGCATCCTCTGGTTCTATTTTGGCCCATTCAGCGACCAATGGAGCGCTCATGTGAGCTAACAGTGTGGCGTCATCCACCATGGCCGATGCGAATGCCACGGCGGCATCGAGATCCCTCTTTGCCCAGATCTTCGATACTTCTTCAACGAGTTCACCTTGCGGCACGCCGCCAAGGGTCTTGGCAAAGTTCAGCGCTTCCTCTGGGTCACGATCGACCCACACTTTCGCCACCTCTTTCATAGCGCTCCTCCGAGCATCGGGGTTCATCATCGCACCAATGAGTCGAGTCGCTTCGAGTGTGTCTCCGTCCGCCCACTCGACCACGCTCTCCATTGAGGGAATGAAGGAGCGAATGCCCCACTCATTCATCAGACGCAGTCCCAGCTCGGGATCCCTCTTCATGATCGTGTTCACACCAGCCCATCGATAGCTCCTGAAATCCCCTATCGCTGCCTCGTTTGAAAGCATGCTCACCATGCTCTGAAATTCGGTTTCATCCAAACCACGGAGCAGCTGAAATACCAAATCGCTCGCTCTCGGTATGGATCCGAGCGTCTCTTGATCCTCTATCAAGTATTCGAACATATGTTGAGGATCCAGCTCACTCCATCGCGCACCCAACATTTTTAGGAGTTCCCAATCCCCCTCAGCCAAACGAATGAGACGAGGAATCTCGCTGCTACTGGCCGCCTCTGCTTGAGAGGCCAGCCACAGCCAACGGTGCGTGCCGTTATGATGCTTGAGGGCTTGCAACCATTCACGATGAGGGCGATCTCGCTCTAGCAAGCGACCCGACTGAAGGCGACCTGATGCGAGTGGCTGGATGGAGTCCGAGCCTCCCTGAGGTAATCGTTTCGCCCTTCGGAGGGGGCCGCTCACGACCAGACCTAACATCAGGCCAATAATACCTCCCAGCAAGCCAACGCGTCCCCACTCGTATCGTTTTCCAGACATCGCCATTCTCCTAGTCCGTTAATGACAATTCACGAGTATCCGCCTCCGTTAGGTTTGGGTCTCGGAGTAAGGCACTAACACCTCGTGGATCTTGATCTGCCAGATGACGAAAGGACTCCAGCAAGGCCCGGGCACGGAGTTCTGGAGATTCAATCGTCTTGGCCCAAGTCCAGGCGCTGTCCGGCTCCACTTCCACAATGCTGGTTACCAACGCATGAGTCGCTTGATCCCGCCGCAACCCATTGGGCAATCCTGCAACCCATTGAGAGTACTCATAGCTATCCACGCCGGCCCATGAGTTGGCCGCCGCCACAAAGGCGGCCGTAGCGTGTTCAGAGTCAGCCCGTGATTCCGCCCAGTCCATTGCACTACGTGGATCAATACTCGCCATTCGCCGCGCCACAATCGCCGTGGCATCGCCCTGTTTCTCCGCAGGCAGTTCCGCAATTCGATCGATCCACTGGTCGAGCGTGCCACCTACCGAGCGATCCAGATAGGCGAATGATTGTTCTAACAATTCAGCTCGTAAATCAGTTGGAGCTTGCTCCAACAGCGAATCAACCATCGTCAACTCATGACCGTTATCGAAAAGGCGTCGAATCACTTGAAAACGTTCCTCGTCATTCAAAACGTTCGGCGACTCCTCCATCCAACGCAAGGCCACCTCCGGTTCCTTTGACGCCGTCGTCTTCATGAGGATCATACGAGTTTCACGGATATATTCGGAGTCCTCGGTTTGCTCGCCAAGCCACCTCCAGACGGCGTTCTTCTCGGCGAATCCCTCGTTCAAGAGCTGATGACTCAAGGCAGGGAGTAAATCCATCCTCGCGGGATGTTCGCGCAGGGTGTCGAGTACCCCCTGCGCATCCTCTTGTAGGCGATTACCAAGGGCTTCACTCAATCCTTTCAATGAGCCTTGGCCTAGTTTCCCAAGGTTCTGGCCAATCCATTCCAGGGTCCCCTCGAAATCCGCCTGGGCCGCTTCCCGAAGCACAGCGCTTCCTGTATCACTTGCAAACACAGTAGAGCTCCCACCAATCGACGCCACGTTCAGATGATCAAGCGCCGCGGCAGGATCACTATGGGCCCACCCAACGAGCACGGACCGCCTGATTGAATCCATTCCTTCAGCAGGCTCTTCCAATTCTTGAGCCCATGCCAAGGCTTCGGCGCCGTCGGTCTTCGCCCAGGCCATCGCCACGCCGGCGAGCGCATCCGCACGGGGGGTTCCGCTCAAACTCTGAGCCGCGACCAGCGCTCCTGAGCGATCTTGCTCAGCCATTGCAGCAAAGACCTGGCGGACGCTACGGCTTGATTTTCCCGCCTGACCCAAACCTTGGGTAAGCGCCGCCACCAATTCGGGAGCCACCTCGGCGATCTCGCCTAACAACTCTTTGATATTGCTCCTCAACTCCGAAGCCTCGGCTTGCATGGTCAAGGCTGCCGCAGAGGAATCCGCTTGCACCCATTCACGGAGGCCCTGAGTGACTCGACCAGGATCGTTGATCTGGAGGAAGGCCAAGGCTTCTCTAGGGTCACGAGACATCCACTCGGCAATCAAGGCGCCACGAAAGGCGCGCCTGCGAAAATCGTCGTTGATCTCTTCGATCGCCGCATACACTTCGGAAAGCGACCCATTCGCCGGTCCGTGATTAGTCATCAAGGCCTTCCATTCCGCGATGAGACCACCAGCTTCTTCACCTAGCAAGGTGACAGAATCTTTACGTTCTAACGACGGCAAGGTCGATGAACGTTCAGCCGACGGCCCTTGCAGATAGGACCAGGACATCGGGAGAATGGCACCCAAGAGGAGCGCCCCGGCGAAAACCGTTTTGGATGAAACCATGAGAGTGAGAAGAGACGTGGTCGCGCTGGTGGTTATACTCGCATGCGCGACAGCGGATTGGATGGACGCCACCGTGAGCGTAGGAGGTACGGCCTCAATGCTGTGCGCACTGATCGCCGTGCCTAAGGCCGTAGCGGAACAGGTAACACCGCGATGATGAAACCAACGACGCAGGCGCTCAACGGAACGCGCCACTCGCATTCTCGCCGCATCTTCACTCACGCCCAGGACAACTCCGATCTGGCGCAACGACTGTTTCTGAAAATAGCGCAAGAGGATTGCCGTGCGTCCAGAGTCATCCAACGATTCCATGGCTTCCTCTAATAGCGGCTCCAATTCGTTCCAATTGGGCTCCCTCTCGTGGGTCGTATCCGTCAAATTCATATTGTAAGCATCGGTTTCTCGCCGACGACGAGCCAACTCTTGCCGCCGATGTTTCTTGGCTATGAGGCAGGCTGTCCGATAAAGCCAGACCGCAAGAGACCCAGTAGGCCTAAGCGTCTTCGCTTTTTGAGCCAGCAGGACGAAGACGGCCTGGACAACTTCCTCAGCGGCCAAAGTATCCTCCAACTGCCGTCGTGCCGCCGAGTAGACAAGTCCCAGATGCGAAGCCACCAGAGTAGCAAAAGCCGAATCGTCGTCCTCTTCGCAATAGACCTTCAAGAGTTGCCAGGCATCGTCCATTTCACCCATACAATGCCGACTAATCGCCAAACCGAACAACCTTCGAGAAATTTTCTTGAACACTAGACAACAGCGTCCTCACTGGCGCTCACTCACTGGCGCCCTTCACCACCACTCAAATCGATTCAGGCTATCTCACACATTTCCCTATTCTGACTTCGCCAAGTAAGGCTGACGCCGCTACATACATGATCACCGGCTGCACCCGGATCTGGCCGACTCCAAGAAAACTTGGCAATCGTCTGCACCTTCCAACGCCGGTTGTCCTCCGACAGATTTCCATCCAAGCGGCGCAGTGCGTAAACCTCGGCAACCCGGGCCAGCGGTGCCCGCACTTCTTCCAAACGCTCGATGTCTCTGTCAGAGAAGCCACCGTCCTTGGCAGCGCCCCATTCGGCGGCGTGAACCTCGCCGTTGCCAAACTCTATCGGAGCCAACGGTATGATCGATAGATTTCAGGCATCGTTCTTTTTTAGGGCTTCGTCTGTGGTGCGTGCTCTCTCCCGAATCTCCTCACCAGCACATAAAAGAAAGGAGCGAAGAAAACACCGAGGAAAGTGGCGGCAATCATTCCGTAGAATACGGCGGTGCCGAGGGCCCGACGCATTTCAGCGCCCGGGCCAGTCGCCAGCACCAGCGGAAGCACGCCGAGAATGAACGCCATTGCCGTCATGAGGATGGGACGGAGGCGGAGCTTGGCGGCCTCGAGTGCGGCTTCGAAACGGTCGCGACCCTCGTCTTCGAGCTGCCGCGCGAATTCCACGATCAGGATGGCGTTCTTGCTGGCAAGTCCGATGAGAACGACCAAACCAATCTGTGTGAGGACGTTGTTGTCCATGCCGCGAAGCCAGACTCCCCAGATCGCGCCCACCAGACAGAGGGGTACGGTGAGGATGACGGCCAGCGGCAGTCCCCAGCTTTCGTACTGCGCGGCGAGCAGCATGAATACGAAGAGAATGGCGAGAAGAAAGATCACGACGCTCGAGTTCCCCCCGTTGCGTTCCTGATAGGCGAGTTCCGTCCATTCGTAGGAGATGCCCTGTGGAAGACTCTGCGCGGCGAGCTGCTCCATCTTGTCGAGTGCCTGACCCGTGCTGTAAGGCGGCATCGTCGCACCGAGCAGATCGGCTGCCGGATAGAGGTTGTGGCGCACCACGCGATCCGGTCCGGTGCGCTGTTCCAAATCCATGAGTGTCCCAAGGGGAACCATCTCGCCCGTGCTGTTGCGCGTCTTGAGGCGGGCGACGTCCTCGGCGGCATTCCGGAACCGCGCATCCGCCTGCGCGGTGACCCGGTAGGTGCGCCCGTAGAGATTGAGTTCGTTGACGAACGACGAGCCAAGGTAGACCTCCAGCGTGTCGAAGACGCGGCTGAGGGGAACGCCAAGTTTGAGAGCCTTCTCGCGGTCGATATCGGCGTAGAACTGCGGAGCGTTGGAGGTGAACGGCGTGAAGGGTTGCGTGATTTGGGGCTGCTGCATCGCCGCTCCGATGAGGCCCCATGTTGCCTGTTCCAAGTTGGCATAGCCCAGTCCGGCACGATCCTGCACCTGCATCTTGAACCCGCCTCCGTTCCCCAAACCACGGACGGAAGGTGGCGGTAGGACGATGGTCAGCGCGTCCTCGACCACCATGGTGACGCCGCGAAGCCGGTCGATGATAGCAGGACCGGACAGGTCAGCGGATCGGCGTTGGTCGAAGTCGTCGAAGACCGGGAACAGCACGATGGCGTTCGGTGCGTTGGAGAAAGTGGCACCGTTGAACCCGGCAAAGCTGACGACGCCGCTCACCCCGTCGACTTCCTTGACCAGTCCGATCAGTTGCCGTGTGATTTCGTCGCTTCGCTGCAGGGAGGCGCCGGTGGGAAGCTGGGAGGCTACGATGGCGTATCCCTGATCCTGCTCCGGAATGAATCCACCGGGAACGGCGCGAAACCCGAAACCTGCAAACGCCATCATACCCGCATAGACGAAGAACATGACGAGCCCGAGCCGCAGAGTCTTGCGGACGGTCCATGCGTAGGCGCGGTTGGAGGCGCCGAATCCCCGGTTGAAAAGCCGGAAAAACCAGCCCAGCAAGATATCGAGCAGGCGCGTGATCCAGTCCTTCTTGGCCTTGGCCTCGCGCAGGAGAATGACGCCGAGCGCCGGGCTCAGTGTCAGGGAAACGATTGTGGAAATGACCGTCGATGTTGCGATGGTCAGCGCGAACTGACGGTAGAACTGTCCGCTGATGCCACCCAAGAACGCAGTGGGCACGAACACGCCCAGCAGCACCAGCGAGGTGGCGACCAGCGCCCCGCTCACTTCCGCCATCGCCTTGCGCGTGGCTTCGCGCGGACTCAGTCCGGCGGACAGATTGCGTTCGATGTTCTCGACGACCACGATGGCGTCGTCGACGACGATCCCGATAGCGAGGACCAGTCCGAACAGAGTCAGATTGTTCAGGGAAAATCCGAACGCGGCCATCACCGCGAACGTGCCGATGAGGGACACGGGAATCGCCAGTATGGGGATGACCGCCGCCCGCCACGACTGGAGGAAGACGATCATCACGAGGACGACGAGCAGGACGGCCTCGACCAGGGTTTCGATGACCGCATCGATCGATTTGGAAATGAAGCGCGTGGGATCGTAAACGATGTTGTATTCCAGTCCGTCGGGAAACTCGGCCGCCATCTCCTCCATCGCACTTCGGATGGCGTCCGCCGTATCGAGAGCGTTGGAGCCGGGCCTCTGAAATACCGGCATGGCGAGGGTGGAGACGTCATCGAGATACGCCTTGACATTGTAGTCGAGCGCTCCCAGTTCGATGCGCGCGACGTCTTTCAGTTTCACCACGCGGCCATCGGCGCCTGTCTTCACAATGACCCTCTCGAACTGCGCCTCATCGTCGAGCCTTCCCAGAGTGGTTACCTGAACCTGAAAGGGCACGGCGGTATCCATGGGCTCCTGACCGATGGTGCCTGCGGCGACCTGCAGGTTCTGCTGCCGGAGTGCATCGACGACTTCGCCGGGCGTCAGCTCGAACAGAGCGAGCCGTTGGGGATCCAGCCAGACGCGCATGCTGTATTCGCGCCCTCCGAACAGGCGCACGTCACCTACGCCATCGAGCCTTCGCAGCCGCTCGCGTACCTGTAGCAGCGCATAGTTGGAGATGTAGAGGAGATCGAAGGTTTCGTCCGGCGAATACATCTGCACCACCAGTAACAAGTCCGGTGATGCCTTCTGCACCGTCACCCCGATGCGCCGCACTTCTTCCGGGAGCCGTGGTTCGGCCATGGCCACACGGTTCTGCACGAGCACTTGGGCGTTGTCCAAGTCCGTGCCGAGTTCGAAGGTGACGGTGAGTTCGTAGGCGCCGTCCGAAGTACTCTGCGAATTCATGTAGAGCATGCCTTCGACGCCGTTGACCTCCTGCTCGATCGGAGCGGCGACGGTCTTGGCGATCGTATCAGGCGTGGCGCCCGGATACGCGCCGCGCACGACCACAGTTGGAGGTGCCACCTCTGGAAACTGAGCGACCGGCAGGCTGGTGTAGGCGAGCGCTCCGATGAACACGATCAGCAGCGAAAGCACGGTCGCGAAGCGCGGCCGGTCGATGAAGAAGAAAGCGAGATGCTTCATGCGTCAGGAGCGTTTCCGTTTTGCGCGCTGGATTCGGCGGCCATCCCTACCTTGGTAGGGGAGACGGGCACGCCGTCGCGCAGCAGCTGAATGCGGCTCACCACGACCTGATCCTCGGTGGAGAGTCCGGACCGGACGATGCGCAGCGAGCCCTCCAGCGGCCCCGTATCGACAAAGCGGCGTTTCACTGTCCCGTCGTCCTGCAGGATCCAAGCGAAACGCTTCGACTGGTCGAAACCAAGCGCACTGTCGCGAACAAGAATGGCTTGAAAAGGCTCGCCGACCTTGATCCTCACTCGGGCGAAAAGTCCGGGCGTGAGAAACTCGTTTTCATTTTTCACCAAGGCACGCAGTTGGGAGGTCGCTGTGCTTTCGTCCAGCTGGTTCTCGGTGAAGTCGAGCGTTCCCTTGAACTCGAACTCGTCGCTATCGGACACCGCGATAGCGACGGTTGGACGTTCTCCGGCCCGCCCACCTGTCTTTCCCTCGAAGAACATGCGGGTGAACTTGAGCACCTGACGCTCGTCAACTTCGAAGTAGCAGTGGATCGGATTGTGGGGGACGATGGTTGTCAGCATCGTCGAGTTGGGCAGGCCTCCGGTGATAAAGTTGCCCGGCGTGACCAAGAACCGGCCGGCAATCCCGGAGATTGGCGCCTCGACGTTGGCGAATTCCCGGTCCAGTTCGGCGGTCTTCACCCCAGCCTGCGCCGCGAGCAGATCGGCTTCGGCCTGCTCGAACTCGCTCTTGCGGATGTCCGCTTCTTCGCGGGAGATGGCGTTGTCTTTCACCAAATCTTCGGCGCGGGCCAAGTTGGATCGGGCGAGGTTTCGCCGCGCCTCGGCCTGTTCCACCTTGGCATTCGCCGCCGACAGGGCAGCGTCAAACGGACGCGGATCGATCTGGAACATGAGCTGGCCCTTCTCGACCTTTTGGCCTTCCGTGAAATGGACCGACTCGACATAGCCACTGACGCGAGCGCGCAGATCGACCTCTTCGACGGCGACAAGCCGGCCGGTGTAGGTCTCTGTCAGTTCGACGTTGCGCTCAACCGGATTGGCAACGCTCACCGGCATCGGCGACGGCGACGGCGGATTCTCGCGGCCGCACCCGACGAGAGCGGCTAGCGCCAAGGCGAGCCCGAATGTGTTGAGGAAGGGAAGTTTCATGGCGAGGTGTGTTTCGTTGAGAGGCCACCACCGAGGCCTTGGATGAGCTGGACGGTGGATTCGAATTGCTGGCCGCGAATCTGCACGGCGCGCCGCTGGGCATTGAGCTGCTCGCGGACGGCATCGACGACTTCGATGGAACTGACGAGACCCGCTTCGTAGCGGCGGTTGGAGAGCGCCAACGCCCGTTCGGCGGCCTGAACCGCCTGCGCCTGCGCACCCGTCTGGCCTTGGAGGGATGCGAGGTCCGCCAAAGCATTCTCGACATCGACCAGAGCATTGAGGACTGCCTGGCGGTAGTTCGCCACCGCCTCTGCGTATTCGGCGCGAGCCCGCTTCTCGTTCGCCCGGAGCCGGCCACCTTGGAAGATGGGCAACGTCACCTCCGGACCGAGAGCAAATGTCCGGCTGCTCCAACTTAGGAATTCGCTGGCATTGATGCTGGAGAGGCCGCCGCTGCCGATCAGACTCACCTTGGGAAAGTACTCGGCACGCGCCGCCCCAACGCGGGCGTGGGCCGCCACGAGCCGGGCCTTCGCTGCCGCGACATCAGGGCGCACCGCCAACATCTCCATGGGGACACCGGCGCGAATCGTAGGGAGCCTCGCCGTGAGGCCGCGTTCGGCCAGCCGGAAATCGGACGGCGCTTGGCCCACAAGCACGGCGATCGAGTTCTCCAGCCGGGTGCGCGGCCCACGCAGGCTGGCCAGTGCTGATCGCGTGGCGGCGAGCTCGGTGTCCGCTCGGGCGACATCCAGCTCCGGCGTGATACCACCGTCAAAGCGCCGCTGCGCGAGCTTCAAGTTTTCTTCGCGGGTCTTGACCGCATCCTCCAAGACCTGCCGTTCCTGATCCAGTGTTCGCAGGGCGAAATAGTTTCGCGCGAGCTGGCCGCGAAGCGCCAGCCTGACATCTTCAACAAGCGCGTCCGCCGCGTCTGCCTCGGCCCGGCCAGCCTCCACAAGTCTACGCACCCGCCCCCAGAGATCGATCTCCCAACCGAGCGCCAGTCCGGCGCGGTACTGGGTGGAGTAGCTGGAAAAGAAGCCGCCTCCCAGATCGTTGTCGGAACTGCGGTTGCGCTGTACCGAGCCGCTCGCGTTGACGTTGGGAAACACTTCGGACCGGGCGACGCCCAAGGCCGCGTAAGCCTGATCGGCGCGCGCCAAAGCCGCTTGAAGCTGCAGATTCCCGCCGTCGAGCCGCTTGGCGAGGCGGTTCAGCTCGCCGTCATGGAAAACCGACCACCAATCGGCCCGGAGCGCCGCGCCTTCGCTCCCGCCTTTGAACACCGCCGGTGAGGCCGCGTCCGGCATCCGCAGGTCCGGCGTGGTCTGGCATCCCGCCAGCAAGGTCGCGGCCAATGCCGCGCGGAAGAAAGGGAACGCCTTCATCCTAGTGAAGTTCGAAAGGAAGGCTGATTGAGCGGGACCGGCAATAGATGCCGTCAGACAACCTTGTTCAGTTGCTGCTCCAGTGCCGGCTTGCTTGCCACTCCGGACAGATGCGCCACTTCCTCGCCACGGTCGAAGAACACGATGGTAGGAATGGAGCGGATCCCGAAGCGCTGCGCCAGTGCAGGCACCTCGTCGACATCCACCTTTGCGACCACCACGCGCTCGCGATGTTCGTCGGCGAATTCGTCGAGTACGGGGCCCATCATCTTGCACGGGCCGCACCAAGGAGCCCAGAAGTCGACGAGCACGGGCTTCTCCGAACTACCGATCACCCTGTCAAAGTCATCGACGGTAGCCGGATGAAGGGTGGAGGATTCTTGTGTTCTCATGGTATGTCTTGGGTTGGGTAAGTTGCTTATTGTGCCAGCCAGCCACCATCGACATTTAGCGATATGCCGGTGACGAACGAGGAGGCAGCGGAGGCGAGGTAGAGCACGGCTTCGGCGATCTCGTCGGCCTTGCCCAGGCGCCCGACCGGGTGCATGGCGGCGAGCCCGGTGCGTTCATCGGTGCCTTCTTCGCCCGCGAACCGATCGACCATGGCGGTCTCGATGGCGGCGGGAGCCACGGCGTTCACGCGGATGCCTTCCTTGGCGTATTCCATCGCCGCCGTCTTGGTCAACCCTTCCACGGCGTGCTTGGTGGCGATGTAGATGGATGCCCCTGCCATGCCGATGTGACCCACAACGCTACTCGTGTTCACGATCGAGCCCCCGCCATGTTGCAGCATCGCGGGGATCTCATGCTTCATCGCGCCGAGAACTCCCCACACGTTGATATCGAAAATCCGCTGGTAGTCCTCGCGCGTCGCTTCGGTGATCGGCCCCGTGTGTTCGACGCCCGCATTGTTGAAGGCGATATCAAGACCGCCGTATACCTCGACCGTCTTGGCCACCAGCGCTTTCACCTCTTCCTCGTTGGCGACATCCGCGCGAACGAAGGTCGCTTCGCCACCTCCGGCTTTGATGGTCTCGGCCACCGCCTGCCCTTCCGATTCACGCCGCCCGGACACGACGACTTTTGCGCCACGCTCGCCGAACTTGATGGCGGTTGCCTTGCCAATGCCACTGGTGGCACCGGTGATGAGTACGATTTTGTTTTTCATGGTTCTTGTGAAGTTGATTTTTGGTTTGATTGAAGAAGAGGATCGAGTAGACCAGTCGGTTTAAGTGTGGCTAAAAAATCTACGGGGCTGGGACGAGAGTATTGGCGATGTGGTCCAGAGCTTGTCGCAACGGCTCGGCGCTGCGTGCGAGCACGGCTTCGAGAAGAGCACCCATCCAGAGGCTGTTGATCAACTGGGCGGTCATCGCGGGATCGGGCACGGGAGCGATGGTTTTCTTCTCGATTCCTTCCCGTAGCGCCTGCTCAGTGATCCCAGACCGCTCACGCTGCCCCTGTGCCAGTACTTCCCTCATGGACTCACTGAAGCTGGCGACTTCGGACGCCAGTTTCACGATTAGACATGAGCACTTCCCACCACTTTCGAGGAAACAGGCGATGCCCGATTCGTAGAAGGTGAGTAGGCGGGCCCGCGGATTCGGCTCGGGCTCCGACGACAATAGGAGCTGCCGCATTCGGGCGCTCGCCGATTCCGAGTAGTGCTTCAACAGCTCCACGCCGAAATGCTCCTTGGAGTCGAAATGGTGGTAGAACGAGCCTTTGGGCACATTGACCGCCTTCAGGATCTCATTGAGCCCCACGGAGTGGAAACTCTTCTCGATCATGATCTCCTCGGCAGCTTCAAGAATGCGCTCTTTGGTCGTCGGCTCGGACATTTCAATTCGAGATTAGACCAGTCGTCTCATATCGCAAGTATTTTTCTGCGAATTCGTCACCAGTCCCTCGCCAATCGGCCAGAGGATCCCTGCACCACCCGCCAAGGTGGCGACACCGTTAGGATTCGGCGCACCGGCCCCATCTCAGTGCCGAACTACCGACCACGAATTGGGCACTGGGCAACGAAACCCGAAACTCGCGTCCGACCCGGAACCTGAAGACCCACGCTCGCCAGGTCCAAGATATTGCCTTCAGTCCTGGTGGGGAATACTTCGCATCCGCGAGGGCTGACGCCAACGTGCAGATTACCCATGTCCCATCGGGCCTCCGCTCCTATCCGCATCTTACACACGGTTCACGGCTCGCCGATGAGGGCGGGGATAAACAAACCAGGTTATTTTGATGGTGCTCGAAGCTCAGCTTTACGAGCAATGGCGTCCCGATGGGCTTTCAAGTAGGGATCAGTGGCTGCGGCTGAAGGCCCCAACTTGCGCGTGTTCCACAAGGCCACGAGTTCTCTCACATGTTCTAAATCAGGTTTTGTTGTCCGTATTACTAGCATACGATCTTCAGGCACGAAAAAGCTCGTCGCTTCTCCTGGGAAGCCGATTCCGCGTTGTTCTAGGATTTCTATGGCTGTGGCGGGCCTATCAAGTTTCTTGATCGGGATGAACAATTCTTGAAAGTCGTTAGGCACTTGAAACCGCTCGGTAAACAATTCCTCATCTTTCTTTGAGCCCGGCACGACAATAATCTTTGCGGTTGTCGGACATTTTATCTTTGTGCCAGGCAGAATGCCATTCACATCAATATACGGCCCTTCCAATGCATAAGGCGACTTAATCAACTTCCCTTTCTCAACGGGCATCCCTCTAAGAACCAACGATTGCTGGGGTCTATCAACTTTGGGGTTGCCAAGCCCAGGAGGGAATAGCCTCTCGCGTTCAATTCTTGCCGACTGGGCAAACCTCTCGGTGGATTTGGTTGTGCCAAGCCCGGGCGGGAGTTTTCTCTCACGTTCCGCCCTTTCAGAGGGCAAATCCTCCACCGCTTCCTTGAAGGGCAGAGAGATTTCAAGTTCTTTGCTCGGGTCTTCGTCCTGTGCCCACAGCAAGCAGGCACCTCCAAGGAGCGAAGCCGCAAGCAAACTCAACGAACGCCAAGCGGGAATCAACGGCACTGCTTGTGGTGGCCGCATGATACGGCGTATCCGTTTTACGACGGCATGATCTGCCATGCTATTCACTAGGGGCAATTCAAAAGCAGTCCCTCTACCAAGCGCCTCTGCCATTTCCTGCAACAATCTGGCATAAGCTACCGGTTCAGCACCACCATCCAACACCGCCTCATCACAACAGTGCTCTCGCTCCACCCGCAATGCGTTGGAAAAAATCCAAACGAATGGCTGATAAAAGAACACACACTCCACTATCCGTTGAAGAAGATTTACGGCATTGTCCCAACGCCGAACATGCATGAGTTCGTGAGTCAGAATCATCTCCAATGCATCGGCAGGACAACGTGTTACTAGAGAAGCTGGGAGGACGATGACCGAACGCCAGATTCCCAACACCAGTGGAGTCGCTACCGCATCGGAGACCGCCACCCGCACAGTTCGTTTCACACCAAGCCGTTTCGCTAGATCAACGCACCGATTGCTCGTGGCTAAATCATCTTGACACTTCTGGCGTAGGCGAAGGCATCCAGCAATACCTACCAACGTTAGAAAACTTAGCGTTAGGGATCCAGCTAACCAAATCGCAGGGAGACATTTCTCGAATGGAAGTCCGATACCTTCTTGATTTGCCAAGATAGTTGCATTTGGCAAAGGCTGATCGGAGATAGATGAGATTAAGTTAGTAGATGGGTCCTCGCTATGGGATGCCAAAGGGGCTCCATGCGAAGCCGTTGAAGAGACAAGCTCGCCTACTTTAGGGGTAACCCAATGCTTCCCAATCAAGCTAATCCCATAAACGGCCAAGGCGAGAAGACTAATGGCGCTATAAATATAACGAATATTTGAATTCGTCTTGGATAGAAAGATGCAGCCAAGTGCCCAAAGGACACCTCCCAAAATCGTCCCCCAAAGGAGAAAGTCGATCATTACCAATGCAAGAACCTGCCACCACGCCGATTCAGAAAGTGTGTGTAAGACATTCATCGGTCTTGTTGTTTGGGATCAATTCCTTGGGGTTGGATCAATTCTTCAATCTTTGAGCGATCTGAAGCCGACAGCTTCTTGTCTGAAAGCAGGTGTGCCACCATTTGATGCGCTGAACCGTCGAAGAAATGATCGATCACCTCCCAAACAGACCGGCTGCTCGCCGTTTCCTGACGCACACGCGCCTGCCAAATGGGGCGACCGCCTTTCTCGACGCGCTCGACCAGGCCTTTCTCACGCATGATTTTTAGCATCGTTGCTACCGTCGTTCTCGCCAGATGCCCTTCGTCTTGAAGTGACTCACTCAGGACACTCAGACGTTGCGGTCCAGTCTTCCATAGCACTCGCAAAATACGCAATTCTGCTTCTGTTGGTTTCTTTTTTGTCATGGCGACTTGTTCTAAGTCCTTAGAACAAGCCTCGCGAGCCGTCAATCCAAATGTTCTAAATTCTTAGAACGAGGTCATTCGATGGCCAAGGAGTCGCTGAAGCGGAATCCGGCGACCCTGGAGCGGCTCGGGTGTCTCACGGCCGAGAATCTGGATCTGCTCCGTCGAGGCCAGACGCCGACCATCGCCGGGGGCCGTACTCAGGCGGGCAGGCAGAGGTTGATCACAGCGATGCAGAATAGCAGTTGAAACTGCTTGCAGGCTGTGCGGGGCTGAGGGAGGCAGTCGCCGGAGAATCCTGATCCTCGTGGTAATGGTTAGCCAAAAGGCTTTAGAATTCTGGTCCGCTTCGCGGAATACCTTTTAAAAATCCCGTCCGCTCTCCCACCATCGCTGATCATGAGTTAGGGCATCGGCTCTTCGGGTCTCATCCCGGAAATTGAGATGAGATGAATCATTTTGCCCTAAATGATTTTGCCTATTCGAACTCTCGCTAGAAAACTTTGGAGGGCGTCGGATGCTGGCGCCGCCGTCTCACGAGAACACCCGATGCTATCAGGGCAAGGAGGAAAAGCATGGGCTTGAGGATGTGCTGAGCGGAATCGTGATAAGGCAAAATGATTGAGGGCAAGATGATTGGGGCGAATGGGTGTTTCTCGGTATGTGCCGGCCCCTTTCATAAACTTAAACCTAACCAAGAGGCTTTGG
>JANQJH010000138.1 GCA_028281705.1 Verrucomicrobiales bacterium
GGCGGATTCACCAGAATCAAGACAGGCGAGGCGGATCCCGAGGGCCAACTCTACAACCTGAAGAAGGATCCCGGTGAGACGAAGAACCTCTACCACGAGAAACCGAGAATCGTCGCCAAACTCAAAGACACCTTGGCACGCTACCAGCGCGATGGACGTAGCCGCCTCCCGGGCGAAACCGAAGATCTCCTGGAACGCCTGAAGAAGGACCAGTTCAAGAGGATCCACCAAGAGTTCTTCCGCACCATCCTCAATGGCAAACCACGAGTCGCCCTCGACGCCCTCGACCGCTTGCCCAGCCCTCTGGCCCGCGACGGTGAATCGCATTACATGCGGGCCGTGGCCTACACGGCGATTGGCGAATTCGATGCCGCCGTGGCCTCTGTGCTCGAGTCCACCGCCAACGGCGTGCCCCTGAGCCGATTCGTCAGCGGCACCAAGCAGGGGTTGGAACCCTTGCAGTCGCACCCCGTGATGCAACAGTTGCGCCAACGCTTCCCCGCCATCGCCCACGGCCCCATGTTGGGCCGGATCACGGGGAACGGCGTCCACGTTTGGGTCCGCACCCTCGAGGCGGCCGAGGTGCGCGTCGCCGCCTCAACTGATGCCCACGATTTCTCCCAGGCTATCCTCTCGCGACCCGTGACCACGAGCCGGGAAACGGACTTCACCGCGGAGATCGCCGTCACCGGCCTCCAACCCAACACGGACTATCATTATCGCGTCCTCACCGGCGAACAGGAAGCCGCGGACGGCTCCTTGCCCACACACGCCTTCCATACCCTCTCCGAACCACATCAACCGGTAAAGTTCCGCCTCGCCTTTGGCGGCGGCGCCGGTTACGTCCCGGAGAACGAACGCGCCTTCGACACCATCGCCGCAACCGAACCCGATGCCCTCCTCTTGTTAGGCGACAACGTTTACAGCGACGATCCCGAGAGTCCGGCGATGCAGCATTATTGCTACTATCGCCGCCAATCGCGCCCCGAGTTTTCCCGCCTGGTCGCGCAGACACCGGTGTTCTCCATCTGGGACGACCACGACTTCGGGCTCAACGACTGCGTCGAGGGTCCCGAGATCGATGTTCCCGCTTGGAAGCGCCCCGTCTACGGCGTCTTTCGCAACAACTGGGTCAATCCAGGCTACGGCGGCGGCGACGCCCAACCCGGCTGCTATTATGACTTCTACCTCGGCGACGTCCACTTCATCATGCTCGACGGCCGTTTCTACCGCAACCTCGATCCCGATCTGGGCGAGATCTCCATGTTAGGCCCCGTGCAGCGTGCCTGGTTTCTCAACACACTCCGTCAATCCAAGGGCACTTTCAAAGTCCTCTGCTCGCCTGTGCCCTGGGTTTTCGAAGCCAAGGGCGACAGCAAGGACACCTGGAACGGCTTCAAACACGAGCGCGGCATCATTTTCGACTTCCTCGCCGAACACCAGATCGAAGGCGTCGTTCTCATGTCCGCCGACCGCCACCGGTCAGACTTGTGGAAGATTGACCGCGAAGACAGCTATCCCATTTACGAATTCAACAGTTCACGGCTAACCAATCAGCACGTGCACAAGACCATGCCCAAGGCGCTCTTTTCCTATAACAAGAAGCAGTCCTTCGGCTTGGTCGACTTCAATACCACGGCGGAGGATCCCGTGGTGCGCTATTCCGTGGTCACCATTGACGGTGAGGTAGTCAATACCTTCGGACTGAAGCGAAGCCAACTTGATTGAAATGCATTGAAACCATGAGAAGTCTGAGAGGGATCGATGTCGCCGCGGCAGTGGCGGTTCTTGGCCTCCTGGTCCCGGTCAAGGGTGAAGAAAGCGCCTCCGTTCAAGCGCAAGAGGCTTGGCAGGCGGCGTTGCGGGATGTGGTTCCCAGGCTCTCCAGCCAGGGCGAATCCGCTCTGGAGAGCTTCGCCTTTGAGGTCGTCCTCCCTTTCCTTGAACTCTCCATCGAGTGCCGCCGCGAGCCCGGAAACGTCGTCAAGACGCTCACCCGGGACACCGTCACGAGACAGGTCGTGAGCTATTCCGCGGACGGACTGACACTCTACCCACGGCCAGATTGGCCCGGGCGTTTCCGTGTTATCCGCCCTGTGAGGGAAGGGAACTGCGATTTCCAGGTGAAGGGAGACTCGATTGGGATTCATTTTGGGGCGTCTCAAGCGGACACCGGGGGCATCGCTCTCGATCTCACCGGATGGAAGAACCAGGTCATGAATGCTTCTCCCGGCGGCCTCTTTCGCCGGCGCCAAGGACCAGACGGAAACCTCATCTTTACCCATTACCTCCGGAGCAAAGCCAAACGCATGGTCTTATCTCCGGAGGCCAATGCCTATCCCATTCGGGAAATCGCGCTTCACAGTCCGGATGAGGTCGACGCCTTGGTCCGCCGAATTGAGCCCATCGAGACAGACGATTCGCCCTGGCGGACGGTCAGCACGGCGATGCTGCGCGAGAACGGCCTGTGGTACGATGTCTTCCACGTCACCGAAGACAGCTCCAACGACGAGTACCTCAAGGAATGGCGCCAAGTCCTTGTGCAAATGGAGCAGCGCCGGTCGGCCGCGGCCATGGCAAGCGCGAGGCGACTGGAACAACTCATCACCGGTGAGACCCAGCCACGACGTCCGCTTGAAGAGTTGGGGACGGACTACGAGCCCTGGCCGGAACCTGCTCTGAAGGCGGCGCTTGAGGAACCGATGCCCTATAATCCGAGCCTAAGGCTCCCGAAAGGTACTCACGAAATCCAGGGCCGCAGAAGATCCAATGTTCTGGAGATTCCCATTCGAATCGATGATCGGCAATCCGTTTGGATAGATGTGGATACGGGAATGGAACGACCGCTATTGCTCAATCGGGCCTTGGCCGACTCCTGGAAAATCACTGGATTCAGAACCGAAACAAAGACGACGGATAGCGGCAGCCGTGTCACGACGCAGCGAGGCGGTATCGTCGGCGAGAGCCGGGATATCTCGGGCTCCTACGAATTGGTTCAATGTGCGGTCGACTCTGTCCGCCTGGGAGAAAGCGCTCTCGTGATGGAGGATACCCAACCCGTGTACGCGGCGTCGATGACCCATGAAAACGATGGCGTCGCCGGCCGCAAGTTACTCGAGATGGCCCCCTTTACGCTCGATTATCAAGCCGCCACCGTTGTCTTTCATGACCCGGACAACTTCACACCTCCCGAGAACGGACAGCGTTGGCCCTTTGAGATTCGAGGTGGCTATTGGGTCACCCAAGGATTGATCTTTCCCTCGCAAGATGAAAGCGCAACCCCGATTCCGCTAAGACTCGTCATCGATACGGGCTACAGCGGCTCCCTGAGCATCACAAACCGCTTCCTCGAGGCGCACCCAACCCTCCTCGAGGGGCGACCGGTGAGCGAGATGCTTGCGCACACGGTGGTAGCAACTGCTTCCCTCGATTTGTTCAATCTCCCGCGCGCCATCGTCTTTGGCGAACAGCGGGAGAATGTCCCTGGACATCAGTTCGACACGGATCTCAGCCCGCAGATCGACGGGTTACTGGGTGGCGAGTGGCTCCGGCGCTATCGTGTCACCTTCGACCGGAAGAACATGTGCCTCTATCTTGAAAAAATCACGATTGACGACCTAACCAAACATCTGCCGGATGGCGATTTGGACCGGGATCTGCCACACACAGATACCACACCGCTAGCGGAAGCGGCTACCAATGGAGACGCCCGGATGGTGCAAGCGCTTCTGGAGCGTGGCGCCTCACCAAAGATTAGAGATGCCCTCAGTGAGGCCATTTTCGGCCAGCACCAGGCCTGTATCGATCTCCTCTTGGCCGCTGGCGCCGATCCCAAGGAGTCCGAGGGCACTCCCCTTCGCCTCGCCGCCTGGCGTGGCTCCAGCGCTCTGATCGAGCAACTCCTCAAGGCCGGTGCGGGACCTCCGGAGAAATCCAGTGATGAAACTTACTCGGCACTGCATCGCGCGGTGTTGCGCGGCGATCTGGATATCGTTAGGATGCTGGTGGAGGCGGGTGCCGATCTAACCGATCGCTTTCAGAACAACACCATCCTCAATCTTGCCGCCGCCAAGGGGCACACAGCCATAACAGAGTACTTGCTCGAGCGAGGGGCCGATCCAAATGAGCCTTCCAGTAAAGACTGGACCCCGGCGCACTCCGCGGCGGCGTTGGGCAACACCGGCCTTCTAAAGAAACTCGCTGGCGCGGGCGCCGATCTAAGTGCGATCAAAGCCGACGGCCTCACACCAGCCGGCCATGCCGCTGGGCAAGGTCACCTCGACACCCTCCGCTGGCTCGTCGACCAAGTCGGCAGTCTCTCCGAGGCCGCTGGGCCCCGCACCCCGCTCCTCTGTGCCGCCGCGTCGGAAGGGCACCTCGAAATTGTTCAGTGGTTGTTAGACGCAGGAGCCGACCCCAACGCTGTGGATGCCACGCCCAGCGCCCGTCCGGCACTCCTCGGCGCTCTGCGAGGGCCCCACGTCGAGATCGCCGACCTTCTGTTAGACGCTGGAGCCGATCCCAACATCGCGGAAATCATGCCCGGCACGGAGAAAGCCGGTCAGTTCGCTCTGTACTACGCGGGGAGCCACGGGCTGAGTGAAATGGTCCAGAAGCTGTTCGAGAAGGGGGCCCAGGTGGACCAGCTCCAAGCCCGACAGCTCATCTCCGCGACGGCGAAGGCAGCCCACTGGGAGACCGTCCTCCTCATTCTTCAACGACTGGAGAATCTGGACGACGGCGCGATTGACGCACTCCTGGCAAACATCATTCGCAACCGATCCTCCGAACGCTTTCTCGCGAAACTCGCTCCCTACTTGGCACTGGAGACACTGAACCCGGTGAGGCGGAAACTTCTCTTCGCCGCGATCGATCGAGGGCACCACGGCTATCTCAAGATGTATCTCGACGCCGGCCTCGATCCCAATCTCGTCAGGTTCAACGAAGAACGTGGCCCCATTCCCATGCTTTGGGACGCCGCTGCCGAGGGTTCCGAGGTGACGGTGGCGCTCCTGCTCGAGGCCGGCGCCAAGATTGACGCCGGGGGCGGTCGCGACGAAGACTCACCGCTCTCCCGTGCCGCCATCCACGGCGATCCCGCGATCGTGCAGTTGTTCATCAATCACGGCGCCCAGGTCGATCACGAGGATCTCGATGGCGTCACACCGCTGATGAAAGCTGCCGAGAAAGGGCATACAGACGTCGTGGAAACCCTCCTCCGTGCCGGAGCCGATCCCGAGAGGAAGGATTTCCTCGGAAACAAGATCGAGGACCACATCGAGGACAACGAGAGACGCGAAGAGTGGCGGGAGATTTTCCAAGCCTGGCAAAACGGCGATTTTGACAAATCGCTAGAAAAGAAAGCCTGGAATCTCGAAGTCGAGATTGAGGAGGACCTCTACACCTACACTTCGGCCAACAACGGCGCGGGTCCCATGTGGTGCGCGGGGTCGACTTCCCTCGTCCGCACCCAGGGACGCGTCTTCGCCACCAGCCTGGAAACCCTAACCGATGAAGAACCGTTGAACAACTGTCGATGGAAACTCCACCAGCGCGCTGAAGATGGCTGGAAGGTCATTCACGAAAACGACGGTCGCACCCGCGAGCCGGCTCCCCTGGCCGGCTTTGCCAACGGAGACGTCTTCGTTTCGGGAAATCCGACCCTGGGCAGCGGCGCCCAACCTAACGGAGGTCCCGCACGACCCGATCTCTGGCAGTTTTCCTCTTCGACCGGCGAAGCCAAGCAGCACTTTCCCCAATGGCAGGATTCCCCGCCCTTTCGCGAGCATTCTTACCGCAGTCTCGCCACCGACGGCGCGCGAGGTGAGCTCTTCCTCATGCAAAACATCGGCTACGGGCACGCCGAGTGGGCCTTCCGCGATGCCGGCGGCGCCTGGAGTGCTCAGGGAAAACTCGAGTGGCCCTGGGGAGCCGACTACGAAAAGCCCAAGCCCGTGCGTTTGTGTTATCCCAACGTCGCCCTCAGGGATCGCGCCGTCCACTTCTTCGGCGTCGAAGACGTCACCGAATCAGTCGCGGCCTGGCGAAAACACAAGACGGAACTCACCGGCAACGCCTGGGATTACGTGTTCCGCCGACTCTATTACACGCACAATCCCGACATCACCTCCCAACCCTTTGCCGCGTGGCTCGAGATCGCCAACCTCGAGGCCACCGCGGGCCACGCCTGGCCCTGTGATCTCTATCTCGCCCCCAACGCCGATGTCCATCTGCTCTGGAGCGAGTCCGCCGTCGACGAACGTCTCCGCCCGGCCTTCTTCCCTCAGGCCAAGCAGGCCCGCCGGCTGAAGCACGCCGTCGTTCGTCAGGGCAAGGTCGCGTCTACCGCCACCCTCCTGGAATCCACGGAAGACCGGCCTGGCCTTCACGCCTCGCGGGCTCGCTTCCACGTTCTCCCGGGTAATGAACTCTTCGTCGTCGCCCACGTCACCGGCACCGAGCCCCAGAGCGGTCTCGCAGTGAACGAAAACCGCCTACTTGAACTCGATGCCGAAGGAGAGATCGCCCGCAGCACCACCATCCCCTTGAATAAACCGTTCACCAATTTCTTCACCGCCACACCGAGGGCAGGTTCCCCGCCCTCGGACCGGCTCGACCTCCTGGGGACGCAGCAAGGCAAATCCGGAACGATCAGTTATGCCCGTGTGAGAATCCGTTAGATGCCGGCGAGACGCCGGTCCCACGTTTTCGTGCCCTTATTCTCACTCAGGCCAAGAGTTCCTCGATGACGTGCCCATGCACATCCGTGAGGCGACGGTCGATGCTGTCCTTGCGAAAGGTCAGCCGTTCATGATCGATACCTAACAAGTGGAGGATGGTGGCATGGATGTCGTAGACCTCCGTCGGATTGCGCCGATCGAGAGGCTTGTAGCCCCACTCATCGCTCTCACCATGGGTCACGCCCCCCTTGATACCGCCGCCGGCCAGCCAGTTGGTGAAGACATACGGATTGTGATCGCGACCGGTCGTCCCCTGAGTCGAGGGCATGCGCCCGAACTCCGTCGTCCAGAGAATGATGGTATCCTCCAGCATCCCGCGCTCTTTGAGATCGTTAATCAAGGCCGCAGTGCCGATCGCCATGCCATTGGCCAGGGGGCCGTGATCCCGTTCCACATCCTCATGGCTATCCCAATTGCGCCGGGGGAAGGAATTATCGTTGCCCGACCAGATCTGCACGAATCGCACCCCGCGCTCTAACAACCGTCGAGCCGCGAGGCACTTGCGTCCAAAGTAATCCGCCTCTTCCGCGGCATTGATCTCGCTCGGCCATTTCTTGCCTTCGGGCGCCAATCCGTAGAGGCGCTTGATGTAGGCCGGCTCTTTCGAGATATCGAGCGCCTCCGGCGCCGCCAATTGCATCCGCGCGGCGAGTTCGTAGGATTTGATCCGCGCCTCCAGCCGCGTGTCCCCGTCCCGGTCCGCGGCGTGGGCCGCGTTCAATCGCGCGAGGACGGAATGGGCCGCGTTCTCCGAAGCCGGCGTGATGAAGCGGGCACTCTTCGGCGGATTGAGATCGACAATCGGGTTCGGCGTCCCCGGCCGAATGATCGTCCCCTGATGCATCGCCGGTAAGAAGGCCGAGGCCCAGTTCTTCGCGCCATTGGAACCAAAGCCCCGATGGTCGGGCAGGGAGACAAAGGTCGGCAAATTATCATTCATGCTCCCCAGCCCATAGCTCACCCAGCAGCCCATCCCGGGAAAGCCGGGCCGGTCAAATCCCGTCGCCTGGAGGTAGGTGGCCTGGCTATGCACGCCCGTCTTGCCCACCAGGTTGTGAATGAAAGCCATGTCGTCAATGACCTCACCCAGGGGAGCCACCGGCTCGCTGATCATCTTCCCGCTGGCACCGTAGGCCTTGAAATCCCATACCGGTTTCTTCCACGGACCCAGCCCGTTTTGAAAGGCTTCCACATGCTCGCCGAAATCGGAGGGCTCACCATGGTGCTTGATCAAGGCCGGTTTGAAATCCCACAGATCCAAATGACTTGCCGCACCCGCCATGAACAGTTGCACCACACGTTTCGCCCTTGCCGGATGATGTGGGGCGGACAGTACCCCGCCCGTCGTTGACGACGCCCTCGCCGTCTCTTGGGCCAGCATGGAGGCTAGGGCAATCCCCCCCAATCCACCGCCGGACTGACAGAGAAAGGCCCGTCTCGACTGGGAAGCCGAAAGACGCGGAACACATTCAGTGTTTTGATGGTGTGAGGAAGGCATGGTCGCTGTGGAAAAGGCTCGCTCAATCGACAAAACTGAATTCGTTGAGATTGAAGATGAGGCGACAGGTGGCGCTGAGCCCATGTGCCTCCGCATACGCCGCTAGGGTCCGATGCTCCTCCGCCGTCGGCTGCCGTGAGAGGGCCAGGGCGAACGCCCGCCTCACGGAATCCTCCTCCAGCCGCACCCGCTCGGCAAAGAACTCTGCCATGCGCACGACGTACATGTTGTTCAACATGGCCAGGGCCTGCAGCGCCGTGTTTGTTTCTCCCCGCTTGTCCACCAGTTCCGAGGGATCGGCACAGTCCAGGGTGTCCATGAAGGGCTGCGGCTGAGAGCGCACAAGAAAACGATAGATCGAGCGGCGATGCGTCGCCGGGTCATTCGGATCCGCCTTGTGGTATTCGTAATGCGGCGAGTGCTCCGGTTTCTCAATGACGAAATCCATGAACGATGGCCCATACATTGTCAGGTCCAGTTTCCCCGCCACGGCCATGACCGCGTCACGGATCGCCTCGGCCTCCAGGCGTCTCCGATTCTGGCGCCAGAGAAACTGATTGGAACCATCGATCTCCGCATCCTCTGCGCGGTTCCTTGACGTCTGTTTGTAAACCGCACTCTTGAGGATCAGGCGATGCAAGTCCTTCATCGATCCACCGCCATCCCGAAACTCCACCGCCAACCAATCGAGCAGCTCCGGGTGCGAAGGCGTGGAACCAAGCCGGCCGAAATCATTGGGCGTGTCGACAATGCCTCTACCAAAATGATAGTGCCACACGCGATTGACGATGCTTCGCCAGGTGAGCGTGTTCTCCGGATGAGTGATCCACTTGGCCAGGGCCACCCGGCGATCGCTCTCGACATGGTCTTCCGCCAGATCGAATTCCGCCGGCAGGCCAGGCACAATGCCAGCCACGGTTGCCGGCCTCACCAATTCCCCAGGCCGGGTCACATCCCCGCGACGCAGCACATGGATGGGCCGCGGTCGACCTCCAAGATGTCCCCGTCCCTTGAATGCTCCGCTCCCCGTGTGCACCGTACCGGCATAGACCTTCGCCGGCTCGGGCAGACGACCCAGATCCTTGCGCGCCCCCACAAGCTGCTCTCGCACCGCACCGTGTCTCCTCAGAGTCTCCGGCATTCGGGCGCGGAGCGCGGCATCGCGTTCCGCGACCATGGCCTCCATGGCGCGCCGTTGCTGCCCTTCCGCATCCTCTTCGAGCCAGGCGACAATGCCCTGAGGCGTGCGCTCTGCCAGTGGGTAGCGACCATAGATGCCGTCGATTACATTGGCCTTGCCCCAGCGCTTCCCCGCCTCGATGGAATCGAGCGCCTCCACCTCAGGGGAGAGAGACACCGCGACGCCTTCGGCCACGACGGCGATCTCACTTAAGGCGAAGATCCAATCCTTCGTCTCGGCTTGCCCTTGCTGCCGCCGGTTCCACAGCTTGGTCGCCGTGATCCTGACATAGCGGCCTTTTGCTCCCCGGCCCTCGATGACCACAGGACTCGCCCCGGGTCGCGGGAAGTCTCCGGAGCCATCGAGCAAGAGCTCACTGTCGTCCCCGCCAACGTCGGACGTTTGAGAAACTTCGACGCGAAATCGGTGAGGAAAACCAAAATCGGCAAATCCGTACTCGTCGGCGCCGAAGAGCGCCACCCGATCCACCGCCATCACTCTACCGAGATCCACCTGAACCCACTTTTCCACGTTCTGGTTCGAGGCCACTTGACTATGATAACCGTAGCGCTCGGAACGGGTCTTGCCTTCGATCTCCCGATACTTCGCCAGACTCTTTTCGAAGGCCGCGATCTTGTCTTCCATGCTTCGGATCTCCTCCGTTTTGTTAGACTCAATCGACGCCTCCAGTTCCTTGATCACCGCCTCGAGATCCGCGATCACCTTCTTCAGCGCCAGCCGGCGGCGAGCCGTCTCCGGATCGGCGTCGTACTCCCGATCGGCGCGATCGATCGCGGCAAAGACCGCTTGCAAGGCATAGTAGTCCTTCATCGAGACGGGATCACGTTTGTGATGGTGGCACTGCGCACACTGTACCGTGAGCGAACAGAAGGCGTTCATCGTCGTCGTCACCATGTCGTCCCGATCCAAATGCCGCGCGACCTTGCCGTCGATCTTCTCTTCCGGCACCTCGGCATGCCCGATGAAATCCCAAGGCCCTGCAGCAATGAATCCCGTTGCCACAATCCCGTCAACCGTGTGCGGCCAGAGCACGTCGCCCGCGAGTTGCTCTTGGACAAACCGGGCGTAGGGCCGGTCTTCGTTAAAGGCGCGAATCACGTAATCGCGATAGGGATAGGCGTTGGGACGCGGCTTGTCCTTGTCGTAGCCATGGGTTTCGCCGTAGTGCACCACGTCCAGCCAGTGGCGCGCCCAACGTTCTCCATAGCGAGGAGACTCCAGCAATTGTTCAACCAGCTTGCCGTAAGCATCCGGATCGGAATCCAAGACAAACGCCTCCACTTCCTCAGGAAGCGGAGGCAGACCCGTGAGATCGAAATACAGGCGCCGGATCAAGGTACGCCGGTCGGCTTCTGGTGATAAAGTCAGTCCCTTCTCGCGCTGGGCGGCGATGATGAATCGGTCGATCGCGGTGAACTCACGCCCGTCTCCCGTATCACCTCCCGAAAAAAGGCTCAGCTCAGGGACGTCAGGTTCTCTCAACGGCTGAAAAGACCACCAGGAATCAGCGGCATCGGGCTCCGCCCCATCAGCCGTTCCGATCAAGCTGAGACAGACAAGAGAGAGGAGGACACCGCGAACGAATTGAGACATGAAGGCCAACGACAAGGGGAAAAGGGAAAGCAAACCATGCCTCCGACCACTCCGCCAGTCTATCGCGCATTCACGGGGAATCCGTCGTCCCCCGGCAGCGCGATGCTAGGGGTTGGCAAGGCGCATCTCGAACGATAGGCTTTTCCATCGACCGGCTCACATGATCGCACCTCCCTCATTCATCGTCTTTCGATTTCGGTGGCATTGGAGTGGAGACATCAGGCTGCCTGCCATTCCGGGCCACCTGACCGCTGCAGCCATCGCGCTCATTGGATGGATCGGACCCAGTCTTCCAGACCAGGCTGCTGCCGCCGTCCAAGAGGCACCGAGCGCGGCGCGGTTCTTCAGCAAGGCCGTGCGAGACATCGAGCATCGGCTAGAAGCGATCCGGCAAGAATTACCCGGTCTCCCGGAAATTCCCTACGGCCCTCGCGGCGGCAGTCTCGGTTTCCACGCCAGGACCCGCGCTGCGGAGGATCGCACCCAGCAG
>JANQJH010000142.1 GCA_028281705.1 Verrucomicrobiales bacterium
CGGGACGCACGGAGGCTGCGGCCTTTGCCAGGACCTCCGCCGCGGTCCCCGAAATAAACTTGACGTCTACCTTGGCATCGCTGCCTTGAGCAGCGCTCCCATTCGGCACCTCATCAACGGCTGGAAACGCAAGTTTGGATTGGATGTTTGCCAGGGTCGCTTTCAGCTTGCCGTTCTGCTTCCATTGCAGACCGCCGAGGATCAGCGCTGTGAGAACGACCAAGATCAATGGGAGTCGGCGCATCTTCATGGCTCCTGCTTCTGGTCCTTAGGGATGGCGAATGTGCTCACAGGGGCGTTCGGATCTGGCGGCCGTTCGCGTAAGCCGTGGCTCCGAAACCATGATTCAGAGGCTTTGGGGTCCGCTTCCCACCACTTCTTTTGCACGGCGAAAAGCAAGCTTGTCCGATCCCTACCCTCCGGCATCCCCAGAGCCAGTTCCGCCGCTCGCCCCTGATCGTGGTTCGAAATCGAATGCACGGCGACCACGAAAGCCATCTCGCGTTGCCCGCCACTGGGCAACTGTTCCACCCAGGCAAGCGCCTTGTCGGGATTAGAATCAGCCCAGTAGCCAGCCACCGAAGCAACCAGGTTCGCCTCTTCGTGCTCGTTCGCTGTCTCAAACGCCAACACTGCACGCCCCGCCTCCTCCGGATCATGCAGCGCCATAGCGCGGAATGCCACCTCGACCGTGGACATCCAATTCGTGTAGCGCATGCTCGACCGCACTTCGCGCAGGGCGGCGATGGCCTCGCGCGGCTCCGTTTGCGACCACGCCGTGAACACGGCGTCGAGCGCCGTCCTTCGGTTCACGGGTTGCTTGAGCGCTGCTTCCAGGGCTTCGCGCGGCTCCGTCGCACCCCATCGATGAAAAAACGCCATGACCACCTTGTAGCCGATCTGCGACGAAGTCGATGTTAGGCTGGAAGAAGACAAGATCTCGTGGGCGTCGGACAAGGCGTCATCAGGCAAGGCGTTAAAATGCTCTACCAATCGTGCCAGGGACTCCCTTCGATGCGGTGCCGCCTCGGCACGCGCGACGAATTCCCTCAGCTGACGAAGGGCTTTCTCCGCCAGATCAACCTCTCGGGAATTCATCCCAGCCGGAAGAGAGCGCCGGGGTCCAAGAAGCGACCGTGTTTCCGATGCTTGAATGATCTTTGCCTGCTCCGCGTCGATTCGCTTGGCCAGCGATCGGTTCTGAGACCACTGCAAGCCTAGCGGGATCAATGCTGCCAAAGTGACCAACGCGGTGAATTTCCAATGGGTATAGGTCATGATGTGTATGAGGTTTGTCGTGAGGCTGCCTGCCGTGCCGCCGTGCTGGAGCGCCGATTTGGCAAGCGATGCCTTGAGAGCGAGCGATGCTCCCTCGCTGGTATGAGCCGTCGCCAGCCCAGCCGCCACCAGAGGAGTCGGAATGGCAACTCCGTGGCGGCGCAGTGAGCGGCTCAGCTTGTCGAGAGCACGACTGGTGCGCTTTTGACAGGCGTCATCAGTCTTGCCAAGCCGGCGGCCCATCTCCTTGAACGAGAGACCCTCGAAGAATCGCCAGATGATGACCCTGCGGTCCGCCTCGCCCAGCCGATCGATGGCCTCGTCGAGATGCGGCAGCGTCGCGTTCCACTCGGACGCGGAGACTGGTTCACCGGCCTCTCTCGCAATCTTGTCAGCATAGCGTTTCATTTTCCGTCGATGGTTCACTTCTCGTCGCAGGATCCGGGAGGCCTCGAGGAGGCAGGCGCGATGGAGCCAAACGCCAAGCGCCTTCGCGGAACGCAGCCCGGCCGCCTTTCTCGCAAGGATCAAGAAGACGTTCTGCGTCACCTCTTCAGCGAGTTGGATCGAGCCACAGCGGCGCCTCGCGGTGCCGTAGACCATGTCGGCATACCGCTCGACCAGAATGGCAAAGGCCCCCTGGTCAGCGTGGCAAACGAACTCCGCCAGCGCCTGGTCATCAGTCTTTGTTTTCACCGTCTCGAACATCAGCTCATCCTAAAGCGACTTACAACGCTTGGAATCCGACATCTTTTTCGAGCTGTTCCGTCCAGTGACCGGCGTGATCATCCCACGCTTGGACTCCGGCCCGTGGGAACAAAGCTCGTGCATTTCACTCCAGCAGGCCGCCAGAATTCTGCTCCTGCCGACGCGCAATCGAAGCGAACCCAAGAAAAGCTGCAGGCGAGGAAGGAACGCCTAGCCTAGCGGTGGCAAACGCACTCAGGCGTGTTGTGAGGCCCATGGCTCGAGTCAAGCGCGCCTCGTTGCCGAATCTCCTCTCCATGGGATTCCAGCGCCTCAGTCACTTGTCCACCGCATGTCGTCGATCCGGGTGTAGGGCGATCGCTCTAGAGAAATAGGACGGTGGCGCTGTAACCTGGCGATCCCGTTTCGTTTCAAAGGGTTAAGAACGATTCTCCCATGAAAACCAAGAAACGCTCTCTACCCCACCGATTCTTCTTCCTTCCGAGGCTGATCGTCACGTTGCCTCTGTGCCTTCTTTTCACCGGAATAGAGGTTCGAGGACAAGTGGATATCAGCCAGTGGGACAAATTCCCCGAGCCCTGGAGTGTCTTTCATATCGACTGGAGGAATACCACCGCCGGTCGACAAGACATGGACTGGTATGTCTTCATGGGGCCTGGGGGAAACGTGATCGAAGATCAGCAACTGCTGATCACGGCCGACGGGAGTGGAGGCACCTATACCAATCACTACGACGAAAGATACGGGCCCTTCGAAACTCCTGAAGCGGTTTGTGCGGCCCTTCCGGGCAAAACCATCACAACGCCCGGGCGCTCAGCGGCCCTCGTGTGCCAGGATGGAGATCCGCCAGACGGCGGCGGCGGCGACGGTGGCGGCGGCGACGGAGAAGATCCCCCAGACGGACCGGGTGAGGTGGCCGTCACCCTGCGTGGCATCCAATTCGATTGCACGCCGGCCTGTGGGTTTCGATCTCTGCCGGCGCAGCCCGGCGGAGGTGGAATCGGTTCACTCCCCGCAGCGCCCGGCTCGTTGATCCATTGCCGCATCGCCTTTGGGATCACCTTTCAAAACTTGAGGCAAGCGCGAAATGCTGCGCTTCAAATGAGCGTGGAGAGTCTCCTGAGCGAGGGTCTCGATTTTGTCAGTTTCGATGACTCCACCGTCTCCTACCGCGAAGGGGCTTTAGCCCAAACAATCCCTTCAGCATTCTCCTCCACCAACACGGATTCCGGTCCCGTGTTTGATCTCAAGCAGCCACTTCGCAAACAACTGGAGGACACTGATCTGCTTCGCTACGACGTCGCCATCAACTACACCGTTCGACTGAACGAACTCGCAGGGATCAATACCCTTGATGAGTTGCAGACCGTCTTGCTCAGAGCTTGGAACGTCACCAGTTCGAAAGAGTTGGTCAATGGACCCCTCACTCAAGGCCGTATCGATGTGATTGCGCCTGAGCTCGGGTTGACCTGTGAATTGAGTTCTTCCACCGGCACGTCAGGTGATCGCCGTCGCGTTGTGATCTCGGTGAGCAATCACAGCAACGTGCCCGTCGTTCCCGTGGTCGTGCGCACCATTCTTCCACCCGAGGCCACTTATGTCGACGGGAGCGCCAATTTTCCACCAAACGTTGCCGGCAACCGTCTACAATGGGTGACGCCTAACGGGCCCATTCCAGCCGGGGGAAGCGATGTCATCGGATTCGATATTCAACTGGCGCCCAACCTGGCCAGGGACACCCAGGTTCAATTCAGTGCCCACGGATCGGCGGCGGCGGCCAACCCTTGGGATCCATCGGACCGACGGGTAGTCAATGCGCATTCGGACCCGGCGATACTTTCGATCTCCGATGCCAAAGTCGGTGTCGACCTGCAGCTCACGGCAGACCGCAACCAAGCCTGCTACGGACAGACAGTGACTTACACAGCCACCATTCGTAATCTCGGCGACTTTCCACTGGAGTCTCTCGTCCTCGATGTCAACCGGGCGACCCTGGGCGGCGATCCCAGCTTTCCCGTCACTCTCCCGCCACTGGGACCTGGTCAAACGACCACCTTCACTTATCGGGGAAGTGTTGGGGTCGATCAGGGAGGCGCCCTCGTAGAAGGGGCCTCCATCACCGGCGTGCCGCGAAACGGCGGCCTCTCCGTAGCGCCACCGGTGTCTGATAGCGCCTCCGTGGCCGTGACCGTCCCCGTTCCCGCCATCACTCAACTCTCCCCGACAACGGGCGTGCAAGGTGCTGAGGCCCTCACACTGACCATCGATGGCGCCTGCTTCGCGCCTGGCGCCGTGCCCGATTTTCGCGATGCCAACAACAACAAGATTCCCGGCATCACACTCGTACCGCCGCAGCCTCCTAACTACGGCTGGGTGAACCTGTCCCGACTCGTGCATCAGATCAACGTGGCGCCAACCGTTTCTCAAGGAACCTATTTCGTCTACGTGATCAATCCCAGCGGTCTCGCCGGCACGGGCACACCGATCACAACGTTTACCGTCCAGGGCCAAGCCCTGCCAAATATCCAGGTATCGCCCAGCACGGTGGATTTCGGAGACGTTTCTCTGGGAGATTCCGTCGAAGAGACGCTTGTCATTTCCAACACGGGCGGCAGCTCGCTGGAGATCACAGACATCCGTTCCCAAAGCGACGACGTGGTGGTGAATCAGCGCTCCCTCTCCATACCCCCTAACGGACAACAAGAAATCTTGTTGACCTACACGCCCTCGACTCTGGAGACGGTCCGTCCCGATGTGATCATCGAGAGCAACGACCCGGACACGGGCATTCTCGTCGTTCCGGTGATTGCCGCGGGCGTCCAACAGGAGGCTCAGATTGCCCTCACCAACATCCAATCCATTTCCATCACCAACTTGCGCCGTGGCTGGTTCTCCCTCGAAGAACTGGAGATTCTCAACGCAGATCATGTCGATGTGGCCTCCAGAGCCTTTGGAACCACCATCGAGTCACCGGAAGCCATGGGCTTTGGAGCCGTTCCCGACGGAGCCATCGACGATGCCGTTGGACCGTGCTGCGGGACGACGTGGCACCCGGCGAGAACGGGCGGCGGGCAGCGGCTGACGCTACGCTTTCCAACCCCACAGGATCTGCAGTCACGTATCCGAGTGTGGGATCGGCAAGACGGAAACTACGTCGAGCGGTTGGATGCCATGCTCTTCGAGTTCTTCGACGCCGAGGGCAGTCGCGTGCTCTATCAGCAGGTGTTGAACCTTTCGAGTGCCGGTAGCGGCGTGCTCAACAGCCCCTCCGGCGCCACTTTCGAGATCCAACCTCCTCGCCAGGCTCCCCAAGGCGTGGGTTCCTTGCGCCTAACCAATCTCCGACGCGACTGGTTTTACGTCGAAGAACTGGAGATTCCCAACACTGCTGGGGAGGATATCGCCTCCACGAGCTTTGGCACCACCGTCCAGGCCTCGGAGCCGCCGGGATTCTCCTCCCCTCCGGATGGCGCGATCGACGACCGGTTCAGTCCCGCCTGTTGCAGTGATGCCTGGCATTCCTCGACGGCCACGGGCGATCAATTCCTGATTCTGAACTTCCCCTCGCCCCAGGATCTTTTGGGGCCGATCAGGATTTGGAATCGTCCCGATGGACTGGTTCCCGAGCGACTGGATCACATGAGCGTCGAGTTCTTTGATGCCAATGGCTCACTCATCCGGAAGGACCCCATCGTTGGGCTGCCCTTGAACGAGGGCGATATCAGCACCGGCGGGATCCCTTATCCCACGAGCGATCAGGCGCCCCCTGACATCGCCCTCAGCGGAGTCAAATCGATCATCGTCACCAACCTGCGGCGCGACTGGTTCTATCTTGAAGAGCTGGACATCCGCAATGCCGACGGGGCCGATGTGGCTTCGACGAGTTTCGGCACCACCCTCCAGGCTTCGGAGAATTCTTCGCACGGCTCGCCACCAACCGGTGCCATCGACGACCAAATCGGAACTTGCTGCGGCACCGGGTGGCACTCTTCAAGTCAGGTCGGCGGCCAAAGCCTCACCCTGACCTTTCCCTCTCCTCAAGACCTGCAACGAACGGTGCGATTGTGGAACCGGCAGGACGGCTGTTGCGTGGAGCGCCTCGATGCCATGAGTTTCCAGTTCTTGGATGCCCAGGGAAACCTCACTCTCTTGCAGAATCTATTGGATGCCTCGACGACCGCGAACGGCGACCTCAATAGCCCGGAAGGCGCCAGTTTCGAGATCGCCCGCCCTCAACCACCGCTTGAGAACGTCAAAACCATCCAAATCACCAATCTACGAAATGACTGGTTCTATCTCGAAGAATTGCACATCCCCAACACGAACGGCGACGACCTCGCCTCCATTCAATTTGGCACCACCATCGCCGCCTCCGAATCTAGTGGGTACGGTTCTTCTGCAAACGGCGCCATCGACGACACCGTGGCGCCCGCTTGCTGTGGCTCTGGCTGGCACTCCTCAACAGAAAATGGTGGCCAATCGCTCACCCTCACCTTACCGGCGCCGCAAGACCTGGAAGGCTCGATTCAATTGTGGAATCGTCAGGACGGACTGGAACCGGAGAGATTGGACGACTTCCTCGTGACCTTCCGGGATCCCAATGGCACGCTGATCCGCGAGCAACGCATGGTCGGGCTCACCTTACTCGAAAACGATCCCAGCAGTGCGCAGGGTGGCACTCAAGTCATCCCCGATTTCTTCGCCGACCGTGGGAAGGTTGTCCCGCCCATCATCACCCCGGCGCCTCTCTCCGTCGTGCTCACTGCCAATGCTTCAGAGTTAGACTTTGGCACAGTCGAATTCGGCAAGACTGCCGATCAAACTATCTTCCTCTCCAATCGCGGCACGGACAATGCGAGGATCCAATCCTTCGCCGCACATCCGGCCTTTGAACTGGTGGCGCCCTCCCTCCCCCTGACCTTGCCCCCCAATGGAGTCATCTCGACAACGCTCCGTTTCCACCCTGACAATCCGGGATCACTACGCGTCACGGGTGCCTTCCGGGCAACCAATGGAGAATCGCTCCTCGTGCTCGGACTCTCAGGGACCGGTTCGGGCCAAACTGAGCCGGAGCCCGAGCCGGAGCCGGAGCCGGAGCTCCAACCATCAATCAACTCAGTGACACCCGTCTCGGTGAATCCGGGGGGGACGATCGTGCTCCAAGGGACCGATTTCGGAAATCAGTTAGGTCGTGTGGTCGCTCGCCTGAACGATGCGCCGATTGAGATCAACTCGCTCTCGCCCACACAAATCGAGCTGACCATTCCCGAGACAACACAGGCGGGACGATGGCGGCTAGCGGTTCATGTCGACGGGATCGCAAGCAATCCCGTTTTCATCAACGTGGAGTCTCCCAATGTCGAACCGACTCCGGAGGTGATCTTTGCGGAAGACTTCGAAAGTTCCTTCGGAGGCAATCTTCCGACGGGTTGGGTGGCCGGCGCGGTCGGCTCTGGGAATGGTGCTCCACCATCGGTCGCCGTCGTTGACGATCCCGGAGGGCAGATGCGTTTTCAAGCCGATGCCGCTCAATGGGCGGATCCAGACACCTATTTCATCGACGTGAAGTCGAGAACCTTTGCCGGGCCCTTGCCGACCAACGACCTCAGCCGGCTGCGTCTCCTGGTCGATGCGCGCTCTAGCCAGCCGGATAACGTCCATTTCTTCCGCATCGAGTCGTCTTCAGACCAGTTCGTTACCGTCAGTGGTCGCATCCATTTCAACTTCTCCGCCGGGTCCAACTTTGAGACGATCGGCGGCGTGCTCTCTGAGGGCACCGCATCGGGGAACTACGATCCCACTGCCTTCTATCATCGCATCATCATGGCGGTGAACCACAACACGTGGGGATACGATAACAACAATCAAACTGACTGGGACAATCTACGTTTCGAATCGCTACCCGAGAGGGTCGATCACCCGCCCACGGTCGACTCAGACGGAGACGGCGTGAACGACCTCATTGAGGAGGCCTTTCTCATGGATCCAAACCACAAGGGTTCGATGCTGACGAACCTTCCCCAAGCAGGCCGCACGCAGGACGGCAAGGGCAGCAGCGGTCGCCTATCGCTCTCCATGCAGGTGCCCACCGGCGGTTCCAGCCCGGAACCGGGCGTCTACGTGGCTGGAGGGTTCCGTTACGAGTTCGAGATCTCCACCGATGTCCTCCATTGGGAACTGGCCGGCGAACGAATCGTCATTCTTCCTGCAGAGAATCAAGGAGCGTCCGATCGTCTGAGGGCCGAGTTTGCCAGCGATTTCTCCGCTTCCGTGGGCCAGTGCTTCGCGCGAATCACCGTATCGCGGATCGAGTGATTGCTGGCAGCACGCTAACAGAGTCACGTTTGGAGAAAGTGGCAGGGACTTCAGTCCCTTCGTGAATTCTGGGATGTCCTCGAGCGCCGCTTCGATGACTACGGGAGAATGCGCGATCTCAAGAGGTCGCCGCTCCATCAGCGCCATAAGAAAAACGCATAGCTGGCCAAAGAACAAGGTATTGGCCAGAATTTCGGACGCCGGGGATACTACACCCATGCCAGAGACCTCGACCCAACCTGAGTGTGGCCCGGCCAACCAGAGCAGCCCCACAGACCGCGGGTGGCTCCAGAACGCCCCCTTCTGCTCTCCCCGGTGCGCCGCACATGGGCGCACTTTCGATCTCCCAACACTTTTCCCATAAAACACCGATGACGACACCAACCATTGCCGACAACAAACCCAAACCTGTCGAACTCAAGGCGGGAGAGGAATACTACTTCTGCACCTGTGGTAAATCCGCCAACCAGCCCTTCTGTGACGGCTCGCACGCCGGGACGGCCTTTTCACCGAAGCCATTCACCGCCGAAGAGGGCGGCGAGGCGTATCTCTGCCAGTGCAAGCACACCGCCAACGCCCCGTTCTGCGACGGCAGTCATGCCAAGATTCCCGACGACCAAGTCGGCAAGGAATTCGCTGTCGAAATCTCAGGCGCGCCGGACGCCATGCCGGAGGCCACGGCGACACCGGAGGAACCGACGGTGGCCTTCATCCATCAGCTCGCGGCGGAGGGACTGAGCAAGCTGGGCCACCACGGGCCGATGGCCGCCATGGGCGTCCCGCGCGCCGAACTTCCGGACTGGGACGGTATTCAGATCATGGTGGCGCAGCTCAACCGCAAGCCGCTCATGGAAAACGTGCCCGTGGGCACGGAACTGGTCATTGGTCCCGAGGCAAAACGCCCTCTCGAATTGAAAATACCTCTCTTCGTTAGCGACATGAGCTTCGGTGCGTTGTCCGAGGAGGCCAAGACCGCCATGGCCATAGGTGCCGAACTGGCGGGTACGGGTATCTGCTCCGGTGAAGGCGGCATGCTTCCGGATGAGCAGGAGGCCAACAGCCGCTATTTCTACGAACTCGCCTCCGCCAAGTTCGGCTACGATGAGACCTTGTTAGAGAACGTCCAAGCCTTCCACTTCAAATGCGGGCAAGGGGCCAAGACCGGCACCGGCGGCCACCTGCCGGGAAAGAAGAACACCGGCCGCATCTCCGAAGTACGTGGGATTCCGCAAGGCGAACCGGCCGTCTCGCCCCCAACCTTCGCCGATCTCAACAGCGTCAAGGATTTCAAGACCTTCGGCGATCGCGTGCGTGAAGTCACCGGCGGCATCCCGATCGGCTACAAGTTGAGTGCGCAGCACATCGAACGCGACCTCGACTTCGCTCTCGCCGGCGGCGCCGACTACATCATCCTCGACGGACGTGGTGGCGGTACCGGCGCGGCGCCCCTCCTCTTTCGCAATCATATCTCTGTCCCCACGATCCCGGCGTTGGCACGCGCCCGGCATCATCTGGACAAGTCGGGAGCAAGTGGACGCGTGACCCTCATCGTCACCGGCGGCTTGCGCACTCACACCGACTTCGTCAAGGCAATGGCTCTGGGCGCGGACGGGATCGCCGTGGCCAATTCTGCCATGCAAGCCATCGGGTGCGTGGCGGCCCGCATCTGCAACACCAACCTCTGCCCCGCCGGCATCGCCACTCAGAAGCCCGAGTTGCGACGCAAGCTCGATGTCAATGCGTCCGCGCAACGCCTGGCGAACTTCTTCAGCGCCACCGTGGAACTGATGCAGGTCATGGCGCGCGCCTGCGGCCACAGACACCTCAACCGTTTCACCAAGGACGACCTCGCCAGTTGGGACAAGCCACTCGCCGAACTCGCCGGCATCGAATGGAGCGGCTTCTTGCCAAGCCGGTAAAACCAGAGCGAAATCCGAATCCCAGGCCTAAAATTGAGTGCGCCGAGCTCTGGCAATTGCCGGGAGCACGGCTGCCGTCAGCGCTCAGTATGACCGAGACCGGCATCAATTCAGGGATCTTCGCCGGAAATGTGCCTTCGACATCGAGAAGCGAACTCCAACACCATTACGGCATTCTTCTACGGAGTGGATCTATTTGCACATGCGAATACCGTCTTCGTAGTAGGCCGTGAAAGCCTT
>JANQJH010000379.1 GCA_028281705.1 Verrucomicrobiales bacterium
ACTTGTGGCGGATTCACGGGATAGGGGTCATTGGTAAAAAAACGCTCGTAGGGCGGGAGCAATTCCGCCGGCAGTCGTTGTAGAACGTAGTGCTGCTCCCCGGAGGCGACAAAATCCGACCGGTCCGAGGCGATCTGGAGCGTGGGCGAGCGGTCGATCTGGAAGATGACATAGGCCCCGTAGGGGAATGCGGAGCCCTGGCGGGTATAGGCGCCATCGATTGCCAGGCGGGTGCCGTCCCGAATTTCGGGGCCCTCGTTTTCGAGAGGGGCCCGAAGATCCCGGGCAGGGAGATTGAATTCTCCGTAGGGATGGAGTTTGAGGCGAACGCTGTCCTCGCCCGGCAGGACGCTGGAAAATCCGTAGAGGCTCGCGCCAGGTGGTGACGTACGCGGTCTGGAAGCTTGGACGGCCTGTTGTCTTCGCCACCGGGTGGTGATGGGGCGTCCCTCCGGAGTGCGGAGGACGATCTGGACGGCTTCGATGGCCCACGGATTGGGGTTCTCCCAGGAAAATTGAATCACACCGGGGGATTCGGTGTCCTCCAGTCGGCAGCGAATGGGTTGGGCGTCGGCGGCGTAGTCCTCGGCCATGAGGAACGATCGGCCCCAGGGAAGGAGATCGATGCTGGTGAGCCCTTCCGGGCCGGCGTTGGGATCGTGGAACCAGGAACCGAGCCGGTCCAGGAGGCGATAGCCCAGGCTTGGGCCCTCCAGCGCCAGTTGATGGTGCTGAGCACCGGCCGATTCAAGCTCGAAAACGGCTGTCTGGAGGCCTCCGCCTCCGTGGATTGGGATTTCTGTGAGTGTGCTCCACCAGACTTCGCCCTCGTTCTGCCGGAGATAGAGTCCGAAGGCGGCGGCGATGATGCAAAAAAGAATGACGTTGGAGCCTAACAAGCAGAGGAATCGCCGGCGAGGCAACCGGCGAAACAACCAGGCCATGGGCCCGGTGATCAAGGTGAAGGCGCCGGCAATCAAGAGGCAGGTGCTCTTGGTCTTTTCCGCGCGGGGCCCTTGCGCGCGGAAAGTCCGTTGTCCAACATAGTTGCGATAGGAAGGTCTGATGACGGGGTGGACCCGAGGCGGGCGATTCTTCAGCGCCTGGTAGATCCAAGCATTGTCCTCATTGTGGGAGGCGGTGAAAGCGGAATAGGGAACTCGAAGAATCTGGCCCAGAGCGACGGGGCGAATTCGATCTGTGGTCGTGGGAACGGGGAAAGGAAGAGCGGAGGTAAGACGGTCTTCCAAGGCGTCTGATCCCTCGGGCAGCAGGAGGAGGCCGCCCCGCGCGAGGTAGTGGGCTAAGGCGTTCTCCTGGGTTCGCGATAGGCGATCCTGAGAGTCCTTGGCTAACAAGATGCCGTCCGCCGCGGTGAGCAGCAGGTGATCCGAAGGGAGTGCCCAGGCCGGGATCTGGGCCTGGTGAACGGGCCTTACCCTGGGCGTGACCGAGCGGATTCTCGCCATCTGAAGCGAGGGAAAGGGGGCGCCCACCGGCCCGAGGACGAGGGTGGTGGCGTTTCGGTCTGCGGAGACGTTCCAGAGACGCAAGCGCTGATGGCGCTGTTCTCCTGGCAGTTCACTGTAGTGAGGGCGTTGCCAGAGTATTTTGCCACCGTCCTCGACGAGCCGTGTGACCAAATTGACGTCACGGCCGACCCCGGCAAACCGGACGCTGAAGGACTGAGTGGATCCCTGGCCGAGAGCGACCTTTTTCTGGCCGAGTCGATGCCAGTGATAGGGCCGTCCGCGGTAGTAGGAGACGAGATGAACATCGATGACACCCTCGATGGAGCGATCGGATTCGTTGGTGAGGCGAACGGTCGCCAAATTGGTATGGTTGTTGAACAAGACGGCGCCGAGACCCAAGCGGTAGTCGGCCTTGAGGCCTCGAGAATCGATCGGTGGGATCGCTTGGAAGGGCTCGGTGTCCTGAGTGTCGACGGAGGACAAACCGCCTAACCATGCCCAGAGGGCGGCGGTGAGAAGCGGGGCCAAGGTGAACGAGTTCATAGCGCGCGCAGGGGAAGCCGCCGGCGCCGGCGCCGGGCGACGAGGAGAGCGAGGATGCCAACCACGGTATAGAGGAGGGCGCACCAGAGGACGCCCCATTGGCCTTCGTTTTCTGAGAGGATCATCCCATCCGACATCACGGCATTGGCTGCGGTGATCGGGTTGCCCATGGTCAACCAGGTGAGTTTCAGGGGATCTTCCACGGGACGATTGGCATTGAGAAGGAGTTCGAGTCCGGTGGCAGTCCAACTGGAAGCGGCCGAGATCAGAGCCATCCAAGAGAGCGCGAAGAGGAAAGCGGTGAATTTGGAGTAGCCTCGGAGCAGGGGATTGCGCATGAGGGCGTAGAAGGCGAAGCCGGCGAGGGAAAAGATGCCGGCCGCGATCGAGTGGCGAACCTGAATATCGATGTGCCCGAAGGCCTCGTTGTTGGTCCAGGAGAGCTGGGGGAGATCCATTTCCCAATAGGAGGGCGCCCAGGCGAAGCCTGACCAAACGAGGACGGAATTGGCGGCAAAGCAGAAAACATTGAGTCGGCCCGCCTCCCAACGGCCGACGGTGAGGCGTTCCGTGGCCCAGTTCTCGGAAAACATGAGCGCATTCAAGAAGAGTGCGGCCATGGCCAGGACGAAGTGCAAGGGATAGAAGGCTTCCGTGTGGTGACCCGACGCGAAGAGCCAGTAGAGCCAGATCAGGGCGGCGCCGATGAGGAGGATGAAGACGGTTTCCCGGAGGAACCATCGGCGGCGGAAGTCGGCCGCGCGCCATGCGGGTGCGTTGTTCTCGTAGAGGAAACTCAGTTCCGATTGGCGCCTGAGATTGAAACGGCGCTTGAGCCACCCGGCGCGCTTGCGGTCCCCCGGAAGGACGGCTTCACCGAAGGTATTCAGCCCTCGGGCCAAAGAATTGATGGGCCCGAGCGTCACGGCCAAGCCTCCCAGTGCCAGCAGGGCGAACGAGATGAGGGCGAAGAGAAGGAGGTGGCTTTGAAACAAGGTGAGTCCCGGGAAACCGCCGACGAACAGTCCAGTCATGGTGGTCTCTTCACCTTGAGCAGCCGCGACCGCTTCATAGAGCACTGCCATGATGCTCGCTGTGGGGGTGAGATTCAATGGATGGGGGCTCAGCGGCATGAGGCCGATCACGGCGCTGAGGGTGAAGACGATGATGACGAGGGGGAGCGCGAGGATTTCGGACATCATCATGGAGGCGGCCAAGCTGATGATGACGAGCACATGCACATAGACGAAGATCATGGCGGTGTAGAGAGCCACTTCGGTGAAGGAGATGCCGCCGAAACTGATGCAGAACACGAGATAGGGCAGACAGACGGCGAGGACGATGAGATAGAAGGCCTGCTGTCCCACAATCTTTCCGCCGATGAACCGCCACGGAGTGATGCCGCTGAGGACGATCTGGTCAAAGTAGCGCCCGAGGCGGGGACTGAAGATGACCCCGAAGACGCGGATGGGAACAAAGATGGAGAGGAAGAATGATAGGGAAAGAAAGAGGGCGCCGCAGAAGAGGCGTCCTAAACCCATGCGGGCGATGACGGGCGTGAGCTCGTCATAGATTGAGAGATCAGAGAACATGGCATGGACCATGATTAATCCAAAAACGATGAGCCCGTTGAGCACGAGAAACCACAAGCCCATGCGCCACGGTGACGTGATCGCCGCAGCGTCTCGTTCCCAGGAGGGGCTACTGGTCGCCTCCTGCCAGAGAAGGGCGAGTTTTCGGTCATTCTTGGCGGCTTCGCTCACGTCACTTGGCCCTTGGTGGAATGGATGAAGACGGACTCCAGATCGGAGGTTTGCTCGGTCAGGCCCAACACGTCGATCTCAGCGTTGATCAAACAGAGAAGCAAGGCATTCCAGTGGGAGTCGCGCGTCTCGACCTCGAGCCAACCATCGCCCTTGTCCTGGCATTGATGCACGCATTCCAGGGCGGAGAGTCGGGCCAGGGCATCCTCGGTGGCGTGAGGAGCGACACGGATGCGGACCGCGTGATCTGATGCCTTGATTCTTGCCTTGAGATCGGCCATGTCTCCGGCGGCGGCCACGCGGCCGGCTTCCATGATGAGGACGTGTGAGCAGATACTCTCCAGATCCTTCAAGATGTGCGAGCTGATGACGATCGTCTTTCCCAAGCCGGCGAGCTCCTGGAGAATCTCGCGTACTTCCACCCGGGCACGCGGGTCGAGTCCGCTCGAAGGCTCGTCCAGAATGAGCAGCTCGGGGTCGTGAATCAGCGTTTTGGCTAACAAGAGCCGTTGCTTGTTTCCCGTGGAAAGGCCGCTCACCATCACTTCATCGCGTCCTTGGAGATCGGTGAGTTCGAGGGCTTGATCAATCGCCGCGTCGCGCTCCGAGCGTGACAATCCGGCGAGACAGGCGAAGTAGCGCATGTACTCCCGAATGTTCATATCCCGTGGCATGCCGAACTCGGCGGGCATGAACCCGAGTCGCCGCCGGATCTCTCGCGGTTCGCGGAGGGCGTCAAAACCGTTGATCCTGATGGCGCCGGCATCCGGTTTGGCCAAGGTGGCCAGCATGCGCAGCAGGGTGGTTTTCCCGGCGCCATTGGGGCCGATGAGGCCCAGAGTTTGCCCGCGGTCGACATCCAGAGAGACTTCTTTGACCGCCTCGATGTCGTCGTAGATCTTGGAGAGGGCGGTGGCGGTAATCATGAATCGCTGGCAATGATATCGTGATGTTAGCCGGCGACCGGTTCGTGGCAAGCGCTGAACGATGGTGGCGTCGGGGCCGCAAGGGAGGCAAGGGAGTGAGGAAACCTGCCCGTAGGCGAGGGTTGGAAGACGGCGGCGGAGGGATCGAGTATTGTATTGAATCTTTCCGGTTCATCCTTTTCATGTCCACATGGACACCGCCTGGTTCGGTTGGGGGCTCCCTCTTCTCAAACGCCACTGGTCGCTTCGCTGGGGGGAATGCCCTCATTGCGGCGAGGCCGATTACCGTCCGAGCTATGATGCCTCCAAGATGGCGGTGGCCTTTGGTCTACCGCTGCTTCCGCTAGGCAAAGTGCACGTCCATGAAGACTGTGCCGTTTGTCGCGAGGGCGAGGTCCATGGCTTGGCGGCCTGGGAGTCGATGCGGGAAGAGCGGTTTATCCCGGCGTTGGAGAGTTTCTCTCAACGCGAGAACGACCCTGAAGCCGCGAGCGCAGCCTTGGAGCAAACGGTTGCCCTGGGTGAACCGGAGGAGTTCGGCCGGTTGGCTCAGATGATCGAAGATGCGTATTCCGGCAATGCCGAAATTTTGAGCCGGCTCGCCTGGTGCCACGGTCATTTTGCGCGGTTTGACGATGCTCGACGGCTCTATCGCCGGGCGCTTTCCTTGGAGGCCTCGCCTGATCTCGAGGTGATTTCCCAGGCCTATGAAGCGCTTCCTCTCACAGAACCGCCTCGACGGCCGAGCGCCTTTTTCCAGGGCTTGCGATTTCTCTTGCTGCCTCTGTTCGTCATCGTGGGCGCGACCCTTTTCCTTTCGAACGCTCTGCAGCAACGGGTGGCCGATGTTCATGTGGTCAACGGATTGGGGTGGGCCTATGACGTTCGTATCAATGAACGGACACTCACATTGGAGCCTTTCGGGCGAGTGGAACTCACCTTGTCTCCCGGCCCCGTGCGCGTCGCGCCTGGGGGAAGCGGGTTTATCTTTTCGCCCTATCGTTTCGAACTCCCGGCTGGCCGGCGTTCCTCCGCTCCCACGGTGGTCATCAATCCGGACGAGGTCGCCGTCATCTCCTGGGAGGAACTGGTGTATCAGAAGGCCGACCTGCCCGAGCCGCGGGAGGCCAACGCCGATCAGTTCGTCCTCCACGTCGGAGAAGGCTTCTATTTCTTCGAAGACGTGACCGATGCTTTCGAGGATCCTCCTTCCTCTTTGGAAATGCATTCCCGGGATCAGGAAATGTACCGCCACGTGATCCATCATCTTGGTGACGAACCGCCGGTGAGTCTCTGTACCCTCTTGTTAGGCCAAGGTGAGATGGATCTGGCGGAGGATTACTGTCGCCGCCTGTTGACGCTGGATCCCGGTGAAACGTCGCTCTTGCCTTTCCTGCGCGAGCTGAATCCGAGCGAGGCAACGTTGGCCTTCATGGAGGCCCGTTTGGCAGACCGGCCGGCTCGCATGCTCTGGCATCGCCATTACGTGGATCTGGCCATCGACCTCGATCATCGTTCGGATGTTGTGCGGCGCTATGAGGATCTGGTTCAGGCCGATCCGGAGAGCGGGATGTTCCATTTCTTGTTAGGCGAAGCGCGCGAGGATCCCGACGAAGCGCGGCAGGACTATCGGCGCGCCGCTGAACGAGGTTCGGCGGAGGCTCACTATGAACTGAGCTTGTGGCGATCGGCTCAGGGGGATTTCACCGAAGCGCTGGCGCATGTCGAAAAGGCGTTGCAGGGCCAGCCTGAGAACCGGGCTTTCCTGGGGGAGGAGGAAGATCTCTTGTTGGCGACGGGAAATCATGAAGAGCTTATCCGGCGTCAGCGTGAGCGTTTGGATGAGGATCCGCTCGACCAGGTGGCGGCCATGACGCTGGCCGGGCTTCTCGAGCTGAAGGGAGAGGCGGCAACGGCGCAGTCGGTGGCGGACCGCTTCGTCCAGGCGGTGGCCCTAGACGGCGGGGAGCTCCCGGCCGAGGCCAGGGGAGCGTATGAAACCCTCTTCGCCGAGGTTCGTGCGCAATGGGTTGGCGATGTTCCCAGATTTCTCGGCATCCGTCAGGGTGCAGATGATCCTGATGATCTGAACTCGCTCATCCTTCGCCAGCGGTATGAAGAGGCCGCGGCTGCCATGGAGGGAGCGACGTCAGACCCGTTCTTGCACCTTCTAATCTATGCGCTGGCCCGAAGTGAAGGAGCGCGACTCGCATTGTCCGAGGTCCAACTTTCACAGGCTCTCAAGTTGTTTGAGAATGATCCGATTTCCGGCGCGACGATGGCGTCGTGGTTTCGCGCCGGAGTGGCGAGTCCGAGCTTGGCGGATACCTGCAATGTTTCCTTGCCCAACTTCCACCGTCGCGTCCTGCTCTTCGCCCTGGCGCAACGGCATCCGGGCAACGCCGGAGTTTTTCTCCCGCTGGCGAAGACACTCAATTACAACCGTGTATTCCCCTACCTGGCGCTGGTAGAGGCGCTGCGGTCGTCGGAATGACGGTGGATGATTGGTTGTGCGCCGTTCTCCCATGACATCCGCAAGGGCTTCAGCTCTGAGAGAGCGGTGAGAAAAAGGGACTAAAGTCCCTCCCACATTCCAAGCATGATGTAGGAGAAAATGCGGCAAAAAGAAAGTGGCAGGGACTTCAGTCCCTGAGGGAGCGGTAAGAAAAGGGACTAAAGTCCCTTCCACCTTCCGGGCATGATGTGGGAGAAAATGCGGCAAAAAGAAAGTGGCAGGGACTTCAGTCCCTGAGAGAGCGGTGAGAAAAAGGGACTAAAGTCGGTTCCACCTTCCGGGCATGATGTGGGAGAAAATGCGGCAAAGAATGGAAGAAGTGTCACAGGTTCCACGATGATGTGCTGCAAATGGTTCTCCTCAGAGTCATCGTCGTCTTGCCGGACGCGACATCGAACTCCGGGAGCGGACGGTCGTGGTACGCCGCGTGGTGATCGTTCGCCGAGGGCGAGTGCGTGGGGCTTTCCGAGTGACGTGGTGATGATGGAAGGGACGCAGGCGGTATCGATAGCCATAACCGTAGCCATAGTAAGGATAAGCGTATCTCACGGTGGAGGCACGATCGAAGCGTGATTTTCCCGCGCGATAGACCCATTGATAGATGGGTTTTCCCGTCTCGTCATGGCCCAGGACCTTCTTGACGAACTCACCTGAATGGACGGGATTCAGGGCACACCCGAAGATGAGGAGACCAACCAGTAGGGATCGGTTCATGGGACAGGTTACGCGCTAGCGGAGTCGAGGGCAAGGCCGAGGAGCCGCTGAGGCGCTCACGATTCTTGGCAAGTAGGACACCAGCAGGTGGTCCTCCCCCCGACGTCCTCGCGTACCAAGGGTGCGCCGCAGGGACAACAGCCGCCGTCTTTCCATCGGTGGGGGAAGAGCCAGGTGCGGGGCGGTGTCCCCCAGTCGGTCCCGATGATGCGCATGGCCTGGCGGCAGACAAGGCGCAGCTTTTTCCAAAGCGCAGCGACTTCGGGCTCCGTGAGCGATCCCGCGAGTCGACGCGGATCGAGCTGGGTTCGCCAGAGAACTTCGTCCGCCATCCAGTTTCCGATTCCCGGGAAACACTCTTGCATGAGGAGCACGGCTTTCAGCGGACGGCGTGCGCGCCGTTGGAGAAAGGCTGCGAGCCGGGCTTTGGTGAATCGGCGATCGGTGACCTCGGGGGGCAGATGGTTCCAGAGCGAGTCTAACGCCGCCTCATCGAGCAGCTGCCAACTGCCGAACATCCTTGGATCAGTAAACACGAGTTGCCGGTGGCGCAGGCGGATCACGAGGTGATCGTGTTTCTCCACGCGGTGGTTCACCGGGGCGCACCACAATTTGCCGCTCATGCCGAGATGGCCCACGAGCCAGCGATCTTCGAAACCGAAGAGCATCTGCTTGCCGTGGGTCCGGATCTCCTGAAAACGCTTTCGTGCCAATTGCTCGGGCATGGCTCGAGGGCGTTCCAATTCTCGAAACACGCGCGCCTTGGGGTGGATGACCACCTCGCGGACTCGCTCGTCCAGACCGGGGCGCCAGCGGTTGGCGAAATAGGCGACTTCAGCGAGTTCGGGCATGGATGAAAAAAAAATCGAATGGAATCGAATTGGGTGGGTAGGCTCCGTCCGTTACGCGATCGCGAGGTCCTCCGGGGCGGTCACGCCCCAGACGAGGTGCTTGGTGCTCAGCCGAACGAGCCGGCGGCTATACCCACGCGTGGTCCAGGCACCGGCCGCCATGCAGGCGATGTGTTTCTGCAGGTGTTTCTGAATGCCGCGGGTGAGGCGATTCGAGCGTTCTTCGAGAATGCGGTGGCCCGCTTCCTGGAGGGAAAAGAGCCGGCCGTCGTAGAACATCTCGACGAGTTCAGACCAGGCCTGGAGCCAGTGTTCGAACTGGGTGGCGTAACGGGCCAGCGTTGTCTCACTGGGGCCGCGGGAGGGATCGTCGGCCTGGATGAAGGCGTCGGCGAGAAGGTTGGCGGATTCCATGGCGAGGAAGAGCCCGGGCGAAAGCATGGGATCGACGAAACCGTAGGCATCGCCGAGCTGAACCCAGCCGGGGCCGTGGCCCTGCTGAGAAACGAGCTGGTAGTTGGAGTAGGTTTTCACCGGCGAGATCCTTTGCGCTCCTCGAGTGGCTTCGGCGAGATAGCTGTCGCGCGTGATGGCTGCGGCGAGACGTGATTCCGGGCAATCTCCCAGATCCTTGGCCACCTCCCGATTGATGACGACCCCAATGGACATTCGGTTTCTCAGGGGAATCCGCCAGCTCCAACCGGATTCCAGCCGGGTGATGATGACCTGACCTGTGGCTTTGGAATGCTGACAGCCTTCGTAGTGGGCGAAATAGGCGACGTCTTTTCGTGGTCCCACCCGAGCCTCGATTCCCAGAGTTCGGGCGAAGAGCCGGTGGCGTCCGGTGGCATCGACTAGCCAGTCCGGTTGCCGGCCTTGCAAGACTGGAGCCGCGGCCATGCTCTCCTTCGTCAAACAGAGCCGACCGCTCTCCCCATCCCGTTGCACGGTCGCACGATGACGGATCTTGGTGACCCCGAGTTCGCCGGCCCGATTGGCGAGAATGCGGTCAAAGGCTGGGCGCGGCACGTTGTAGGCATAGGTGGGCAGGACGTCACGCACCGACTCAAAGGTGAAATCGATGTCGTGATCGGCCTGGGGATGGATGAAGGAAACGCCCGGCTTGTATTTGGAAATGGCGGCCACTTCGTCCTCGATCCCGAGCCGCCGGAGAAAGGGGATGATGGCGGGGATGAGGGATTCACCGACGATGAGGTCAGGGGTCTTCTCGTCATCGAAGAGCACTGGATGCAGGCCGGCCTGCGCCAGGAGCGCCGCCAGCGTAGACCCAGCAGGTCCTCCCCCGAGAATGGCGATCACGCATGGTCGACTCGACATGCAGCGATTGAACCTGGTCCGATTGAAGAATCAAGCGTGTTCGCGGTTGGGATCCGGCGCTGGGAGTGTCCGCATCACGACAAGACTATGGCAGGACCTCGGAAGCACGGCCTGAGTTGCCTGAGGGCTTGAGAAAAATCGTGGGCGTGGTCGCGCTGGGGAATTCCTCGAGATAGGCGCCCTCGCTCGTGGCGGTGATGCCCCCGGGACGGGAGGTTTCCGCGGTGACCTTCCGCGTGTCGACAGCGTCTGCTGCGGGAGAATCGCCCGTTTGGGTGGCGCCCGGGGTGGGATTTCCGGATTCTTGGGTCGGCGGCTCGAAGAGAAAAGAGCGTCCGGTGAACAGGCTGAAGAGGGAAACACAGAGAAAGGCGAGGACACCGACGAGGACGGGTGCCAGGAAGAGCGGGTTTCGGGAGCGCGGAGCGGTTTCCGGGCGGGCCGTGTCTTCGAGCTGTTCCCGATTGGCCTTGAAGATGGTCTCGGCTCCCGATGCTTGCTGATCGAACTTGATCAGGAGCTGATTGATGTTGAGATCGAGGAACCGGCTGTAGGTCTTGAGAAAATTCTTGGCGTAGATGGCGCTGTCGAATCCCGAATAGTCATCCGTTTCAAGAGATCGGATAATTGCCAAAGGAATGCAGGTTTCCATCGATGCTTGCTCATCCGTCAGCGCCTTTTTCTGACGGGCTTCGACAAGCTTTTGACCAAGTGACATGGGCAAGTAGGTTAGGAGAAGTTAACCAAGCAGAGACACACTGTCGGGATTACTCAATGTTGTCCATCAAAATCTCACGCGGTTTTGCGCCTTCGCCCGGCCCAACATAACCACGTTCTTCCAAAATGTCCATCATGCGCGCGGCGCGGGTATAACCCAAGCCCAAGCGCCGTTGCATCAACGATGTGGAGGCACGCTTTTCCTGGTGGATGACTTCCAGACATTTAGTTAGGATTTCCTCGTCCTCCGGTGAGACGTTGCTCTCGGATTGATTCCGTCCATCGAGTGTCTCTTGCACCTCTTGTTCGTAGACAGGTTCCCCTTGTTCCCGACAGTATTCGACGAGATCTTGGATTTCGTCATCGGAGACCAAGGCGCCTTGCGATCTGACCAATTGTGAGGTGCCGGGCGGAAGGTAGAGCATGTCACCTTTGCCCACCAGCCGGTCGGCTCCCTTGGCGTCGAGAATGACCCGGCTATCGATGCCAGAGGCGACTTGGAAGGCGATGCGGCATGGAATATTGGCCTTGATCGTCCCCGTGATGACGTCGGCGCGGGGCGTCTGAGTGGCCACGATGAGGTGGATCCCGGCGGCCCGGGCCATCTGGGTGATTCGGCCGATAGCCAGCTCCACATCAGCCGGGGCGGTCTGCATGAGGTCGGCCAGCTCGTCGATAATGACGACGA
>JANQJH010000235.1 GCA_028281705.1 Verrucomicrobiales bacterium
TCGGAGAGGCTTGCGGGGACGTTTACGAGCCAGGGGCGTGCCCGTCCTTCAACGTGCTGAACGCTCAGCTTGGCTTTGGGGCCTGGGCGCATGGCTAGCCGATGTCGAGTTGTTTCCGGGGTTGCCGCTGAGGATACCCATGTCCCTTGCCGTAAAGCTCTTCGATGGCCGCGAGGATGTGGCGCGGGTTGAACCGCTGGATGCGCGGGCTGAGTTGAATGACCGGCATCCAACCTTCGAGTAGCCAGTGGTCGATCGTTCGGGTGCACACGCTGAGCCACTCAGCCGCCTCTTTCTTGTCCAACAGAGGGGGAGTGCCATCTTCGGTGATCCTGTTGGGCGACGACTCCTCGTCCATGATGGGGTAGTTGGCCGTCTGGCACTGAACATCACAACGGCGGTAGGATTGCTCCCTCCCTCTTGGCGAGCAGCTACGGCTCGTTCCCTGGCTGTTTTGGGATGTCACCGGTGGGCTCTCTCTGTCTCAATGTGCCTTTTTGGGCCTACGCCAGAGTTTGGGGACGGGCGATATTTGATGTTTTGGGTGAGTGATTCAGCCGCATTGAGCGATGACTCGATAGTTGTTGAAGTTTCGAAAGCCGTAAGCCCGGCGTTGGATGAGCTTCATCTTTCGGTGGAATCCCTCGGTGATCCCGTTGTTTTCGAGAAGCGCCACATGCAGGCGATCTCCTCTTTTCAACTCGAGAGTGTCTTGCCCAAAGGTGGCTATCGGAGCCAGACCACTGGCTTTCAGCTCTTCGATCACCTGAAGGAGCCGGGCGACCAACGGTCGGCACTGTGGCTTGTGGCGTGACGTTGACCCCAGAAATTGGACGGGTGGACCTTTAGGATTTGACGGTTCGGCGACTCTCGCAGAGAGAGCCGAGAAGATGAGCAAGAAGAGATACGGCCAAGAGCAGATCGTCTACGCGTTGAAGCAGTTGGAGGCTGGTGAGAAGGGGCGCGAGGTGTGCCGGGAGTTGGGTGTGAGCGAGGCGGCGCTCTACGCCTGGAAGAAGAAGTATGCCGACCTCGGCGTCGGCGAGCTACGCGAGCTGCGTCAGCTGCGCGAGGAGAACCGGCGGCTGAAGGGGATGGTCGCCGACCTGAGCATGGACAAGCACATCCTGCAGGAGTTGCTCAAAAAAAGGGCTGAAGCCCGCCCTCCCGGCGGCGATCCGCGTGGACAACGGCACCGAGTTCTGCTCGAAGGCGCTCGACCACTGGGCCTATAGCCGGCGGGTGGGGCTGGACTTCATCCGACCGGGCAAGCCGGTCGAGAACAGGTACATCGAGTCATTCAACGGGCGCCTACGCGACGAGTTCCTGAACACGGAACTCTTCTTCAGCGTCGGCGAGGCACAGACGAAGCTTGAAGAATGGCAGGGAGGTTATAACTTTGTAAGACCACAAGGCGCTTTGGCGAACCTGCCTCCGGCAGAGTTCGCCCGGCGCGCTGCCAAACCAGAAAAACGAACCGAACCAAGGGGGTTGCCAGCCGGCGATTTCTAAGGGTTAGCCCGCTCCAAATCTGGGGGGCACGTCACACACCGAAGAACTCTCATTCAAAGCCGTCCAGTTTTTTGGGGGCAGGTCAGCGGGCCTTCTTCCTCATGGGATTCCACACCTTCTGCATCTGTCGATAGATGGGGACGAAGGCGGGACACTCCGTGAAGAGTTCCCGTAGCCAATCTCGTTGTCGTGGAGTCTCTTAGTTATCGTCAACTGTCTGAAGATGCATGTCTAAACCCCAGTGATTGTTTAGATGCATATAGTAGGTTTCCATTTCGGGCCGCCATGCCCTGGGTTTCGTAGTTGCTTGTGTTGAAAGACGATGCCAAGATGAAAGAATCTCTTTGTAAAGGCGAGGGTTCTGAGAATTCAGTGTTGTCAGGTAGATGCCTTTTTTCTCCGACTCGGGATTACGCCCGAGCATCAGAAGAACAGCACGTACTGCATTGAGCGTGTAGTCAATGGTTCGAATTAGGCGATAATCGTCGTTGTGGCATAGCAGCTCAGCACGCGAGAAGATGTCTCGGATGCTTGCTAAATAGTCGTGCCGCCTACGGAATGCCAGCGAGAGCAATTGATTGCTCTCTCCGGCCAAGATGTTGCGAACTTCGCCGGACAACGCAATGGCTCTTAGCCTCAAAGAGTAGAATCGCCCCCACCAAAGTGACGAGTGACTTCTGCCTTGAAGAAGGTGCTCCGCTGCTTCGAGACTCACCACTGCATCGTCGATCTTGGCAGTGATGCGCCTCGATTGATCAAGAGCTTCAAGGTTCTCTCGATTGATAAGAGCCAGGTGGGTTGCCTCGGCCAAATGTATCTCAGCTCGACGGATTCGGAGAATGATAGAAGCGCGGCTTGCCCGAGACTTCGGGAGATGATGGGTTAGCGCTGTCGCTTGGTTGATCCTTCGATGTGCTTCATGAAAGCGGCCCAGGAAACCAAGCGAAAGGCCATAGAATGCGAGGAACTTCTGCTTGAAAATCATCCGTTCTGTCATTGTTGCCGTGTGACAAACTCTAAGTAGGGCGATTCCGAGCGAACAAATCATGGTGACGGATACCCAAGGTAATCCTTCACGAGGAGTGAGGAGCATCGCACCAGGCCTTTTGATTTGCTCAGCTCGGGATGCGAGTTTGTTAGACTTGATCCGAACGTATGCGAGCTCGGCAAACGCTTGGATTGCAATATAGCCGTATGCAGAATCCTCCATCACCTTCGGAGCAATCTGGTATCGCGCCTGCGCGACTTGATGCTCCCGCCCGCTCCTCTCCTCGTCGATTTCTCCGGTATCAAATACCCAGTTGGGAACCACGCTTTTACCCAAGCAATCCTCCAGAATTGCCCTGATATCCTCGATAGGCTTGTCTTTGCCATCCTCTGAGCAAAAATCTGGTCTGTGAAGAAGTTTGGTTGAAAGTCCCTCTGGCAACAGGCTCGACTCGGTGGATATGCTGGGCCGGAGTATCGCATTAAACCCCGGGGATACCTCCATGTTTAATCGACCGGCGAGCGATTTTGACGCAATCAGCGTTCTCGAGATCAGCTGTTCAACCGTCTCCGAATATAGTTCCAAATTTTCTGCGTCATCGTCTGGCGATCCGAGCAAGTTTGAAATCCATTCTTTGTTTGCGGGCGAATTCCGGTTTTCGGGATCCCAATTGCCATGCCCCATCGCACCAATGATCGATTCATTGGAGAATACCTCTCTTCCCTGCTCTCCCGGCTGCCAGAATGCAGCGCTCGGGTATCCCAGTTCTAGAAGATCGGCGATCTCCGTGAGCGACGATACGATGATGTGCGCGCGATGCCGCAAGATCTCGTCATTGTCTCGACCAAGCGTTAGATGGCCTGGTTTCGCCCAACGGGCGAAGTGCACGCCGGCACATCGATGGTATATCGACTCAATCATTGGGAGAATATGTCTCGTAGATAGGAATGCATCGCGATACCAATCTCCGATCCAAAAATGCAACCTCGCCCGAGTCTGGCCTATGAAGTCGAATGTTCGATCCGGGCCAACACGGATCTTGCTAAGCGATTCTAGTAGTGCCTGGATGCCCAGCCTTGTATCGCGATACTGCCAAAGATAGCCTCCAGGCTTGTCGTAGAACAGCTCCTCGTCCCGAAGAATCTTAAGCCATTTCTCGCTGACTCCGGCTCGGACTAGATCATTGTCATGATCGCCAGATGAGAAAGAACAAGGGCAGGCAAAAACACCTTCAGATATTAATGCGCTCGGATGGCGGGACTGTCGGAATAATGAACAGGCGTAAAGGAATCTGAGCCTCTTCCATAAACTGTCTGGTCTGCCCTTAATACTCCTGTCGAATCCTGCCCCGCATACCCTACGCTGAAGTTCTCTCCAAGCCCTAGAGTTTGAGGCCCCCTTCTTATTCAGGAGAAAGCGCTGGGCCACATTGTCCAACATGGACTCGAATCGCTTGGGTTGCTTCGTTGTGGATTTCGTACGGGCAGTGGACGCTCGCCGAGCAACGCCGTAGTTCTCGTGTATTACTGATTTTGGCAACTTTTGGATATACCCTTCAGCCATATTTGGACTATTCGTAGGCCAAAGTTTCTTACGGAACTGATCATGCTGTTGGACTCGTTGAGAGGCTCCCTTTGAGACGCTATCTATACGAGACTGAACCCCAATTCGTTTCTGGGAAGTGCCTTCTTTCTCGCGGTTCCGATCCCATCTCGTCTTGGAGAATGGCATGTAGTAAACCATGAAACCAAGGGATGCCAAAACGTCGAGTAGAGTTTCGAGACGCCCATAGTCATGCCCTCTCCAGTACCTGGCCTGAAGTCGTGAGCACCCTCCGGGTCCGTTACGGCCATAAAGAAATAGGGCGCAATCGTTCGGACTCAAATCTAGGTAGTCCAACACTCGATCCACCCACCTCGACAACAATCGAGGGTGAGTAGGCGAGGGGTGACGGTCAAGATCAACATGGGAGGTCTGGTAGCGCCCGCGATTTAGAGCCAATATCCGTAGCATCTCTGCAATGAGCGCATCTGGATTGGCATGATCCTCCAGCTCCATCCAGATGGTCTGATCTCTCCGGGCGGAGGTGTGCTGCTCGAAGAGCGCTTGCGAGTATTTCATCAACCCGGATCCCCCTTGGGCGGTCACGATCCACCCACCCCCTCCAGTTCTCTTGAAACTGGGTCGAGAGATGTCCTGCCATCTGTTCACACCTCTTGTCACTGACCGCCCCAGTCCATCAGTGTCGATCTCCAATGGGAGGAATCGCTTACTGGGCTTTGCGAGCTGGACGTGACTGATTATCGCTCCAGCCACCTTTGCGTCATCTGCTGGAGGATGAATCCCAGCCGGAACGGGTTGCCCGAAGCGCGAGGAGAAACCGCCAGGTGGAAGGGTATGTGTCAACTCTTGATAGAGGCGAAGTAGAACCAGGTCTGCCCTTCCTACGTTGTAAATACTAACCCGATCTTCCCAACCCGCGAAGCGGACCTCAAAGGTTTCTGCCGAGCGCGAGCTATTCGCGAGACAGTAGACCTTGAGGTTTGGAAGTTTCCAAAGGGTCTCTTGAATGAGGTCGATGACGCGCCAATCCTCTCCCGAGAATCCAAGCAGAAGAAGATGGCTGGGATTGTGAGAGCAACACTCGGTCTCGCCAATTTCTCGATGATGGTGGAGATACCGAACAAACCTGTCCTTGTCCTCCTGTGCGGCCGCTTCGTTCAAGCTAAAATCGGCTCGGGTCTGCTGCGTGCCCCCGTGGAGCTTGACAAGACTGTTGGCGCCCAGAACAAGAGCGGGGTCAGGTAGATTCCCTCCTGTTGTTGTCTCGATGACACGAATTGGTATTTCTACTTCTGCGAATGCCTGTTCGATCAGAGTATCGAAATTTGTCGTTAGTATTTGCCGGATCCGGAGTGGTCGTGCCAGGTGAACAATCTGGTTGTGAGCTAGATTAGGCTTTTGCCCCCAGGAAATGTGAAGATTGAATCGGTCGATGATTGTCTTGTCTCCATATTCCCGAAAGACGAGGGAGTCAGGAAACGCCTTTTTGGAGTTGTCTTCTCGTGATACCTCGACTTCCTCGAGTGAAAGGTGAGAGAGGAATGCGAGGATTGCTTTCCAGTCATAAAGGGATCGAAGAGCCTTTTCCAAAGCAACAAACTCCGTCCCCCGAACGCCCACCCTCAGCCAATTTTCTTCAAGGATCGCACGCTTCCGATTCCTCTCTCCATTCGAATCGATGGCTCGCTCCCAGCGGCGGCAAGCAGAGGCAATCTGGGACTCCCAAACCGACTCCTCCCCGCCGAACCGCTGGAGGGTCTCGGTCTTCAATTCCTCCTCCTCCCTCTCCGATTCAGTCAGGTTGTTGCCCCGGTCAAAGCATGGACGCAATGGAATAAGCGACTCATTTCCAATGCTGTTCAGAAGTTCCCGGAATCTCGCCTTAAGCCAGGCCTCCGCCTGTTTTGACTGCGGCCCCGTGGGATTTCGCAGCCATCCGTCTCTAGGAATGTTCCAGCGAGTTAATTCCTGGCCCAGTGAAGGCTCGTCCACCCATCTAGAGTCGGGTGCAACGCATCGGTAGAGCGCGTAGACTAGATAGGACATAAAATCTCGTCCCATCATAAGCCCTGAAGCGGCTGATACGCCTGCTCCGACAAAGGGGGTAAACGAGAATCCTTTCCCCAACTCTTCCCTCACATCTGAACTAAAGCGTTCAGTCTCGGTTCTACCGCAGCTGTTTGGCTTCCCTGCTCTCTTTGATTTTTTACTCATATCTATCGTTCCTGTCTCCTCTTCAGGCGCATGCCGGATTAACGCGGCATTTTCCTACAACGTCGTAGAGCGTCGGAGCAAGGCCAAAGCTGGATGGGAATGAGGGAATCTCGCGCAGATCGGCGATGCGCTGACAGCAAAACTCAGGGGATCACGATTGTCCGGATTAGACGATCAAACGGCCAGTAGGAGCGGTTACACTGGCGACTCAGGAAGCGCTCCAGGCCGCGCGGCCCCGAGGCGCTGCGCTGCACGCCGCCGAGAAGAAGGAACTCCTCGTCAAGGTCGGCGAGCTGACCCACGCCCGACGCGATGAACGGCCCAATTTTCGCTACAGCATCGGTAATCTGCTCACTTCACCGGCTTGATCACGGCGAAGAGTATTTCTTTATCTTGCCAATCTCCTCCTTTTCCGAACTCGGCAAATTCCTCAATGTAAAAATACCCTCGGAGGTTCTCATCATCCGACTTCAAGATAACTTCCAGAAGGAAATTGCCAGCCCCAGCCTGAGCCCTCAAATTCCGCATCTTCACACGTGTCCTTAGTTGAATCGTAATGTTATCGTTCTCGAGTAGAGGCTTTCCCAGCAGGGCGCAAAGCGCAGCGGTTTGCTGTATCCTCTTCGAGATGCTCTCTGGAGCCCAATGATCATGCTTCTCGGATTCAGGAATTATAGGAAGGGCGTTCGCAATAATCTGCAAAGTTTTCTCGGCCCCTTTTAAAAAACTCCTCGCAGAAACCACTTTAGTTGGACCATCTCCGACTAGCTTGTAATTCACAACAAACTTGTCGGTCTCCAGAGAGTGGGCTTCTCCGCTACTAACCCACTCAAGACCTTTAGAAAAGATCGGCATCTCTTTGTCAAAAATGCAGGCGCCTGCAATCATTGATACGGATGCCAAGATAAAGATGAGCGTCCAAAGTTTCATTATTTCTCACTGTTGAAGTTCCGGAATAGAATATCCACCAAATTCTGACCCCCAGAAGATAGCTCCGTGATTCGACGAATGGAAGTTCTTGAGGCGCTTCCTGCCGAATTCGGCGGGAAGACCGATAGCGGGAGAGTTTACGAAGCTGCCGATCTGATCGGGTTTTTTCAATTTGTAGAACTCATACCTTAGTATGTTTACTCCGCGCATGGCCTGGATCTCGCGAGATCCATCCGTTCCGTTGCGGACCTCACTGTCATACCTTTCATCTCCCGCGACATAAGTAGGAAGCTCGGGAATGAAATTCCCCTCTGCTTTTGTTAGCTCGGCTTCCCACTTTTGGTATTTCAGAAAGTCTGCCTTCACGTTCTTCGGATTGATCTTGGGCTGGGGATTCTTTGCGATGAAATCCTGTCTGACAAAATTCTGACCAACGTGTATCATTTCCTCGGCTGTTACATCGAAGCTCATCGGCCGCTCCCCAATCTCCAGCATGGCTCCCTCACGATGGTTCCGCACGGAAGCGTTTCTGGCCGAGAACGTCAGATCTACGCTGACCTCCCTCTTGTGCTTGCCTATATAGCCATGGAGAGCTTTCCCGGCCTTTGTCTCGCGAATCTTCTTCCATGATTCATTAAACTGATTTGCCTTGTCTAATCGCCGTCCTTTCAATTCGTTCGTCTTCAAGTAGCCGTCATCGGTGAACTGATCACTATACTTCAACCCCAAGGGATCGAACGCGGACCATGGGTTCTGCCGCACGAAAGTGTACACGTTGGGTCCATCGACGAAGCCGGCCGGGTCACGCTGGCCGAACACCGCGAAATCGATCAGACGGATCCGGTAGCCCTCGTTGATCATGCGCAGATCCGGCGACTCTTCCTTGGTGTTGGCTCGTTGTGGGTCACTGTTGGAGCCGCCTGCGGTATCCCCGGTAAGATGCTCGCCAAAAGCTCCGTAGGCGCTCTGCCAAGTCGTCGAGTTGCCTGAGCTGTCGCTCTTGGTGGTCACGTCTCCCCGCCCGTTGTAGTGGAAGTAGGACAGGGCGCTCCCGCGATGGGAGTAAAGGATTCCACCGACGCCCCCTCCGAAGTCCGATCCGCGGACGTAGTGCGCGTCCGGGCTGCCGCTGGCGCTGGCGCCATCGTATTCCTGCACACTCGTGCCGCCGTTGTAGGAGGATGTGGTCTCGAAGAACGTCTGGCTCCCGCTGGTCGTGCTGCGCTCTTTGCGGTAGACGCGGCGTGTGCGGTAGTCGTACTCGAACTCGTAGTCGCGCTGACCGGCGAGGGTGGTGCCGTCCGGAACCGTATAGTTGTTTGGCAGGGTGGCCTTGATCAGGCGGTTCTCGTGATCGTAGGTATATGTTAGTGTTTTCGTTCCCTCTTGCTGCGACGCGAGATTGCCCTTGAGGTCATAGTCCAGGGTCGTCGTCGATCCGCCGCTCTTGCTCACCTGATAGAGCTGGTTGCTGTTGCGGCCGTTGCTCGTATTCCCGTAGGTGTAGGTCCAGGTGCCCACCTCGAAACCGCTGGGGCCGCTTCCGGTGACGACCTTGGAGGTTCGGTTGTTGGCGTCGTCAAAACCGAAAGTCGTCGTCTGTGAGCCGCCACCGCTACGGGCGATGATTTCCTCGGCTAGGCGGTAAACGTGGTCGTAGTTCAGGGTCAGAGTGCGGTCTGCTAGAGTGCTGCCCGTGTGCTGTTCCTGGATCCACTGAACGTTCCCCACGTGATCGAAACGCTGGTCGTAGTCCACCAAGGTCTGCGTCTTCGCGACGTCGAGGCTCGTCAATCGGTTGCGAGCATCGTGATCTCGCGTCTCGGTGACGGCGTTGGGGTAGAGCCGTTTTTCCAGGTTACCGGCGAGGTCGTAGCCGAATTTCGTGACGCGGCCGCCTTCGGTGCACGTCGCCAGGCGGTTGAGTTCATCATAGGTGCAGGTGAGCACCTTTCCCCCGGTGCCTCCGTAGGTGACAACCTCGCGGTTCCCGGCCTTGTCGTAGGTGGTGACGGTGTGGGTGACGTTGGCCGAGGTCTCGGTTTTGACGCGGTTGAGCGTGTCGTGGGTGTAGTAGACGGAGCGTAGCGGATCTGGGGAGCCGCTTGTGACGCCAACCTTGACCGATTGGATGTTGCCCACGGCGTCATAGGCGTAGTGCTGGTTGTCGACCGTGCTGCCGGTGTAGGTGACCGTTTGGAGGCGGTGCTGATGATCGTAGGCGTAGCCTGTCGATTGGTATACACCTCCGGAACTGTTCAGGGTTTGGCGGTCGGTCAGGTTGATTGCATTGTAGACGAATTTGGTGCGTTCCTTGCGGCTATCATTGGGATCGAAATTGGTTTCAGTTCTCCGGTTGAACCCATCGTAGGTGAAGCTCGTCACCTGGTTTTCGCCATCGGTGACTTTGGTTTGGTTTCCGGCTTTGTCGTATTCGTAGGTCACCACGATGTTGGTGGCGTCGTCCGCCGTGCCCACGGGATCCGGTTGGTTGCTCGTCGGGTTTGTCGTGGTGGACTCCAATCGGTTGACCGGATCGTACGTGTTCAGGGTGATGTTGCCCTCAGCGTCGGTCACCTTGGTCACGTTGCCGGCATCGTCGTATTCCATCTCGGTTTCGGACTGGTGAGTGCCCGCGAGGCCGTCGATCTCCACGGCGGGCTCGATCACTTTCTCGGGTCGGTTCGCCTCGTCGTAGTTGGTCTCCGTGGTATAGCTTGTGCTGTTGCCTGCGGGGGTGACCGTGGCCACCGCGGGATTTCCGGTGACAGAGACGTTGAGACCGCGTCTGTCGATGACCTTGACCACATTGCCGGCGTCGTCGTACTCTGTCAGGGTCGCCGTGCGGTAGCTCGGGGCGCCAAGCGCATCGGTGATCGAGGGGCTGACCTCAGCGGTGCGGCGGTTGCGGGCGTCGTAGACGAAGAGCGTCTCGTTGTCTTCCGGATCGGTGATGGAGACCACGTTGCTATTCGCGTCGTACCGTGTCTCGGTGACGGGAGATCCGGGGCCCCGTTTCCTTTGAGCGGTCGCCGTGCCCGCCGTGAAATCGGGCTGAATCAGCTTGGTCTGGCGCCCCATGGTGTCGTACTCGAGTTCCGTTTCACGGCCTTCGGCATCGACTGTCTTCCACAGCAAGCCGGTAGAGGTGTAGTGATGGGACGTGGTCGCCTCGTCCGCGGTTCCCTTGGCAACCGTCTGGCTCACCAGCCTTCCCAGAGCATCGCTTGTTGCTTCGGTGACTTCACCGAGGTCATCGACCGTGGTCACCAGCCGTCTGGTATCGTCATAGGAAGTGGTGGTCTCAGCGTAGGCAGCCGAAGGGCCGAGTTCATATTGAGCCTTCTGATGGACAACCCGGTAGATCTCGTCGTGGGCGAAAAGCGTTTCGTAGCCTCGTGGATCGACGATACGCGTGGGATTCCAGCCGCTGGTGTCGAATATGCTTGCCCCTGGATTGCGCCGGGTGCCCGCCGGATCACCTGAATAGTTCTGCGCGTAGGCATAACTCGTGGTGGCAAAGGTGACGCCGTCGTAAGGGGCCACGGTCGAAGTGAGGCGCCTGGCCGCGTCGTAGAAATGCGTGGTGACGTGATTGCGCGGGTCGGTGGTCTTCTCGAGCGTGCCGTCCGCGTAATACTCGTAGTCCGTACGGATGTCCGTGCCGCGGGCGTCGAGGATCCCGTTACCGTTCATGTCTCGGCCATCAGCGATAAGCCGGTTCAGGCTATCGTATTCGAACAGGGTCCAATGTCCCCGTTCGTCTTGCTCGCCAACCTTGTTACCGTTCGCGTCGTAACTGAGGTTTTTCTCAGCACCCCCCGGATACTTGACTTTCGTTAGCCGATTCCTCGAATCGTAAGTGAAGTAGGTGTTTTTTGCTTTGGCATCTTTGATAGCCGTGCGATTCCCATTGGCGTCATAATAATTGAAGAAATCATGATAGGTTGCACTGGCATACTGATAGTAAAATCTCTCCCGGTACAACCTGCCGCGCCTGTAGTGGTTTTGAGTATAACTGGGATAGAAGCGCTCTCTTCGAGTCGTAACCCAGGACGGCTCGCCGCTAAGATTCAAGTCCTTTACCAGCTTCTGATATAGGAATGCGGGAAACGTTGAGCTATAGGCAAACTCGGTCTTCTGAACTTCCGTCAGCGTTGAGCTAGCCGGATCCATCTGCTTAATAGATTCGCTCGTTCGGCGCCCCAAACTGTCAATTTCGTATTCGGTGACACTTCCGTCGACGTGGACGATCTTTGACAAGACGCGAAAGTTGTCGCTGTATTCGTACTGGGTGACTCGCCCGAGCGGATCCATCTCCGCTGTCGGGTCGTCGAAGTAGCCAAACTTATCGTTTAGGATGTAGCGGAAAGCGGGTGAATCAGGTGTCCACACCGAATCGTATTCGTAGGCCGTCGTGTTGCCGCTGAGGTCGGTCACCTTCGAGAGGGCATAGCCGGCGGAGGGATCGAACTGGAAGGTCTCCTCGCCAACGCCGACGGACTCGACGCGCATCTTGAGGTAGGAGACGATGAGCTGGTTGGAGTTGCCACCGTCACCCGGCTTGCGGTTTCCCGGTAGGCTCGCGAGGTTGACGGTGTCGTGGGAGGTGAACTCGTAGTAGCGCTCGTTGCCCTTGGCGTCCTTCACCCAGGTCTTCTTGTAGGCATCGACCTTGCGGCCGTAGGCGTCCTGGATCACCAACTTGGTGGGGGCATCACTTGAGGGAGAGGGGTAGCCGCTCTCTCCGGAGAAAGCGAACGTCGTGTGAGTGTTGTTTGGGAGATCGACGCGGGTGACGAGCGATGGCAGACCGGTCTGGATGTAATGATTGTCAATGCCGGCGCCCGTGTGGTAGCCCCACTTGGTGTGGTCGAAGATGTACTCGAAGGCCGTCGTGTTGTTCTTGGCATCGGTCAGGGTTTCCAGCCGGAAATGCTCGTAGAGAACGGGCCGCGCGTTGATGCTCGGGCGGGCTCGGGGATGGAAATCCTGTTCCTGGGCTTCGCCGTAGCGGTAGGCGGTTGCCGGGCTGGATGTAGTGAAACCCGGCGGCGCGACATCTGTGAGCGTCTTTAGCAGATGCGGGTCGCCAGGGGCTCCAGGATCCGAGTAACCGTAGGTTGTGGTGTTGGAACGCGGATCGGTCACAGCGGTGACCCGCTTGATGTTGGCATCGCCCGGATCGGATTGGAGTGTCAGGGTGACGACCTGGACGCGCCCCTGGCCGGCGGAGATCGAGTTGGGCATGAGAGAGTTGTTCCCGGCTTCGTAGTTGTAGGTCAGAGTGTTGCCGTAGCGGTCGGCCACCGTGGTCAGGCGGGCGTAAGTGTAATCAAGAGTTTCGCCGGCCTCCGGGTCGATCCGGTCGGCGGCGATCGAATGGCTGAGGGATGTCAGCTGATAGGTGAGGGTTGTGCCAAACTTCTTGCTGTAGGTGAAGGTGTTGCCTGACTTCTCCAAAGTGTTCATGTAGCGCTTCTTCTCCACGCGCCCGGAGGGCATGGGGAAGTAGTAGTCACCATCATAGGTACCGAAGCGCTGGCCCCGTCCCTCCTCATCCGTGACCGTGAGAGTGACAGGCTCCGCACTACCACTACTCGTGCGGTGGACGATGGTGATGGAGGCGCAGAGGTTCGAGGACCAACCGGCGCCGAAAGGGAGATCATAGCGCTCATGCGGGTGCAGCCCGTGACGATCGTTCCAGATCTCCTCGCGATAGGATCGTGTCACTTGAAGGACCAGATCGCTGGCGGACACTGGCACGTAGATGTCCGAGGTGTGGTGCACGAGTTCGCGGGAGAAAGCGTCAATGTAAGTTTGTTCTTTGTGCGTATCCTCCTCAGCCGTGGCCTGGGGCATCTCGTCGGGGAGCGGCACGCCGTTGAGCGCCACCTTGCGGTAACGGGGTCCCGTGGCGTCGTGGGCGGACACCTCCAAGTCCTGGCCGGGGTAGACCGGGTGGAGGATGATGAGTTTCTCGTTGCCGTCGAAATCCGTCCCCGAAGCGGCGACCAGCCCGGAATCGCTCAAGGCGTACCCCTGGATGCTGCTCCATTCGCGCAGATTGGGGTCAGGTTGCACCCAAGTCTGCAGGGTCTGGCTCTGGCCATTCATCCACAGGCTGTTGCCCACGGGACCCAGCACCTGTCCGGCACGGTTAATCGCGATGCCCTGCAAGGCTGAAATGAACGTGCCGTTCACCCGTCCGCCTGTCTGATCGATGAAGACGAGATGGTCGTCATCAACCCTGGCGACGTCGATGTCTTGGCCGCCCGGGTTCTCGACCGAGCCGTTGAAGGTGTCGTAGGCCTCATCGCTGGAGAGCAAGAGGTTCCCGTAGTGATCCGAACCGACCGATACGGTCGAGCCCGGATAGACATTGGTCGGCGGATCGAAGGGCGGATTGGTGCCGAAAACGGAGAACGGAGCGATCCGCCCGGCTTGACGGCCCGGCGCCCAGCGAACTAGGTCCTTCCGTACCGGCGGCAGAC
>JANQJH010000281.1 GCA_028281705.1 Verrucomicrobiales bacterium
TTCCCGAGGAACAGCTGAGGAAACAGCTGGATAGTCTGATTGGCTATGTTTTCCATAATTAATCATCTGTCATTCATTCTACGACTGCAAATCGCACAAGGCGTGAGCGTTCCAATGAGGATAACCATACCACAATGGCTAAAGCGTCAGCTTGAGACGGAGATACCGTGCGCCGCTTTCCAAAGGAATCGCATGGGCGGTGAAACCATCGCTGTTGCTCACCGTACTGTTCACTTCAGACCACTCGATCAAGTCTTCTGAGGACTCCACACTCACGGTGAGACTCGCCGCCCCGGCGGAACGCACATGAACGATCTTCACTTCACCGCTTTCGATCGACACCGTGGGCACCTTGCCCGGATCTGCCTCAAGCGGAATTCCTCCGACAAGGAATTCCGCTAGGGTTGGGAGTCCGTCACCATCCGCATCCGCGTCTGGTCCCGAGACGGCCGCGTCAGCTCGCTCTTCCTCGGTAAACTGAGAGGCCAACCAAGTTTCGTAGTCCCCGGAATTGCCTCCGCCATCATCCGATTCGTCCGCCCCCGGAGTCCCATGGTCGATGGAGCCGGCGGCCCAGGAGTCTGGGTTCGACGGATCGGGATTCGAGGAGGGAGTCCTCAAGACCAGCGACTTGCCGGATCCATCCGGATCCTCCGGCCAAGGCTCGTCATCATCAAAGGTGAATTCCCGAACGGCGATCCCTTGATAGTCCCGAAGGCGGACGACCGCACCGCCGTTGCCTAACTGACCCTGGTATTCGCCGTGGATGGTGACGGCCTCTCCGTAGCGCATGACAAACGCGGCGGTGTTGCGCACCAGCACCAGTCGTTCGCCGGATTCGGCCAAGGTGCGATCCGCGAAGTTGAAATCCGCGGCGCCGCGAAGCCGGGCGTCGGTAAGATCGACGCGATCATTGCTGATGTTGAATAGCTCGATGAACTCAAAGTCATCCGCATCGTCAAACCCGGCCGCCGCTTCAGCGTCCGTGGGTTCGGCCGGATGATACATGATCTCGGAGATCACGAGATTGGTCTCATCGGCCGGTATCGTGTCCACATAGTAGTAGCGATCAGCCGGAGCACTCCAGTGCAGGTTCGGGCCCCAGCGGTCGGCGGTGTAATCGTTATCAATGCGACGCGCGATGACACGTGCGGATTGTGTCAGGCTAATGGTCCCGGCGAGCTTCGTCGCTTCGGGATTGGGCTCGCCTCCCGCCATCCGTGGATCCGTTCCGTCGATCGTGTAGTAGACGACCGCCGGCTTGAAGAGCGTTCCTCCCGTCGCCACCTGGAGATTGACCGAACTCTGATGCACCACCGTAGCGGGATCATAGGAGGGCACGGTGATGAACTCGTCTTCCACCCACTCGGACCGTGCCTTGAGCCAGCCCTTGATGTGCTCGATCTCGCCGGCAAAACCTCCGATGTCACTGTAGGCCAGCTGATTGGCATTGCGCGGCCCAGCCGACCGCCATTTTTCGAAATTGCGCTCCTGAGCCTCCATCATTTCTTCCGCCATGTGATCAATGATCCGCGCGACGTTCTCATCGCCAAACGCCGGCAAGGGCGTGGCCTCGGGATCCCAGGTAGGCGTCACGGTCTCCGAGAGACGGAGCTCGTACCAGCGGTCGACCCAGGCCTGAAGGAAATCACGATTCTCAAAGAGATCCTGCCACCAGACTGGTGTCCCGTGATTCCCGCGGACGAAAAAAGCCGTGCCGCCTCCTCCGTCACCCCATTGAAGCGGGTTGGCAATTCTGCCATCGCTCGGGCCGCCGGCGGACCGATCAAAGTCCCAGATCGGACCGGCCACCACCTTGCCCCCGCGAGGCTTGTGGAAGTAGGCGCTGAGCCGGAGAGCATCGACGTTGTTCGTCAGAAAATTGAGATGATGGTGATCGAGCCAGGCGTCCACCTCGATGAAGGCCGGGTATCCATCATCCGGGTTGGACCCATGATCGCGAATGGCGTCTCGCATCGTATCCAGATAGCCGCTGAGCCATTGCGATTGCGCTCCCCGGTCTGCCCTCTCCTCCTCGGCCGGCGAGACCATCTGCAGGGGCTCGCTGCCTCCGTTGAAATTCCACGTGCCCGGATCGGTCTTGTCTTTCTTGAAAATGTAGCCCCCAGAAATCTCAGGCTCCTCCGTCACACCGATGTCCAACCTCTCGACGTCGACCCGATTGTTCCCCCGCCGAATACTCTCCATGAAGGTATATATGCCCTGATAATCGCTCTCGGAAACGGGGCTGTCGTCGTCGTTGAGATAAAGTTCCACGAAACGAGTCCGCGGGGCCCATTGGCCTAACTCATTGCTTAACTCGTAGATCCATGCATTGTGCATCAACGTCCGGTCAAAGGTGTAGCGAGCATTGAGCACCCAGTCGGACCCGGCCGGCATCCCCAACGGTGCCAGATCGCGATCCTCGTCATCGGGATCCCAGAACTCCACGCGCAGTGGTTTCTTGGGGAAACTGTTGGAGGTCTCGCCGCGCGTACGAATGCCCCCGCGCGTTCCCATGCTGAACTCGCTGACCAACCGCGCGCGACTTTCTCCCTCACCCTCGACGGGCTCGATCACCGCGAAGGCCATGTCCTTCAACGTGGTCTGGTTGAGAGTAGCCGAGGCATCCGCGATGACGAGAGGAATGTCAGAACTCCGCTCGGCCAATTCCGGATCGATCTTGATGAAGACCTCGGAGCGAAAGGGACCTCCCCCCGAGCTTGCGGTAATGACGGCGGTTTCATCGATCGTGATCGGGTCCGCGTAGTTTCTCCCATTGAAGAGCGAGGGCCGTCGACCGTCTTCCGTGTAGCGGATCGCTTGACCTCCGGGTGAAGATAATTCCAGAACCACGCTGTCGGTAAACGCACGCCCCTTGATGGAAAAGAGAACGACGTTGGCCGCGTTCGCTTCGTTGGGGGACGGAGCGTTTGAGATAGCGAACTCGGAGCCGATTTCCGCGTCAATCACTCCGTAGCTGTGATCGGCCGGCAGGGGCGGGAACGTGACCGCCGAGAGGGTTTCGGCTCCATCGGGCGCCACCAGCGCCAAGGACTCCCCTGAGGCGCTGAGCCGGAAATTGCTATGAAGATTGGCCTCCGGATCGCGGCGGTTCTTTCCGGATGCATAGATGATGAGGTAGCCCTTGGAAGGGAGAGAGACGGAGGGAAAACTCCAGCGCTCGGGATTTCCATCCGGATCGTCGGTCAGGAAATGGCCGTCCAGATCAAAGTCGGCGTCGTCCGGGTTGTAGAGTTCCACCCAATCGACAAAGGCACCATCCTCATCCTGCAATCCCCCGTCGTTTGAGGCCACGAGTTCCGAAATCACGGGCGCCGCCGAGGCACTCAGCGTTGGGATGAGTAAGAAAGCTAGTAAACGTTTCATGGTTGCTGGGGAATAGCTTGAAGTTCTTTCCCAGGTGTATCGCCCGGGTGGCCCATGCCATCACCAGGGAGAGCGTGGTGATGCTCATGAGCCTTTAGAATAAACGATGGGGCTCCCGGGAATCAAGCCGAGGCTCAATGAAAGGGATCTCGAAACAGGGTCCTCAACGCCCCGGTGAAGCTCCGAAACACACTCGGAAATGCTCTCGCCCACGTCGACACGCGTGCTAGCTTTTTGGCATGTGCTTCCGTCGTTGGGCCGTTTACCTCCTTCTTGGTTGTCTCATCGGTAGCGGGCTCCGCTGGATCACTCGGGCCGAACATCGCCAGGTTTCGCATCGCGCGACCCACGGGATGACTGACAGTTTGCTTCCATCCGTCAAATCTCCCTCCGAAACGGAATCGATGATCCCCAGGGCTGCCCCTCCAAGCATCGAAGAACTTTGCCAATCGCACGGCGCCGCTTTCCTCGAACTTCTCATCCGAACTCTCGAGACCGCAGGGACCGAGGAATTGCATCCATTGCTGGATGCCCTCGATGCCGAGGATCGACTGGAGACGCTGGTCAAAGATCTCGTGTTCCTCCGCTGGACGGCGATCGACCCGCCGAACGCTCTCGCCGCCGCCGCTCGTCACGGCCTCCTCTCCAGCGCCTACTGGGCATGGGGAAAGACAGATCCCGATGCTGCCCTCGCGCATGCACAAGAACTCGGCAATCCCACCTGGCTCGCCGCGGTTGTCCGAGCCATCGGCCAGGTCGACCCGGACCGCGGGATCGCCCTGGTCAATGAATGGCTCCCCCAAGGTCACCGCGAATCAGCCCTCGTCGGCATTCGAGCCACCATTGGCCACGAGGATCCTCGACGCGCCCTGAAGATGGCTCTGGAGTCGGATCACTGGGATCACGAAATCGTGCAAGAATGGCTGCGCAAAGATCCCGTGGCTGCCTTCGATTGGTTGAACGCCAACCTCCCTTCCCGGGAATCCTACGAGTGGAAGCAGACCATCGACGGCTTGCTCAAATCGCACCCGGGTCGTGTCGTTGAAGCCCTGGAAGGATTACCGGAAGGATGGCTCAAGACGAATCTCTCGGCTTCTCATATCAGCTACCTGGCGTTCCACGACATGGAGAGCGCCATCGGGATACTTGAAAAGGCGCCCCCCTTCGATCAAGGATTTTCATCGGACGCGGATGGCGGAACACTTGATCAATTTCGACCCCGATCGACCCTTTGTCGCTGCGAGAGGCCATCGCCTCGCTCCCGAAGGATGAGGCCAACATCGCCCGCCTCGCCTACGTGAACATCGCGCGGGAAGCAGATCACTACGCACTCGCTGCAGAATTTACGCCCCATCTCTCACCCGACGACCCCGAGGCGATCAAGGCCGTCTCTCAGCTCAGCTCTCATTGGGCGCATCACGATCCCAAAGCAGCCACCGCTTGGGTCGAGTCGCTCCCCATTGGCCCCCTGAGATCCTGGGCCGCGAAAAACGCCGCCGCCCAATGGGCCCGCCAGAATCCAGATGCCGCCGAACGCTGGCAATCCAGCCTGCCCGATGCCTTCCTACCGCCAGATGAATAAATGTCGTATTCGGCTTAACATTCCCAAAAAAGAGCGATTGGATCCACGGGTCCATGATTAGAAACACTATCAGAATCTCACAGAGCGTGTAGCCCTCTCACTCGGTTTCTTCGGGTAACAAATGGGAAAAGCGGTGGTCCCCGGCTTCAAGCATCGTCGTATGGTGCCCCTTCAATTCAAACCCTCCGTCATCGCCAATCCACAGTTCTCCCTTTCGCGCGTCGTTGTTCAGGATCACCCGGTCAACGGAACCTCCTCTCCGAAGCCTGGGAAAGATCACAACCGCCCGGTCATTGGCCGGCCAATCCAAGGCTTGGCGGGCCCTGGCAATTTCCTCATCATTCAGTTCACCCTCGATGGGGTAACCACTCGTCTTCAGTCCTGACAGGAGCATCAAATTGAGCTTCTCTTCACCCACCTTGTTTGGCTTGGGCAAGAAGTAGCCAAAGGCATCATCGTTCATGCCGTGCAAATCGAGCGGGTGCTTCGACTGCTGCTCCCAATCCATGATCAACTCCAGGGCCTTCGGCTTGAGGCCCTCCAAAGCGACTTCGAAAAGCTCCCCAGGAGATTCCTCACGAGGCAGCCGGGGAGAAAGCAAACTACTTTGATCGGCGTCAACCGCTTGCAATTCGGAACTGATCCCAACCTGTCCAGTATCTCCCTGCCCGCGAACTCTCGGCTCCCTGTGCCGCTCGGCACTGGGGCGACTGGACATCATGGTGGTGATCACAAGCGCCACGATCAGGCCAATCATTGCGAGTTGTCCTCTCATGGGGCAAAAGGGTAACCAGGGACGGCGACGGGATCAACAAGCCCAGGCCAAATGAGCCGCCGGTTTGACGATTCAGTAGAATGATTTCCTGGCGTTTCCCGCGGGCAGGACTCCTCTACCGCTCCGCTGGCCTGACGGCGTGTTGCCAGACGGTTGCGTGAACTCCACCTTTTCGCATGGTCAGCCGACTAATGTTGCAAGTAGTTCATCGAGGGCGTCCTCAACATCCTCTTCAGGTTCCGGCTCATCGATTATTGGTGAGGCATGGTCGTTGACGAACGCGTCAATCTGAGTGCCAAGCGAGACGTCTAGGTAGGTGGCAATCTGGCTAACGGTAGCGGAAGTGATCTGACGCGCGGCGCCGGCGTATTCAGCCTCGTCGGAGCGAAGTTCCATCAGAGCTCTGATTTCGTCAGCGAGCTGCGTATCTGTCTTCGATCCTTGCTGGTGGGCAACGACCGTTTTCCTCGTCTTATCCTCCTGAAGCTTGACAGCCCGCCTAATCCACGTCTTGCGATCTTCCGTCAGATCAGATCGGGCGAGTCCGTATACGTCGATCGATTCATTGCCCTTTCGGGTCTTTCCCAGGATCTCCCCTGTAGATCGGAATTCGAAGTGAACTTCGGCATCGTCCCGACATGGATGGACCAGGAGTCGACGCTCCGCACTCAAGCTGGCATCGGGTGTCGTGGCCCTGGTGCCTGCGACCGGAAAGAGATTGCCCTTGTGCGAGCTATTGCACTGATTGCACGCCGGCACGAGATTGTCCCACACCGCCGCCAACCACCAATAGCCGGGCGGTTGCAACGAGCGTCCGATCTTGACACTCGCCTTGGGGCGAAAGTGCTCGATGGCAAAGTAGCCGCTGGGCATCGCTTTGGTCTCACAATAAGCGCACTTCCGATGGAACATCTCATTCAGCGTCGGTTTGACGCCGCTTGCATTGTAGGCCTTGAAGTAGCTCGACGACAGGTGCTCTGGATCGCGCTCGCCAATTGGCAAGTCGTAGTGACCGGTGGCGTCGGCCAACTCGTTAGCCCCGGCCGTGAGCAGGGCAGGCGGCGCCGGTTGGTTGCGCTTGATACGAATCATGCCCCCACTTCCTCGAGAATCGTGTCGAGTTCGGTATCGAGCCGTCGCCTCCTTTCTCGACGCTCGTCTATATCAAGCAACTCAGGCTTGTCCGCCAAGTAGCGATCGATCGCCTCCAGCATCAACCGCTCTCGCCGATTCACGCCCATCAGTTCCAGCGATTCGAGAACTTCGCGACACCGTCGAATCAGTTCGTGGTCCTTTTTGCTCTTCCTCGATTTGCGGAGGAGTTCGTAGTAACGCTCGAACAGCCGTTCGTAACGCGGGTCATAGGCGCTGGAAAGGCCGAAGTGCTCCGAAGTAAGAATTTGATCCGTTCGCAGGCTGGAGATCGGCGGGAGATCGGTGATTGGCACGACACCGTTTTGATCATCTCGTGCCATGACGATAATCTCTCCGTCCTGCATGCCCCGCAGACAGAGAGGGTTGTGTGTCGTGGCGATGAATTGCACATTCGGTAGCGCTTCGCGAAACGACTGTACGACTCGCATTTGCCATCTTGGATGAAGATGTGCGCCAATTTCATCGAGGAGTACGATTCCCTCGGCGACGGCAAGTTCCTCGCTCCGCTCTAACATCACGCGAAAAATATCGCATGCCAAGGCAACCATCACTTGGTAACCATCGCTCTCGCGTTCCAACGGTTCGCAGCTGTCATGATGTTGAATAATGAGGCTGTCGTCCCTCCGGTCAACTTTCTCGCTCTCGCTCAAGCCAAGGAGGCGCCCCAGGGTAGGTGCCACCGTGTCGTAAAAAACCGAATCGGAGATCTCGGTCGTCGCCCATTTCGTCGCATCCGCGAGTGGAAGGAAGGGATCGAACAGGTTCTTCACGTGAATGAACTGGGATCCGTAATCGGGAGGCTTGTGGCCCAAACGCGGCAGCAGCCGGGTCGCCCCGTACGCCAGGAGAAGGAACCGGACACTATCACCCCCTTCGATGATCTCCGCATCGTCACCCTTGACTCGCAAAACTACAGGATCGGATGACCCGCTGATGTGTACGCGCACCATGCCTTCAGCTGCTCCGCGCCGTACGAGTCCGCCGAGCTCGATACCCAACACATCCTTAGCGCGGCTACCAACCAAGGCGAGCGCCAGAGCGTGCAACACAGTGGACTTACCGGTGCCGTTCTCTCCCAAAATCATGGTCCAGCCGCCTTCGAGGGATCCATGAAGCTGTAGATCGAGTTCTTTGTGAACACGAATATTCTCAAGTTCGATTCGCGTGACCACGCGGCGTCGGCTGTGCATCTTCCCAACGGCCGAGTCATCTTCAACGGAGTAATCGTCCTGCGAACGGACGTGCGCCTGATAAGCTTCGTACTTCGCCTCGCTCTCTTCAGTGCTCACTTTCCGGGTGCGCGCAAATTGTTCCTTCCGCAAGTCGGCGAGATCGGGCCGGCGACGAAGGATGTATTGCCGAATGGCTGCCGCGAAGGGCTGTTCATCGCCGACCTGCGGATCATCGGCTGCAGCGGCACGTTTACAGGCCATTAGCCGTTCCTTGGCAAGTTCAGACCGGTTGAGGTCGAAGATGTCGATAGTCACCCGCGCCTGCTCGGTTTCACCGGAGACAAAACCGCGATCATCAAACACAAGTGCGGATTCCGGATAGTCAACGCAAGGATCCAACAACAATGGTTTCTCGTCAGCGAGATCCTTGGGATCAGCTCCAACTTCACAATACTCACCATCAATCGGAAAGCGGTCCCGCTTCGCGAAATTACAAGTGCGACAGATCAAGTAGAGGTTTGTCCACTCGTAGGCGAGCCATGGATAATGTGACTTCAGATGTTGGCCATTGGCCGTCAGAACGCCGCCTTTGGGGCGAAAATGCTCAACATCACCCTCCATTTTGTTGTGCAGCCCTCGTTCGCAAAAGGCACATTTGCCATGAAACAACTCGAAAAGATCTGCCTTCGCATCAAGCCAACGCGAGGGCAGCTTGCGCCGCTTTTCATAGCCCTCCAAATATTTTCGCACACGACTTGGGGCGAGCGCCTTCGGGCGCGGAACACGGTTTCGATCAACATGAATCATACATTACCAAGGGATGGCGTTCGGGAGAGGAAAACGAAATAGAGGCAAGTCCAGTTTAGCTACACGCATAAGCACAATACCACGATTTACTCCATGACGTCTCGAATGGGAGTATACCTTTCTAACTAATCTGTTTTCAAGCTCTTTGTTTAGCTGTCGTCGAGGTTTCTCTGTGTGCGAATACCCGTGCTCCCAGTCGACGGAGCATCATGATGCGCCCCTGCGAACGCCGAATTGATCAGTCGGTCGCCGAACCTGGATACCAAGTCGCTCCTGCCATCGGCTCCGCATCCTTGCCATGCGGCCGGTTCATCGCGGTCAGGAGGCAATCCCGTCAAGATCACCGAGGCGCGCCAAATATATACTCTGCGCCATCATCAATTTCTAGTCGATCTCGCAGTATGTGAGGATTTCCTGTAATCGCACTAGAATAAGCGTGCTGTCCAGCTCCCAGTCCCGAAGGGACGAAAAATGGTAGATGGCATGAAGAACGTCAAGCAAGCACGCCACTCAGCGTGCATACTTGACGTCTTATGAAAAATACGAATCGTACGATAGCCGCAGCTTCCCGTAA